>CAXSED010000008.1:0-64252 GCA_964236475.1 uncultured Chthoniobacterales bacterium
GGACGGCGTTGATGTTGAGCTTGCTGGCCTCGTCCACCAGCGCGAAGGCGGGCACATTGACCGGGGCATTGGCGAGCGGTTCGCCGATAAACCAGAAGAACGCGTCTCCGAGCGGCACGGCGGTGTTCTGGTAGTTGGCACGGTCGGGCAGGACGTTGGCGGTCTGTGCCTGTGCCAGGATGGTTTCCGCATATTTTTCCGCGCCGAGGATGGCAGCTTCGGCTTGGCGACCCGCGATCTCGTTGTCGGCCCCGCGATAGGAAAGGAGCATGGCCTGGCTGAACACGAGCGTCATGCTAACGAGTCCGAGGCAAACGACCAACACAACGATCAGGATGGAACCTTGTTGTCGGACGACGCTTGTTCTCGCCGGAGTCGTTTGAAGAATCCCCGTCGGCTTCATGAGGAGGGTGACGGGCTGGGGGTGGCAATGAAGGACTGGGTCGTCCACGGGACGAGGACCTCGATGGGCGGTGGCGGCTGGCCGTTCGGCACGGAAGGCGCGAGGATCACGTTCACACGCACCGCCTCGGGCAGCGTCGCGTTGCCCAAGGTGACCGTGCTACCGGTGGACGCGGTGGTCGTGCTCGACGCCGTGGCCGTGCTGTCGCTGGCGGTGGATTCGGTGGTCGTGTATTGCCAGGAGTCCTGCCAGGTCGAGCCATCGTAGAACTGCACCTGCAACGCCTGCACGCCGGTGAGGATGGATTCCTCCTTCGGCACGGTCTGAGTTGTCGCGTCGAGCAGGTCGCGCGTGACGGCCCGGGTCAGCACGCCGCTGCTTTGCCCGTTGCCCGCACCGGGGCCGGTGGCGGGGGTCAGGTAATATTCGATCTGCTGTACGTCGCTGGCCACATCACCGCTGCTGCTCTTGCCATTAGTGGCGGTAAATTTCAGATAACCGGGCATCCCGGCTCCGGCAGGCCCGCCGGTGCTCGTCGTTCCACCCGTCAGCGTCGCCGCCAACAAGCCCCCGGAAACCAGCGCGTTGTTGAGATCGTCGCGCAGGATTCTCTCCGCCCGCTCGCGCAGCCGGGAATCGCGTACCCGGGCAGCGGCGCGGTCACGCAAATGGATGGCCTGGGTGAAAACGCCGTAGATCGCCACGAGAATCAACGCCGCCGCCACGGAGGCAAGCAGAATCTCCAACAGGGTAAACCCCCCGGTCCGATGGCCGTTCACGCGCGGGGGTTTCATGGCAATCCCGTCCCCCCCGACGTGCCGGTACCCGTGCTCGTAGCAGTCGTCGCCGGGTTGCTTACCAGCGTCGTCAACGCCACGCCATGCTCTGTTCCCTGGGTCTGGAAAAAGACCTCCATTT
Organism: uncultured Chthoniobacterales bacterium; assembly: GCA_964236475.1. GTDB lineage: Bacteria > Verrucomicrobiota > Verrucomicrobiia > Chthoniobacterales > SZAS-18 > CAHJWO01. The sequence continues at coordinate 1,322 of CAXSED010000008.1, forward strand.
TTAATTGCGTCATCGTCGCCGCAGAATCCCCGGTCCACTGCTCCTGCGTCAACTCCCAGCGGTAACCGGGAAAATCCGCGCCGCAGTCGCCGCTGGTATTCGACGCGCCCTGCCACGCGTTACCGATCAACATTTCGTTGAGCTTGTTCTCGGCCAACTGACCCGCCGTGGTGCCGCGGTCGGTCATCTCGCTGGCGCGGTTGGAAAGCGTCAACGCCGTCACGATGGCTGGCACCACGATGGCCAGAAACAGCATCGCCGCCAGCACTTCGACAAAGGTAAAACCTGCCCGGCGGCCCCGGCCTCTGCTCGTCACGGTTTCGCGCCCTCCTTCACGATTTGATAGCCGTATCCGTCCGCCGTCTGCGCGACCGTTGCCACGTCGGCGTGGTTGTGGCCGCTGATGCGGATGGTCGCCGCGCTCGCGGGATCGAGCGTGCCGTCCGGGGTGAATTCCGCCACGTCGAAACCATGTCCCTCGGTCTTGGATGCCTGCGCGCCGTCAATCGGATCAAAGGTCAAATCCTCGGGCAACAGATATTCTTTGATGCGCTGGGCGTTGGCGGGGTAACCCGCGTGTGCATCGACCCCGAAACGTCGGCTGTCCGGGTCGATCCACACGATCATGGGCACGCCTTGGCTGGCGGCTTCGTCGCGGCAGTATTCGGTGAGCGCGAGCAACCGGGACGCCTGCTGGTCGAGGTTGCGCTGGCGAAACGACCGCCCGAGCGACGGCGCGGCCACGGCCAGCATCACCACGAGCAGAGCCATCACCAGAATCAACTCGACGAGCGTGAATGCCCCCGGGTGTGCGCGCCCTCCGGTCATGTCGTTATCGCTTCGTGCTCCAACTGGTCAGATCGTCGTCCGTCCCGGCGCGGCCATCGGGGCCGGACGACATCAGGTCGTAGCCGCTGTTGCCATGCTTGCCGGGATTGTCGTAGACGTAGTTGTTGCCCCACGGGTCGGGCGGCACGCCTTTCTTGAGGTACGGCCCTTTCCAGCCCGGGGAGTTGGCGGGCGCGTCGTTGAGGTCGTTGAGCGTCTTCGGGTAATACCCGTTATCCACCTCGAAGGAATCGAGCGCCATCTCGATGCTCGAAATATCCGACTGCGCGGCGGTGACTTTCGCCTGTTGGCTGCGCCCGGCCATCTTGGGGATGACGATGGCCGCCAGCGTGGCCAGGATGACCAGCACGAGGAGCATTTCGACGAGGGTGAACGCCGTCTGGCGGCGAAGCGGGGAAGCGGAACGTTTCATGGGATGGGTTTGGGTTGGTAAAAGTGGCGCCGACTATTTGATGTAATCCTGAATGGTGAAAATCGGGATCACCATGCCGATGAAGATCACGCCGATGAACCCGGCGATGACGAACAGCATGAGGGGTTCGGCCAGCGAAACGGCGGTCTTCAACTGCCGGTCCAGGGTGACCTCCGTCACACCCGCCAGCCGGACCAGTTCCACGTCGAGCCGACCGCTCTCTTCCGCGACGGAAATCATTTCCAGCGTCGAGCCGCCGAAGATCGAGCGGGCGTCCGCGAGGCTAGCGGCGAGGGTCTCGCCCTTCTTGACGCGTTCGGTGGAATCCGCGACGAGGTCGATCAACGTCTGGTAACCGAGTGAACGCCGCGCGACCTGAAGGCCGTTGACGAGGTTGACCCCCGCCCCGAGCAACGTGCCGAGCATCCGGCAAAACCGCGCCATGGCGATCTGCGCCGCCAGCGGCCCGACGACCGGCGCGCGCAGCAGAACGTTCTCCATTTTGCGCTTGAAGTCGTCGCTGGCGAACATCGTCCGCCCGAAGTAAAACGCCGCGCCGAGGGCCGCGAGCACGTACAGACCGTAATGACGGATCACGTCGCTCATGCCGACGATGACCCGCGTCAGCAGCGGCAGCGCAGCGTTGAAACCCTCGAAAAGTGTCTGGAAGCGCGGGATGAAAAACACCATCAAAAAGATGACCACGCCGACCGCCAGGGTCATCAGAACGAGCGGGTACATCATCGCCGCGCTGACTTTGGCGCGCAGTTCTTTTTCCTGCGCTTGGAAGTCGGCGATCTGGCCGAGCACCACGTCGAGAAATCCACCCGCTTCCCCGGCTTCGACCATCGCGGTGTAGATGCGCGGGAACACCTCGGGCGATTTTTCCATCGCCTTGGCGAGCGGCGCGCCGTCGATGACGGTGTCGTGGAGTTCGCGCCATTTCGCGGCGGCAGCGGGGTTGCTGGATTCCTTGTAGAGAATGGTCAACGCCCGGGAAAGGGGCACTCCGGCGGTGAGCAAACTGGAGAGCGAACGCGTAAAATCCTCCAGCGCGGAAAACGAAACCCTCTTGGATTGAAATCCCTCTAATTTGAAATTGCCGGGTAGCTTGAGCGCGCCGCCGTTGCCGAGGGCAGCGGTTTTACGAGCGGCAGCGGCTGGTGCGCCGCCGATTTCGGAGAGCTTGAGCGGGGTCAGGCCACGGCCTTCGATGGTCGCGGCAGCTTCGCCCCGGCCACCGGCTTCGAGCTTGCCTTGCGAGATTGTGCCCGTCGGGCCGACCGCTCTGTATTCAAAAAGGGGCATGGGAGGAAATCGTTGGTCACTTCTCCCCGCCCAACCCGTCCTCGTCCTTGGAAACACGCATGACCTCCGCCGGGGTTGTCGTGCCTTGTTTCACTAGCCGCCAGCCGTCTTCAATGAGCGTCCGCATTCCTTCTTTCCGCGCGACCTCCTTCGTTTCCAGGCTCGACCCGCCCCGCAAGAGGACCTGCCGGATGCCCGGCGTCATCGTCATCAGTTCAAAGAGCGCCTGCCGACCCGAATATCCCGTCATCCGGCACGCCTTGCAGCCGACCGCGCCCCAGATAAACGTGTCCCGCAACGCCGGGATGTTGGCGCGCAACTCCCGCGTGCGCACGGTGGTATCCTCCGTCTTGCACTCCGGGCAGAGCACGCGCACCAACCGCTGCGCCATCACGGCTTCCAACGAAGACGCCACCAGGTACGGTTCCACGCCCATGTCCACCAGACGCGTCAGCGCGCCCGGCGCGTCGTTCGTGTGCAGCGTCGAAAAAACCATGTGGCCGGTCAGCGATGCCTGCACGGCAATCTGCGCCGTTTCCTGATCGCGGATTTCGCCCACGAGCACCACGTCCGGGTCATGGCGCAAAATTGCGCGTAACCCTTTGCCGAACGTCAACCCGGCCTTTTCCGCCACCTGAATCTGGTTGATTCCTTTGAGCTGATACTCCACCGGGTCCTCGATGGTGATGATCTTGCGCACCGAATCGTTGATCTGGTTGAGCGCGCTGTATAAAGTGGTCGTCTTGCCCGAGCCGGTCGGCCCGGTGACGAGCGCGATGCCGTGCGGCATGGAAAGCACGTTCTCGAAAAGCCGCTGCTCGCGTTCGCCCATGCCGAGATTGTTCAGCCCGACGACCCCCGTTCCCTGCCGCAGCAGACGCATCACCACCGCCTCGCCGTGCAGCATCGGGATCACCGAAACGCGGATGTCCACGTCGCTGTTCTTGACGCGGATCTTGATGCGACCGTCCTGCGGGATGCGTTTCTCCGCGATGTTGAGATTGGAAAGAATCTTGATGCGCGACACGATGGCCGGCTGGAATCGCTTGATCTGCGCGGGCACCGACACCTCCTGCAACAGGCCATCGATGCGGTAACGAATCCGCAGTTCGTGCTCGAACGGTTCGACGTGAATATCCGAGGTCCGCTGGGCAAGCGCGTCGCCGAGAATCTGGTTCACGAACCGGATGATGCTGGCGTCCTCGGCGGCTTTGTCGAGATCGCCGTCGTCTTGGCGGTCGTCGGCGACGAGTTGGAACCCTTCCTCCTGTTCCAACTGGTTGAGCGTGTCCGCGCCGACGCCCAGGTGCTTCTTGATTTCGCGTTGCAGAGCGTGGCTCGGCGCAAGGATCGGCTGGAGCTTGAGATCGGTGAAGGATTTGAGACTGTCCAAACCCGGCGCGGCGAAAAGACGGCTCAGCGCAACCTCGACGTGCCCGTTTTCCTCGCGCAGAGGCAACATTTCCTCCCGCAACAGCACGCGGGCCGGGAAACGCGAGAGAATCGAACGGTCGGGATCGGAATTTTCCAACGCCGTGTAGGCCAGGCCGTACTCCTCGGCGAGCCACTGGAGAATCTCTTCCTCCGTCGCGGGCGCGGCGGGACCGAGACGCGCGAGAGCATCGGCGTCCATGGCGGATAATTGGCGGTCTCCGACCATGCGCGCCACCAAGGCAGTGCGGGCCTCGTTGGCGGGATCGACGCTCGAGGCATGACTGGCGGCGCCGTTGGTGCCGACCGCTGGGAGGGATTCGGTTTCGATCACGGGGAGGGGGGAGTTGTGACAGTCTGCAATCTACAGCAACAACTCGCGTTTAAACAGCGAAACAGCGGCGGAACTGACCGGAGCTGCCGCCGCCGGAAATGGATTGCCGGTCGGCGGGATGCTTGTCCTGTGCCAACTAGGTTTGGTTTTAGTCCAGAACGCCCATGGCGACGAGGCTTGCCTCTTGGCGCATGTTGAGCACCTTTTTGAGGTCTTCGCGGGCCTGGGTCAACTCGGCAGCCGATTTCTTGCGCTGCTCACGGACGGCAGCCAGTTTGGTCTTGATCTCATCGGTCGAGGCGTTGTCATTTTTCAACGTCTCGGTGAGAGCTTGCGCCTCGGGCGAACCGCCGCGTCCCGGGCCCGGGCCGCGTTCGGGGCGTCCGCCGCCCCCGCCGCCTTCACGCTCCTCGCGTGCTTCACGCCGCCCACCGCCGCCGTTGCCGCCGTCGCCCGCATTCTCGGCGCGCTGGGGGCGTCCGCCGCCGCCGCCCATCATGCCGCCAAAACGGCCACCCATGGATTCGCGCATCTTCGTTTCCACTTTTTCGAGCAACGGCTGGATCACGCTCCATTCCTCGTCGGAGGCTTTCAGTTGCGTTTTGATGCGCTCAGCCATGCGCGCGCGGAAATCCGCGCCCGGGTTGCCGGGGCCGCCTGCGCCGGGAGCGCCGGCCGGAGCACCGGCGGGGGGAGGCGGCGGGGCGTCGTCCTGGGCGGAAACGCGGGGAACGTGTAGCCACAACGCTCCGGCGGTGGCAAGGGTGAGAACGGTGGTGAGGGACTTTTTCATAAGTGGTTTCTGGTGTATGGAATGTCGCTGACCGCCACGACGGGCGGAGAGATTTCTTCCTACCTCTAAGCTCTGAGTGTTAAGGTCCCGTTTGCCGGGAAGAAAAATATTGTTAAGACTCCGTTAAAACCATGCGCGTACTCGTGATCGACGACGACCGGGAACTCTGCGAGTTGATCCGGGAATACCTCGGGCCGCTCGGCTACGAGACCGTGGCCGAGCACGATGGCGTGGCTGGCGCGGGACGCGCGGCGGCGGAACATTTTGCAGCGGTGATCCTCGACGTGATGCTGCCCGGCGCGGACGGCTTCGAGGTGCTCCGGCGCATCCGCAAAATCTCCGATGTCCCCGTGCTGATGCTGACCGCGCGGGGCGAGGAAACCGACCGTATCGTGGGCTTGGAAATGGGCGCGGACGATTACCTGCCCAAGACGTTTTCCTCCCGCGAATTGCTCGCTCGTTTGCGCGCGGTGATGCGTCGGAGCACGACCCGCCCACCGGCGAGCGTCACCACCGCTCCCGGCAGTGCCACCGGCGGGCGGCGGGAAGAACGCGAGGAGCCGGAAATCGTCGTCGGCCCGCTGCGGATCAACCCGTCGGCTCACACGGCGGTGTTGGGCGACACAACGCTTAAACTGACGGCGCTCGAATTTAATCTTTTGGAAAGTCTGGCGCGGGCACGGGGCCGGGTCCGCACACGCGAGCACCTGCTGGAAACGCTGGGCGAGCGTCAGTACGACGGCCTGGATCGGTCCATCGACGTGCACATCTGGAGCTTGCGCCGCAAGCTGGGCGACGACCCCAAGAATCCGCGTTTCATCCGCACGGTGCGCGCGGTTGGCTACCTGCTGATCAACCCGGACGCGCCGTGATGTTTACGATGGGAAATATATAACCCAAAACTGTTCATTGCGATCCTCGCGATGAAATAACATGCAACACCTGCGAACTAAAATGCCATCCGGCTCCGACCCGATTTCCCTGACCGCCCGGCGCGAGCGCGTGGCGCAAGCCCTGGAACTCACGGACGAAATCCTCCTCGTCGGCGCGGGCGAACCGGTGCCGCTGCCCGAAGGCACGGACCAGACCTATCCCTTCCGCGCCCACTCGGAATACGTGTACCTTGCGGGTCTAGACAGCCCCGGCGGCGTGGTGGCGTTCGATCCGAAACGCGGCCCAGTCAAAGGTTGGACGAGCTTCGTGCCCGACGTGACGGAAGCCGAACGCGTCTGGGAAGCCCGCGCGCAGGACCCCGGCGAAACGCTTGCCCGTCTGGAACCGTGGCTGACCACCCGGCGCGGGCGCACAATTGTCAACCTGGGCGCGGTGCTGCGCGGGGTGCGTGCCGATGTTGCCCGCACCGCCGCCGTCCGCGAAAAATTCGCCCACGCGCGCCGCCCGAAAGACCCGGCGGAACTGGCTTCCCTGCGCCACGCGGCCACGGCCACTGCCGCCGGGTTCGAGGCTTTGCGCGCTCACCTGCGACCCGGCGTCACCGAGCGCGCCTTGCAGATCGAACTGGAAGCCGCCTTCTTCCGCGCCGGGGCGGACCGCACCGGCTACGGGACCATCGTCGGCACGGGTTCCAATTCCGCCGTGCTGCATTTCTCGCCGTCGGGCCGGGTGGCGAAAAAGGGCGAGTTCGTGTTGGTGGACGCCGGGGCGGAGGTGGATCGCTACGTGATCGACGTGACGCGCACCTACGTGGTCGGCGGCAAGCCCACGGGTTTCCAGCGCGACCTCTTCCAGATCGTCCTCGCCGCCGAGCAAGCCGCCGTTGCGCGCTGCGTGTCCGGCGCGGAATGGAAGGACATCCATCTGCAAGCGGCCATCGAAATGACGGCGGGTCTGGTGGACATGAAGATCATGCGTGGAAACGCCGCCTCGCTGGTCGAGCAGGGCGCGCACACCTTATTTTTTCCGCACGGTCTGGGGCATCTGGTCGGCTTGGGAGTGCGCGACGCGAGCGGGCGGCTCCCCGGGCGCGAGCCGTTCACCGACCCGGCTTTGAAGAACCTGCGCATGAATCTGCCGCTTGCTCCCGGTTATGTGGTGACAGTCGAGCCAGGCATCTACTTCATTCCATCGTTGCTCAACGACCCCGCCCGCCGCAAGAAATACCGCGACGCAGTGAACTGGCCGCTGGCGGAAAAAGGCATCCCGGTCGGCGGGGTGCGGATCGAGGACAACATCCTCGTGACAACCGGCGCGCCGGAGAACCTGACGCAGGCGATTCCTAAAGGATGGTGATGACGAAAAGTCTTTGTCGGCGCGCCGAGCGGTGAGATTCCGTTTTTCCCACCGTGTTCTCGCGTCTGCCGCTGCCCTTCAAAATTCTGCTGTGGTTCTTCCTGAACCTCGCGTTGCTGCTGGCTGGCTTTCTCCTGATCTTCAGCGCCGATTACCGTTTCAATCTCGACTGGATTTTCTCCAGCCACGCCCAGCAGCGCGTCGATGCCATGCGTGACCTCATTGTCGATGACCTCGACACCCATGAGCCGGACGAATGGGACGACGTGATCGAACGCTTCGCCGACGCCTATCACGTCCACCTCGGACTCTTCGACGACCATGGCCGCCACCTGCTCGGCTCCGTGAACGACGTTCCTGCCGAGGTTCGCATCCACCTGCGGCCCGCTGCCCCGGCAACCCGCGCGTTCATCCACACCGATGCGCCGACCCGCTACTGGCTGCTCGTCAACGCGCACGTGGACAACCCGCGTGCGGGCAGTCCGCTGGCGTTGTACGTCGTTGCCGAAAGTCCCTCGGCCAGCATGGGCGGCCTGGTCATCGACCCCGCGCCGTGGCTGCGGCTCGGGGCGGCGGCGGTGGTTTGCTCGGTGTTGTTCTGGTTGCCGTTGTTGCGCGGGATTACGCGCTCCATCGGGCAGGTCACGCACGCTGCGCGCGAGATCGCCGAAGGCCGGCTCGACGCCCGCGTCTCCAGCCGCCGCCGCGACGAACTCGGCGTCCTGGCCGAAGCTATCAACCGCATGGCCGCGCGGCTCGACGGTTTGTTGCGCGGTCAGAAACGCTTCCTGAGCGACGTGGCGCACGAACTCTGCGCTCCGCTGGCCAAGCTCCAGATGACGCTCGGCATCATCGAACAACACGCCGCCGACGAACGCCAGGGAACCTACGCGCGTTCCGCCATGGAAAAAGCCGAACAAATGGCCCGGTTGGTGGACGAACTCCTCGTGTTCTCTCGCGCTTCGCTGGAAGCCCCGGCGGCCCGTCCGCAGCCGGTGGACGTACTTGCGGCGGCGCGCGAGGCCGTGGTCCGCGAAGTCCCCGACGGCCCCGGTATCCATCTGGAAATTCCCGCCGGTTTGCACGTCTTGGCTGATCCCGCCGGGCTCACGCGTGCCTTGGCCAATCTCCTGCGCAACGCCCTGCGCTACGGCAACCGGGAAGCCGGAACGATCAGCGTCCAAGCCGTGCCGGACCCCCGCGATGCCATCGTCTCCATCACCGTGGCCGACCGTGGCCCCGGCGTGCCGGAAGCGGAACTTCCGAAGATTTTCGACGCGTTCTACCGGGTGGATACCGCCCGCACACGCGAAACCGGCGGCGTCGGCCTGGGATTGAGCATCGTCAAGAGTGGCGTGGAAACGGTGGGCGGCACGGTGTCGGCTCGCAACCGGCCCGGCGGCGGGCTGGAGGTCACTCTTCGTTTGCCGCTGGCTCCCGAATCAACCGGGTCTGTCGGCTGACGCTTACCCGCGCCGCTGCCGCGTGGGCTTGGCCTCTTTCTTCTGCGGGGTCAGGGCGTCGCGCAGATCACGGATCATGGCGGTGTTGACGTTGAATTTCGCGTGGTAAATGTCGTCGGCGCTGCGCAATTTTTCGGTGTCGCACTGAACGAAATCCATCATGATCAGGCCGTCGAGAGAGTCGATGATTTCGGCGGTTTCCATGCCGCCGAGCCGGTCCACGAGCGACTTGCCGCCGACCTGTCCGCCGGAAAGTCCGAGTGCCTTGAGCACGCTGATATCTCCACCGCTAAGACTGAGTTCACGAGCCATGGCACCCGTAAAAAGCAGCTTCCGGGCCGGGGAAACTGCGGGTGTTTGGCGGACGCACCGTCCCATGCACCTGATTAGGCTTTTCTTGCGGTGACGGTTTGTCTACAACCAATTAAGCTTTTTAATACTCCTATGGAAATGCCTACCACCTACCTTCCATCCCGAACGCTGTCCGGCGACACGGAACGCATCCGGCAGCACAGCTTCACGCGTTGGATGTCCCGCGACCTGTTGCAAGCTGCCACCGACTTCTGTAAAAATATCGGCCTGGTTTCAATCTATTCCGAATGTTCCCCCGATGGTCTGACCCGCTACCTGTTCTGGAGGACGCCGCCCGGCGCTCTCATCGAAATCCGTTCGGGACGGACGGAAGAACAATTTAAAATGATTGATCAAGCAAACATCGCGCGGAAGTGGCCGCTGCTCTCGCTGCACATCAACGAAAGCGACCTCTATTCCGCCGTGTGGATTTCCGCCGAGCATTACGAAACGGCGTGTTCGGTTCTCGCGGTCTACGGGATCAGCCCCGCCCAGCGGAAAGCCGGCGTCTGACCTTTGCGCCATGCGTAAGATCAACACCCACGACCTCCCCGACGAACTCTGGACCTCTCCCGGCGGCAAGTACTCCAGCGCCGACAAGAATATCTCCGTTGCCCTCGGGCACGACCCCACCTCGACCGACGTGCGTGCGCGCCACCCGTTCGACGTGGAAATCTGCCGGATCGCTCCCGGCAAGTCCATGTGTCCCTACCACTCGCACAGCGCGCAGTGGGAATTCTATCATGTCCTCAGTGGCCGGGGCACCGTCCGCCACGAGTCCGGCGCCGACCCTATCGTTCCCGGCGACGCTTTTCTCTTCGAGCCGGGCCAGGCACACCAGCTCATCAACGACGGCACGGAAGACCTCGTGCTCTACATCGTCGCGGACAACCCCATCGGCGAAACCTGCTACTATCCCGACAGCAAAAAATGGGCGGTGCGTTCCCCCGAACGCCGCTTGATCCGCTCCGAACCGCTCGATTACCTCGACGGCGAAGAATAATCCGCCGCTCCGCCTCACAACACCTGCCGCTGCTTCACGTTGAGATATTGCCTGACGATCTGCTCGGTCATCCGCGCGTCGTCCAGCAGCGTGAAGCCAACCCCCAGCCGCCGCAGCCGCTTCTCGGTTTCGCGCAGTTTCTGCCAGCGCAGGTGTCCGCCCAACCGGCGGTAAACATCTCCCGTCGTCACCACGCCCGCGCCGCCGTCCGTATCCGTGAACAACGGCGACACCCCCGTGGGCCGCAGGCTATTGACCAACACGACGTGTCGGCGGCTCACGCTCTCCACCGCGCGCAGAAAACTCTCCGCCAGCACCGGGTCATCCAACGACGAAGTCAGCACGACCACGAGTGCCCGCCGCCGCAGCCGCAACCGCAGAAACGCGCACAGTTCCTCGAAATCCGGGCTGACCACCGCCGGTTCCAGCGCATAAATCGCCTCCCGGCACGCGTCGAAATGCGCCGGACCGTTCCTTGCGCGCAGGAAATGCTGCACGCCATCGGCGAACGTCCCCAGTCCGAACAGGTCGCCTTGCCGCTCCGCCGCCTGACACAACAGCAAGGCCGACGACAGGTAACGCTCAAGCACGGTCGGCCCGGCGGCCACGTCCGTGGTCATGGCGCGCGCCGCCTCCTCCTCTGCCTCGTCTCCGTCCTCTCCGTGGGAAACATCGGTCGCGTCCTGGGCGGGCCGTGCGCTCAGGCGTGACGAATCCACCAGCACGTAAATTTCCTGCGTCCGTTCCACCTGGAACACCTTGCTCACCGGACGCTGCCGCCGCGCCGTAGCCTTCCAACTGATGTCCTCGATGCTGTCGCCCGCCACGTAATCGCGCAGCTTCTCAAACTCGCGTCCGCGCCCGACCTGCCGTTGCGCGTGGCTGCCTAACCCGCCGCGCGTCAGGAAGATCGCTGCCGCCTGCCGCCGCTCGGCCCGCAGGTCCGGGTACACGCGCAACTCGCACACTACCGCTGCTGACCGCCGCACGGCCCACAGTCCCAGCGGCGACGCCTCCTCATAATGCACACGGCCCAGCGCGTGCCGTCCCCGCCGCCCCGCCGTGCAAACCCACTCGAAGCGCGTGCGCTTCACCCCGGTGGCCAGCGTAATCGCCAGAAGTTCCGTGGGCGTCTGGACGGTTTCCGGCCACGCCAGCCCCAGCCGCAACCGCCGCCCAGGCGCGCCCGGCTGTCGGTTGACGATCACGACCGGCACCGCGCCTTCCCGCCCTTTGGACAACCGCACCGCTTCGGGAAACTCGAACGCCAGCCCGCGTCCGGCGCGCCACCCGCTCGCCGCCGCATCCGCCATCGCCGCGAGCAGTAACGCCGCCGCTCCGGCCATCGCCGCCGTGCTGACCGGCTCCGTCCATAACCCCCCGGCCACCGCCAGCGGCAGAACTCCCAGCACCACGACAGCCAACAGACGGTTTTGCGGGACGAGCATGGCCGCTTACCGGGGCACCGCCACTTTCTCGACGATTTGCCCGATGACCTCCGGCAGCGTCAGGCCCTCAATCTCGAACTCCGGGCGCAGCACCAGCCGATGTTCCAGCACCGGGTTGGCCAGCGCACGCACGTCGTCCGGCGTCACGAAATCCCGCCCGTCGATGGCCGCCGCCGCCCGGCTCGCCAACAGGAGAGCCTGTGTCGCCCGGGGACCTGCACCGACCAGCACGCTCTCGTGCGCCCGGGTGCCCCGCACCAGATCGACCACGTAACCGACCAATTCCTCGCGCACGGTGATCGCGCTCAGGTCGCCCCGCAGCCCGGCCAACGCCTCGGCGGTCGCCACGGGCCGCACCACCCCGGACGCCAGCAACGCCTCGGGCGAATCGTGCGCGCTGAGCGTCTGGCGGGCCAGCAGGTATTCGTCGTCCCGGCCCGGGTAAGGCATCACGATCTTGAAAAGGAAGCGGTCCCGCTGGGCTTCGGGCAGCGGGTAGGTGCCCTCGCTCTCGATGGGATTCTGCGTGGCGAAGACCGTGAAATTCGGCGACAGTGCGTGTGTTTCGCGGTCGATGGTGACGGCGCGTTCCTGCATGGCTTGGAGCAGCGCGCTCTGCGTTTTGGCCGGGGCGCGGTTGATCTCGTCGGCCAGCAGGAACGTGGTGAAGATGGGACCTTTCACTAAGTTGAACGCGTTGTGCTGGAGGTCGAAGACGTTGGTGCCGGTGATGTCGGCAGGCATCAGGTCGGGGGTGAACTGGATGCGGTCGAAGTCGGCGCCGAGCACATGGGCCAACGTGCGGACCAACAGCGTCTTGGCGACGCCGGGCACGCCCTCGATCAGCGCGTGCTGGTTGGTGAACACGGCGATGAGCGCCTTGTCGATCACGTCCTGCTGGCCGATGATGACCTTGCCGATTTCCGTGCGGGCGTCGGCAAGCAGGCTCCTGAGTTGGTCGAGGTTGGTTTCCATCGGGCGCGTTTCACCAGTAGCGGAAGATTCCGGCTGGCAAAAGGAAGAATTAGCTTCCGGGTTTGTTACGGAAACGGAGTTCCTCGGACGTTGAACCCTATTTAGGGTTATAAATTCGCTGCGTGGCAGCGCACATGGCGCGGTAGGCAGTCGCCGGAGAGCGGCGGTTGATGGGCCGGGCGGCTTCGGCTTCGGCGAGAACGCGCAGCCGCTCGATGGCCGCGGCATCGGGAGCACGCGGGCCGGGGAACTGCTGCCACTGCGCCAGGCAGACCGCGATCAACTCCCGGGGCGACACGCCGCGCCGCAGCAGGTTCAGAAACCCGGCGGCGGCGTCGCGCCCGGTGACGGTGGCCTCCTGCGCCGCCCCGCTCGCGGGCACCGGCGGCGGCACGAGGCTCACGACGTTGCGCCAGATGAAAAGCACGGCCAGCAACCCGAGCGCCCCCAGCGCGCCTTGCAAGTGGTAACGCCGGGCGAGGGTCATCATGCCGGGCTGCTCGGCGATGCCCAGGTGGGTCTCGTCGAAAACCACGCGCCGGGCGGGACCGACCAGCGCGGCCAGCAACGCCGGGCGCGGTTCGGCGCGCAACGCCTCGTTGCTCAGGAAATACGAATCGCTCGCCAAGATCAGTTCACCGCCTTGATTCCCCACCGGGCGAGCCACCACGACGGGCCGGTCTCCGCGCTGGTACAGGGCGTGCCAACCGGCGGCACGCGCCCCGGGTGTGTCGAGATCGAAGTCGAGCACGGAATGCCACGAAACCGCCGCCGCGCCGTCCGCCGGACCAGTGGCAACGGGCTGCGCCAGGTCCTGCTGATCGCCGTGCGCGCCGTGGGAGAGAGCCGGGCTGACGGGGGGTTTGGAGGTGCGGCGGAAGTCGATCCCCCAGCGTTCGACCAAGTCTTCCCAGCGCAGGTTCGCCAGCCGTTCGCGTTTGGCGGGATTTTTCGCCGGTGGCGTCGGCGGCGGGACCGGCGTGCCGTGCGGGGTCTGGCCCTGCGGGACAGGCGTCGGACCAGGATCATCGTCCAACTCGTCGTGGCGGAACCGTGCGAGGCGTTTTTCCGTGAGCGGGGTCTGGCCGGGCAGAAAGGTCAGCACCACCCGACCACCCTGATGCAGAATCGCGTCCAGCCGCTCGAACTCGTTGTGCCGGAACAACCGGGGCCACTCGTAGGCATCCGCGCCGAGATAAAAGCAGACGAGCGGACCGGACGAATTCGCGGTGCCTCCGGGGTCCGGCGTGGCGAGCGGCCCGAGCCGCAGCCCGGAAGGCAGGGCGAGCGAGGTCAACGGTCGCAGGTTGCGCTCGACGCTCAGGCCGGGCAGGGAAGCCAGCGCGTCGTAAAATGCCGCCGAGCCGAGCGGGTCCTTGCGCAGAGTGGAATACGCAGGATAAACGTCGCCCCCGGCGAAACGTAGCTCGAACAGATGGATCACTCCCCATCCGAAAACCGCCAGCACAGCCACCAAGCCCAGCGCGGCCAGAGGCAGGCGGCGCGGGAGGGCGGAGGAAATGGCGGGCATCGGGAACAGGGTAGCGGGAAACCCGGGAAAGTCGAAAACCGTTCGACCTGTTTCCCGGGGTGCCCCCGTCCCGCGGCGGTTTATTGCCCGAGTAGCGTTTTGAGGGCGGCTTCGGCGTTAATCAGGCCATAACCCACGTCGGGGCTGTAGCCGTGGCCGACCTGGTTGGTCAGGGTGCCGGTGAGCTTGACCTTGCTGCCGTCGCCGAGGAGAACCCGCGCCGTGATCTTCGATCCCGCCAGCAGATCCGCGCTGTTGCCCCCGGCGCGCGTGGTGTAATCATCGCGGTCGATGCCAAACGTCAGCAGGTTGCCGGACGTAAACGCGCCGGGCGTCACGAGCACCGAAAGCTTCGACTCGGTCATACCCGTGGTGTCGTTGGACACCCCTTCGGTCACGTCGGTTTTCACGATGGTCGTCAAGGGACCAATGGTGAACGGGAAGCCCGTGGCTTCTGTCAGATCGAACACCTCGTTCACCACGCCGACATCGATGGCGAGCTTGAGCAGGCTTGATCCCGATGGGCCGGTGAAAGTGGCCCGGAAGAAGTCCTCGTCGAACGCGGAGTTGTTGCTGGCGTCACCGTTGGCGGTGAGCGTCAGCTTGATCTGGCCGTCCGCGCTGGTGAGCGTGGCGGCGGAATAGGCGGGGTCGAGATCATGGTCGGTGGCCGTGCTTTCCAGCAGCGTGCGCATGTCCGCCGCCAGGATGGAGCCGGAGCCGCCGCCCGCCTGGAGCAAGAGCGCGGCGACCGCCGCCGCGTGCGGGGCAGCGGCGCTGGTGCCGTAGAAATTCGGGTAGCCGTCGCCGTCCGTATCGTTCTCATTCGCCGGTTGCGGGAAGAACGTGGTATCAACACCATCGACGGCAGCAATCGTGGGCTGGTAGCGGACTTCCGGGGTGGCCAGGCGGTTGCCGTTTTCGTCGAAGAGGATCGTGATCGGACCGAACGAATTGAAGTCCTCAGGCACGGTCGGAGTATGCGCGTCGAAAGCCCCCACACCATCGGCGTTGGCAGCCCCGGAATGGCCGAAAAGGGTGGGCAAACCCGTGTGGATGTACTTGCCGTAGAAACTGCCGTCCGTGTAGGCGAAGTAGCGCAAACGGCTGGCCGGAGCACTCCCCCGGGAGGAAGCGCGGGTGATGGCAATCTGGTACGTGGTGGCGCTGCCGTCGGCGTTGAGCGGCAGTTCGGCGTATTCAATCGCCTCGCCGGTGGAGAAGTTATCGTCGATTCCGCTGAGCGGCGTGTCGGCGTCGCTGTTCGGGTCGCCCGGGAGGTAGTTGCCGTCGGCGTCGAAAATGAGGATGTTGTAATCCGACGTGATCTTGTTCGCGTCAAACGGATCATCCCACTGGAAGTCGATCTCGGCATCCGCGTCCGTGACGGTCACCTTTTGCACGATCTTGACGCCGTGGCCCAGTTCCGCGCCCTTGAAATTCTGGAATCCGCCCGCCGTCAGGCTGTCGGGCACCTGATCCAACCGCAGGTTGTTGACGCCCCCGTTGGCCGACCGGGCGTCCGCGTCGGAAACCGGGGTGAAAGTGGCAGAATAGCTGGCGGAACCGTCGTTCCCGGCGGCAGAGTAATAGATGACGCGCCTGCCCCCAAGTGAGGTGCTGGTGACGACATCATCCACCGCTTCGGAGATGATGCTGTCGGAGAAAAACGGCTCGTCGGAGTAGCCGATGTCATCGACGAGCACGTCGCAAGGCGCGGTGGAATTGGTACGCATCGAGCGGATCGCGTTGGCGAAAGTCGTCTCGGTTTCGCCGGTCGTGGAAAAGACGAGCTGCGCGTCCGGCGCCACGTCGTGGACGATTTGGAGCATGGCGCGGCCTTCGTCGGTGTCGTAATCCGGTTGGTTGTCGTCCTTGAGCACGACGACATTGGAAGGCAGATCGCCGCTGGCGACGTCCGCCGCCGCGTGGGGAGAAACCTGATCGTAACTATCGGAGAGCACGCCAACGGTGATCCCCTTGCCCGTGTAACCCGCCGCCTGGACTTCATCCGCGTGGAGGGGAGCCAAACCCTGACCGGCCACCTTGCCCGTCCGCTGGCGAGGCCGGTGGGCGGTGAGCACCGACTGGACACCGGGAACCTTGGCCGCGTCCGCCGCCTTATCGAGCGGCAGGCGCGCGCTCAGGACACCGTCCCGCTTGTCCGCGTGCCGGGCCACGTGTTCGCCGATGATCGTCAGGCCGAGGGCAGACAAGTTTTTCTGGACCTCCGCCGGGGCAACGCTGCCGTCGAGGCGGACATCCACGGTGACGTTGCCCGCGGCGTCCACCTGCGGGCGGAGCGGGTGCCGGTAGGTGCGGTTGACCAAGGCAGCGCGGCGCTCCTCAGCGGTGCGGCCCGCAGGCTGGGCGCGGTTCCACGCAGCCAGCGGACGCAGCCCGCGCCCGAGGTTGGACGGCAGGGCGGCATCATCGTCGGCGCGGACGCACAGCACAGGCAGCGCACCAAGAAGCAACACGAACCAGCGCAGAACAGGACGGGAAGGGAGCAAGGTTTTCATGGTCAGAAGGACGCTCAGCGAGAGACCATATCATGGGAGCAAGTGGAGGGCCACTCAGGCATCCCAGGATCGTTTCTCTGGTCTGTAAAGATGCAATATTTTGTCGTCGTGACATTTGCGAAATGTTTTCTCGTTGGTCCTTGGGGATTTAACGGTCCGTTAACCAAAAGATTACAAAACAGTACACGAGGCCAGAGTCACGGGCGGCGGCAGAAGCGGTCAAAGCGGCGGCGCAGGAGCGCGCCGTCGAGCACGTCGTAATGGTTCGGCACGATCCAGCGGGGGTTCAGGTCGGCGACGCGCCGGAAGCTGTCGGCAAAGTGCTCGGGGACGCTGTTAAGGATGGCAGGAGGCCGGTGTGTGTTGAAGAAATAGCTGGCGAACAGGTCGCCGCTGAAAAGCAGGTCGTGCCGCTCGCTGTAAAACCCGCAGTGGCCGCGCGTGTGCCCCGGCAGGTGGACCACGCGCAGGCCACCCCAATACGGCAGGAGGTCTCCGTCGGCGAAGGTGTGGCCCACCGTGCCGATCTTTCGCTGGAGCAAGATTCTGCCGGCCCCTTCCAGCCAGCCGCAAACCCGGCTGAAGCCGGTGTAGGGATAACGGCCTTCGACGTGGGCGCGCTCGTCGGCGTGCGCCCAGACCGGCGCGCCCGTCCAGCGGTGCAGTTCGACCAGATTGCCGACGTGGTCGAGGTGGCCGTGGGTTAGCAGGATGGCGCGGACGGCGGTGGGGGCCAGCTGGAGGCGGCGCAGCAACCGGCGCACAAAAGACATCTCGCCGAAGAAACCGGCGTCGAGGAAGACCGCGCTCTGGCCATCGTCCTCGACGAGCAGGTGGGAACAGCCCATCAGGTTGCGGATGGGGTAGATGCCCTCGGGCACGTTTTGCATGGTCAGGGACGAAACGCCGGAAACGCGGCGGACGCACATCGAAAAAACGGGGCAAGGCATTGATTTTGGCTCCGCGAAGCCGCCGGATGACAACCGTTTATTTTTCGGTTACAGTGACGCTCCGCGCCGTCAAGGGGGAAAAGCGGCGCCGGCGACCGAAGTGTTTGCATGGCGCAAAGCAACCGGTCCGAATCGGCACGCGCACACCCAATGGTTTTTGAAGATTTCCAACTTTCCGAGGACGTTCAGCTCGCCATCAAGGCGACCGGCTACACCGAGCCGACGCCCATCCAGCAGAGCGCCATCCCGCTGATCCTCCAGGGCCGCGACGTGATCGGCTCCGCGCAGACCGGCACCGGCAAGACCGCCGCCTTTGCCCTGCCGATGCTCACCAAGCTCGACCGGATGCCCAAGAGCAAGCACCCGCGCGGTCTCATCATCGAGCCGACGCGCGAGCTGGCGTTGCAGGTGGAAACGGCGTTCCGCACGTTCGGACGGTTCAGCCCGTTGCGCGTGGGCGTGATGTACGGCGGGGTCGGCTACGGCAAACAGTCCGAGATGCTGCAAAAGGGCATGGACGTGTGGGTGGTGACGCCGGGCCGCGCGCTGGATTACCTGGAACGCGGCGAACTGAGTTTGAAGGAACTTGAATTCGTCGTGCTCGACGAGGCCGACCGCCTGCTCGACATGGGTTTCCTGCCCGACGTGCGCCGGATGCTCGAACAATGCCCGCCCCGCGAAAAACGCCAGACGCTGCTGTTTTCGGCCACGATTCCGCCGGAGATCGAGGGGCTCGTCAAATGGGCGATGCGCGACCCAGAAACGATCAGCATCGGGATGCGCCGTGCGCCGTCGGAGATGGTGACGCACAACCTTTACCCGGTGGCCAACGCGCAGAAGTTCGACCTGCTCCACGAGATGCTCGAACAAACGGCGTACAAGAGCGTGATCATTTTTTGCCGCATGAAGATCGGCGCGGATCAGGTGGCCAGCCGGTTGATGGCTGGGGGGCACAAGGTAGCGGTGCTGCACTCCGACCGCGCGCAGAAGGAACGCGAGGACTCGCTGGCCGGTTTCCGCGAGGGACGTTACGAGGTGATGGTGGCGACGGACATCGCCGCGCGCGGACTCGACATCGCCGGGGTGACGCACGTCATTAATTTCGACGTGCCGCAGCATCCCGAGGATTACGTGCACCGTATCGGGCGCACGGGCCGGGCGCAGAAGGAGGGGGATGCTTTTACGATCTTTACGGCTGAAGACGTGAACCACGTCCAGGCGATTGAGCGGTTCATCGAAAGGCCCATCCCGCGCGTGAAGCTGCCGGGGTTCAATTATTTTTACACCCAGCTTTTCGATTTGAAGGAAGGGCAGAATCTGGAGCGGCTCAAGGTGTCCGGCGGGCGTTCCGGCAAGGGCTACAGCTATTCGTCGGGCAAACGGCGGAAGTAGACCGTTGAACGGCGATGAAAACGTTAGCGCGCAAAGTCTGGACCGACGCGGCGTTGGAAGCATTGCCGAAGGAGCGCGGGAAATTTGAGCTAATTGATGGAAAATTGACCCGCATGAGTCCAGCCGGTCTAACCCATGGAGCCATCGTGATCTGTATTGGCGCGGCGTTACAGCAGTTCGTCAGACCTGAGCGTTTGGGATTAGTGTTTGGGTCGGACGCCGGATTTCGACTCGATCCAGACAACGTTCTCAGCCCGGACGTGTCTTACGCCAGCGCGGGATGGATTCGGGCACGCACTACAAATCTGGAGCAGTTCTTCCCTGGAGTACCTGAATTGGCCGTTGAGGTGATTTCGCCATCGGAGCGTCGGACGAAAATTCGGCAGAAGATGGAAAAGTATTTCGCTCAAGGCACCCGCATCGTCTGGCTGGTTTATCCGCGCCGTAAGGCCGTGGAGGTCTTCACCTCGCCTGACGAAATGATCACATTGACGAGCAACGAACTCGACGGCGGCGAAGTGCTCCCGGGATTTCGCCTGCCGCTCGACGAGATTTTTGCGGAGTGGTTCTGACGCCGGGTCAGGAACGCATCAGGTTGTGCTTGGTGAGGAATTTCTCCAACTGGCCGGTGTCGAAATCCGGCAGGACGAGCGCGTCGCCGACCGAGAGAGTCGGGGTGAGCGTCTGGCCGGAAAGCGCTTTCATTTCCTGCATTGCGGCGGCGTCGCGGCGCACGTCGATGGACTGGTATTCGTAACCACGTTTGTCGAGGTATTCGACCGCTTCGCTGCACCACGGACAACCGGCCTTGACGTACAAAATCCATTCGGGAGTTTCCATCGGCCAGCATAAGCCGGGATTGCGTCCGCGCAAAATTTACAGTCGGCGTTTTGCTTCCAACGTCGTGTAAAACGAGGCCAGCCGGGCGGCGACCGCCTGGAAGGAAACCGCTTCCATGGCCCGGGTCTGCGCCTCGCGCCAGGCGTGCTCGTAATGGGTCGGGTCGCGCAGCAGATCGGCGGCCAGCCCGACGAGCCGCGCCGGTTCCTTGTCGTGCCCGGCCAAGTCAGGAAAAACCATCTGCTCGATGGCTCCGTCGCCGCCGACGCAGGGCACCCGGCAAAGGAGGGCATCTCCCGCGACCTGCCCCGGAACCGCGCTGCGGTCGAGTTGGAAGACGAGCCGGTGGCGGGCGATGGTCCGCAGGTAATCGAGGTAGGGCAACGGGCCGGGGACCATGAGCAGGTCGGCGTCGGGTTTCGTCGAAAAGCCGAGGGCAGCGAGGAGCTTCGCGCCGCGCCGTCCATCGGGGTTGATAACCGTAACCGGCTCCCCCGTCGCGGCGTGGAGAAAACGCGCCGCGCACAGGGCAGCCAAGTGCTGGCGCGAGGGCACGTCGAACTCCCGCGTGCCGACGAAAATGCCGCGCCGCCGAACGGGGGGCAGCGAGAAGTCCCAGCGGGTGTCATCGACCGGGTAAGGTGTCGGGATGAACTCGACCTCCGGACGCGGGGACGCGGAAGTCGGCAGAGGGGCGACCTCGAAGAAATCCGAGAGAAAAGGCGTTGGCGCGAGGCAGCCGTCGGCGAGGGCGAAGATTTCTGCCAGCAGGCGGAGGTCAGCGGGACGGCGCAGCCGGGCGGCGATCTGGGCAGACCCGGCTTCCTTGAAGGTGACGACCGTGAGACGGCTCGCTTTTTTGAAACGGCGCAGGGCGCGTAGGGCCGGGCGCAGGTCGGTGCGCAGGAGCAGCAGGATGGGCCGGGCGGTGGCTAGCGCCGTGTCGAGCCGGACGTGAAACGAACCATCGGTGCAAGCGGCGAACGCGTGAAAATTGACCGGCGGGTGTGGCGCGCCGGGGAGGTCGGGGGCACCCGCGCCGCCGGGAAAATGCTGTTCGCGGTCGCGTCCGCCCGGATTGCAGACGGCGAGGGAGAATGCAATCAACGGTCGGAGCCGGGGGTCCGGCGGGTGCGCCAGCCGAAGAATCCGAGACAACCGAAGATCCCGAGCAAACCCGCGTTAGCCCAAGTGGCCGAGCCAGCGGCGGCAGGCACTCTGGCGACTACCGACGCAGGGACCGGCAGCGGGGCAGGAGCTTTGGAAGCTGGAGGTAGCAGCCGGTGAGTACGGGCGGGCAAGTCCGCCGCGCTGGTAGCGATGGCACCTGCCGAAGGCGGTGCGGTGAGAACGGCGGGCGGGGCGTCCCCTTTGAACTGGTTGATCGTCGTCTGTAGAGGGAATGCACCCGAGGAAGCGTGCGCCGCCAACGCCAGCCGTGCCGCTTCGGGGTCCTCGGCGGCCATGCGGCAGTATTCGCAGGCGCGGCCAACGTCAGCGGTTTCCAACAACAGCAGGGCAAGGAGGGAAAAGAAGAGCGTCTTCATTAGAAGGTCGTCCGGTAAGCCTACTGAATATTAAGCGAAGGCGGTCCTGGTTTCAAGCTCGCAGCGGCTAATTCCGGCGAATACGGTTCCTTTTTATGAGTATCCAACACGAAATCAGCGAGCTGGCTGGCAAAACGGTCGATGTGCTCACGGATGAATCCGCGGGGACACGACTGATTGTGGCAAGGCTGGGGGCGGAGCCGGTCAGCCTTGCGCGGCGGGATGCCGGGGGACGGTGGACCGGGTTTCTGTACCGTGACGGCGATCTCTCCAAGAACCCCGACGGTTGGAACAACCACGCGACGGTCATGGGTTATTACATCCACCGGCTCAAGGACGAGCACAGCTTCTACCGGAGGCACGAAATCCGGGGCGGCACGCACAGCTTTCTACGGCACAAGATGTTTCCCGCGCCGGAGTTGAACGGAGCGTCGCTCGTGTACACCATGTCGCCCGACGATTACGACGCGCAGGAGTACCCGCTGCGGGTGGAATTGAAACTGACGTACTCGCTGGAGGCAAACGGCGCGCTGCGGGTGCAATTCCGGTTCGAGAACCGGGAGCCGGAGTTGAGCGCACACGTTTCCTTCGGGCTGCACCCGGGGTTTGCGGTGGATTCGCTCGACGCGGCGCAGGTGATTCTGCCGCCGGGGCGGTATCACCGGCACCTCGCGCCGGGCAATTTCCTGTCGGGCGTCACGGTGGCCGTGGACCACCTCGGCGGACCGATGCCCTTTGACAAGGCCGCGTTGCCGGATTCCTTCCTGCTCGAACCGATCAAGGTGGAGCGCAAGGTGTTTATCCTGGTCGACCCGGCGGGCGGGCGGATCGTCGAACTCGATTGCCCGGAAGCACCGTACCTGACGCTCTGGAGCGACGGGCACCCGTTCATCTGCATGGAGCCTTGCTGGGGACTGCCCGACGCCGCCAGCCAGACGCCGTTCGAGCAGAAGGAGGGGATTCAGGAAATCGCGCCGGGTGGAGTGCTGGAGCGCGGATTTACCGTCCGCGCCGCCTTGGTGTCCCCGAGCGAATAGACACTCAATCAGACTGCCTGGGCGGAGCCGCGTGGGCTGGGGTGGCCGTGCCGCCGAAATTGCTGGCCAGCCAGCTGGAGATCGCGGCGTTCGCCTTGCCCGAGGCCTCGCGGATGACCCCGTGCGACGCGCCCGGAATGATGACGAGCGTGGGGTGGGGAATCTCCGAATTGAGCATCTGCGCCTGTTCCATGGGCGTCAGCGAGTCTTCCTGGCCCCACAGCAACAGGGTCGGCACGGTGATCGTCGCAAATTCGGAGGTGAAATCGGGACGGGTTTGCAGGGCGTGCGCGCCGCCGATCAGGCCATTGAGCGAGGCCGCACGGACCTGGTCGGAAACCTGGGCCACGAGCGCCGGGTGGGTCGCACGGGTCGCGCCCGTCAAAAACTCGGGTAGCAGCAGCGGGATGAAAAGAACGTTCGCGCCCATCTCGGTCGCCTGCCGCTGATAGCCGCGCCACATGAATTGTTCGGCGACGGGCGGCGGCATCGCGGCGGCGTCGTTGAGGATCATGCCGAGGAAACGCTGGGGCGCCAGTTGGTACATGCGGAGCGTGACTGCGCCGCCCATCGAATGCCCGCCGATGATCGCCTGCTGGATATTCAACTGGTCGAGCAGCGCGAGCACGTCGTTGGCGTAGATATCGATGGTGCCGTTGGAGTCCGGGGCGATGCTTTTGCCGAAGCCGCGCAGGTCTACCGTGATGATCTCGTTCGTCGCGCTCAGGGCTTGTCGTTGACGCTCGAACAGGTCGCCGTCGAGCGGGTAGCCGTGGATCAGCACGATGGGGGTGCCGCTGGCCCCCGTGATCGTGTAGGCAATGGTTGCGCCGTTGATCGAAGCGGTGAATTGCTGTGTGCCCTGGTTCTGAGCGACGGCGTTGTTCGCGCCAAGCGCCAGGAAGCAAGCAGCTGCCAGCAGAGGGAGGAAGAAACGTTTTTTCATGGGATGAATTTAAGGGGTTGAACGACGACCGGAGCCACCGGCCCGCGATAATAATGATCGCTTTGCCTTCGTTGATTCTGGTGGTGTTAGACTGGTTTTTAATATTCTCGCGGAAAAATTCACTGATCATCGGATCATGTGGATTAGCGCAATTTGGTTGCGCGTTCTCCCGCCCAAGCCGGGAAGACCCGAAGGCTACTCTCGACACCGGCCCCGGCATCGGTTAAGCACGGACCCATGCGTCAAATAGGCATCGGAATTGCGGGGCTGGGCACCGTCGGGGCAGGGGTCTACAAGCACGTCGCACAGAACCGCGCGCTGCTGTCGGAACGGCTGGGGCTGGAGCTGGTGATCCGCCGGGCGGTGGTGCGCGATGTCACCAAGCCGCGCGTGGCCGGGCCGCCGGTGGCGGAGCTGACGACGCGCTGGCAGGACCTGATCGACGATCCCGGGGTGGAAATCGTCGTCGAGCTGATGGGCGGGATCAACGAGCCGCTGGCACTCATCCGCGCGGCCATCGCGGCGGGGAAAATTGTCGTGACAGGGAACAAGGCACTCCTGGCGGAGCACGGGCAGGAGATTTTCGCGCTGGCGGCGGAACACAAGGTGCCGGTGTTCTTCGAGGCTTCGACGGCGGGCGGGATTCCCATCATCAAGACGATCCGGGAAGCACTCATCGCCAACCACATCGTCAGCATCCATGGCATCATCAACGGGACGAGCAACTACATCCTGACACGGATGACCGACGCCGGGCTGGATTTCGCCGAGGCGCTGGCCGAAGCGCAGGCGCAGGGATATGCGGAAGCCGACCCGACGCTCGACATCAACGGGTGGGACGCCGCGCACAAGGCGGTGATCCTGGCGTCGCTGGCTTACGGATTCTGGGTGGGGACGGACCGGATTTTCGTCGAGGGGATCGACCAGCTCACGGCCACGGACATCCGGTTCGCGGATGAATTGGGTTACCGGATCAAGCTGCTGGCAATCATCAAGGCAGATGCGAGTCTGGGCGAAGACGGCAACAGCGGAGGGGTCGAGGTGCGGGTGCATCCGACGCTGATCCCCAAGACGCACGTGCTGGCGTCGGTGAGCGGGGTGTTCAATGCGGTGGCGGTGCGCGGAGATGTCGTGGGCGAGACCCTTTTTTACGGGCGCGGCGCGGGGCAGGACCCGACGGCTAGCGCGGTCATCAGCGACCTGGCGGAGGCGGCGATTGCCCTGGGCGGGCAGCACCGGACGTACGGGTTCACGCCGCACGGACTGTACGGGACGTGCAAGCCGCTGGAGGAGATCGTGTCACGGTACTACCTGCGCCTCGCGGTGGACGACCGGCCCGGCGTGCTGGCGCAGGTGGCGGGAATCCTGGGGCGGCACGAGATCGGCATCTCGTCGGTGGTGCAGCCGGAAACGCACGACGCCGCCGGGCGGGCGCAACTGGTGTTGATGCTCGACCACGCCAGCGACGGGCAGATGCAGCGGGCGCTGGGAGAATTGCTGCGGCTGGGGTGCGTGGTGCCCCCGGCGGCGCTGCTGCGGGTGGAGGGTTTTTAGCGGGGTCAGCGTTTTCCCGCAAAACCGGCCAGCAGACGCAGGGCGACCGAGGTGTCCCAGGAGAAACTCGCGTCGGAAAGCGGGAGATTCGGATTCGGGTCGTATCCCGGCACGGAACCGAGGTCCATCCCCTCGAGAGCCTGAAATCCCATCGACCAGGCCGGAAACAGCCGCTCGGTCGCCGGAGAAGCCAGGAGGGTGACGACCCGGCGATGCTGCGCGTCCCGGCAAATGAGAGCGTAGAGCACCAGGACCGTTTTTTCTTCCCCTTCCAGCAACTGCATAAACTCGCCCTGCCTGTAAAGCAAGAGTCCCGTGATGCCGATCTGCGTGTTTCTCGTGCGCGCCTTTTGCAAGAGTTCCAGCAGTTCCGCGCCGGTGAAAGGAGTCACCGCCACACTGGAATAAACGAGTTGATAGATCACAACAAACGCCCGGATGGTCGCTCTCGCCGCCGGTCCCCCGGTGGAACGATGGGCGGCGAAAGGGTTCCTTCTCCCGAAACCTATTTGCCTGCGTAGCTCACACGCCAGACGTTATTGGTCGTATCATCGCTGAAGAGCAGGGCACCGTCCTTGGCGACCGTGATGCCCACGGGCCGACCCCAGACGTTGCCGTCCGACGTGACGAAGCCCGTGACGAAATCCTCGTAGTCACCCCTGGGTTTGCCGGTCGCCTTGTCGATGGGGAAACGCACGACCTTGTAACCGGTGCGCTTGGCGCGGTTCCAACTGCCGTGGAAGCAGGAAAACGCGTCGCCCTTGTAAGCGGCGGGAAACTGGCTGCCGGTGTAGAACGTCAGGTTGAGCGTCGCGGAATGGCTCTGCACGGGCACGTCGGGCACCAGCACTTTATCGGCGAGTTCAGGGTGCTGGCCCGGGTGGCGCGGGTCTTCGTGGTTGCCCATGAAGTACCACGGCCAACCGTAGAAGCCGCCGGGTTTGACGCGCGTGACGTAATCGGGCACGAGATCGTCGCCCAAACCGTCGCGCTCGTTCGTGCTGACCCACACCTCGTCGGTGCCGGGGCGGATGGCGAGGCCGACCGGGTTGCGGATGCCGGAGGCGAAAATTTTCTGGTCGGTGCCGTCGGGGTTCATCTCCCAGACGAGCGCGCGCTCACGCTCCTGAGGGTTGTTGCTCTCGTCCACGTTGGAGGCGGAGCCAACCGTGACGTAGAGGCGTTTGCCGTCGGGCGAGAAGGCGATGGCGCGGGTCGAGTGACCGCCCCCGCCGAAGATGTGGGCGGGGAGTTTTTCCGCTGGGCCGGTGGCCTTGAGGTCGCCGTTGTGGTACGGGAAACGGACCACCCCGTCCGTGTTGGCGACATAGAGATACTGGGGGTCGGGACCGGCGGGATAGAACGCGAGACCGAAAGGTTTGTTGAGGTCGGAGTCGGTGAAAAGCTGAGGCGCGTCGGCGTGACCGGAGGCGTCGGTGCCGTGGAGAACCTTGATCCGGCTGCCGCCGGTTTCGGCGACGAAGATGTCGCCGTTGGGCGCGGTTTGCAGGTAGCGCGGATTGCGCAGGCCGGTCGCGTACACGTCAATCTTGAAGCCTTGGGGAACCTGGGGCATCGCGCCGTCGGGCCGTTTGGACTCGTGCGGGCCGTTGTGCGCGGACTCGGTGGCGAAGGAGGGCGGGAGTTGGGCGAGATCGACGTGGTGGCGCGTGCCGGGCGCGTCGTGGCTCCAATCGCCTTCCTGCTGGGCGAGTTCGGCGGGGGGTTTGCCCTGGCGGTTGCCTTCGGCCTCGTCCTGAGCGAGCAGCGGCTGGGAGCAGGCGAGGGTGGCCGCCAGAGACAAGAGCGGGTACCAGAGGGGGATCGGGCGGCGGGGGAAAATCATCATGGTTCCCTCTGATTCGGCAGAACCCTGTCCGGTGCGTGGCAGCATTCGGCAGCAGGTGCGAGGAAGCATTGAACCGGCGGCAAATCTGGTGTTTGCTTGGCGGTCACCAGACTCTTTTATTTATGAATCGCCCGACGTTTGCTACCGCTGCCAATCTTGCCGGAACCCGTGTGCTCCCGCCGACGCGGTGGGTGGCCGGGGTGACTCTGGCATGGTGCCTGTTGCTGATGGCGGGAACGATCCGCGCCGGGTCGCTGGCCGATCTCGACCGCGACAACGGCCTGCCCGACGCCAAGCTGGGGACGCCGCTCAATGCGTTTCAGGGGTTGCAAAAGACCGAGGACGTGGGCCGCTGGCTGACGTTCAAACGCCCGGGCGATGCGCTGCGCTACGGCAAATTCGCGGTGTCGGGCATCACGTACAACTTCTTCAAGGACCGGCTCTATTCCATCAACATCGACCTGACGGACAAACGGAGCGTCAAGGGCGTCATCAAACTGCTCGAAGACCAGTACGGGAAGGACCATGGCCGCGATGAGCGCAGCTACTCGCACTCGACGGCGATCATGGAAATCCGGGAATGGGCCTCGACGAAGGTGTACTGCGTGTACAAGAGCGCGTCCGATTACGACGGCGCGGTGCTGACATTCCTGGACAAGCCGGCTTGGGACCTGCTCCAGATCCCCAAGAAACAGCAGCAGGCCGAAAATCAGGAGAAGCTCAAGGGCAGTTTCCTGAACGGCGATTTCTGAACAGGTAAAGCGAGCGCGGCGGCCCTACAGATCGGCGCAGTAGAAACGCAGGGCCTCGATCACCCCGGTACTGTAGCCCTCGCGGGCGACATAGCCGTCGGCAGCGCGGACGACGCGTTTCACCTCCTCGATGGAATTGGCCGGGCAGGCGACGTGCCGGGCGTGGACGCCCGTGAGCATAGGCAGATCGTTCTGGTGGTCGCCGATGGCAAAGGTGCCTTCCGCCGGGATGCCGGTGAGACGCCCGAGTTCGGCCAGGGCCGTGCCCTTGTCGTAATCGACGTGGCAGAAGCTCAGGTAGATCGAGTTGCGCTGGTAGCTGAACTTCGGCATCCGCGCGCGGACGGTGTCGAGCCGGGCGACGATGCGGTCCATCTCGGCATTGTCCTGGGCGACGACACCGGCGAGTTCGGAGGTAGTGCCCTGGTTGCGGCGGGTGCGGCGGCCATACTGGAGCTCGGCGCGGGTTTCGTTTTTGACGAAGGCCACGACGGGCGCGAGCAGCGGAGCGGCGGCGGTGAACAGTTCGTCGTGCAGCCGGGCGCAACGGGTGTTCCACGGGCCGAAATCCTCCCAGCCGCGCCCGCGCTGGGCGGGTTGGAAGACCTCGCGCTCGGTAGTGATGACGAAATCCGGGTGGATGGGCAGCGCGAAACTTTCCAGCCCTTCCTCCAACGAGGAAAGCGAACGGCCCGTGTTGATAGCCCAGCGCACGCCGCGCGCGCGCAGAGCGTGAAGGATTTCCACGAGCACCGGCGAAAACGGCGCGGGGTTGCCGTGCTCGACGAGCGTGCCGTCAAAATCTGTGCTGATCAGCAGGACAGGGGATCGGGAGGAAGACATGCGGCGTAGGTTCTGCTTTCTACGTTGGAAAGGTCCGCACCCTACGCGGATTTCCGCAGATTGCAGATGGGAAGAGGAGAAATCTCTCTTACTGCATCTTCTCATCGGCGGAAATCTGCGTAGGGTGCGGACACCCTTTCTATGAAATCCGCCTACGAACTCGCCATGGAGCGGCTGGAAAAACAGTCGCCCGCCGTTAAAGTCACCGACGAACAACGCACGGCGCTCGCCGAAATCGACCAGACTTACAAGGCCAAGATCGCCGAGCGCGAGGTGTTTTTGCAATCGCAAGTGCAGAAGGCGGCGGCATCCGGCGACCTGATGGAAGTGGAGAACATCCGGCTGCAATTGTCCCGCGAGGTGCGCCGGTTGCAGGAAGAGTGCGAGGCGAAGAAAGCCAAGCTGCGTTGACCGGGCGGGTAGCCGTTTTCCGCGATCATGCCCCCGCCGCTGCCGCTACATTTTTATGAGGTGACGTTTGCCGTCACGTCGGTCGTGGTGGGTGCCATCGTGGGGTCGTTTCTGAACGTCTGCGTGTACCGGATGCCGCTGGGGTTGTCGGTCAACGAGCCGAAGCGTTCGTTTTGTCCGCATTGCAAGGCGCAGATCGCCTGGTATCAGAATATTCCCGTGCTGAGCTGGCTCTGGCTGCGGGGGCGTTGCGCGAATTGCCGCCAGCCTATCGCGGTGAGGTATCCGCTGGTTGAACTGCTGACGGCGGTGCTGTTTTTCCTGGTGTGGCAGCGGTTCCACGCGGATTGGATTCTCGTCGGGCCGTACTGGATTTTCGTGTCGCTGCTGATCGTAGCGACGTTTATCGACTTCGATTGGTTCATGATCCCGGACGAAATCACGGTCGGCGGGACGGTGGCGGGTGTGTTGCTGAGCCTGGCCATGCCGCTCTTGATGGGGGAAGAATCGCACGCGCTAGGCTTGGTGTGGTCGCTGGTCGGCGCGGCGGCGGGGTACGGGACGCTGCGGGCGGTGGTCGAGGGCGGGAAGCTGGCGTTCGGCAGAAAGCGCGTCGTGTTGCCGGAAGCGGTCGATTTTGTGTGGCAGCGCGCCGGGGAGCACGACGCGGAGATGATCATCGGCGATGAGCGGGAGTTGTGGAGCGAGTATTTCAACCCGGACCGTCCCAAGGATGAACTGGTGCTGCATTGCGACCGGCTGACGCTGGCGGGGCACACGCATGAGAACGTCGTGCTGCACTGCTTCTGGGATCAGCTGGTGCTCGACGGGACCAGTTACGAAATCGAGAAGGTGGAGACGTTTTCGGGTCGGCTGCGGGAGTTCGTTTTTCCGCGTGAGGCGATGGGCTTGGGGGACGTGAAGTTTATCGCCGCTATCGGGGCGTTTCTCGGATGGAAAGCGGTGTTTTTTACGATTGCCGCCGCGTCGATGGTGGGTTCGGTGGTGGGGATCGCCGTGCTGACGCTGGGGCCGAAAGCGAAGTCGCTGCGGATTCCGTTCGGGCCGTATCTGTCGGTGGGCGCGCTGGGCTGGATGTTTGCCGGGCCGGAAATCGTGCGGTGGTATCTGGGGCTGATGGGGCGATGAGAGGGGTCGCTCGCTTCTAACGGAAATCAGATGGTCGCCAGTTCAGAAGGGGAGTCCGGCTCATCGTCGGAGACAGCCGTTTCTCCGACTTCGGCGGTTTGAATCTGGAAGCCGGTGAGCAGTTCCATCTTGCCGTCAAAATGCTCGACCAGAGCCGTGCAGCTTTCCACGAAGTCGCCGCTGTTGTAATAAGCGATCTCGCCCGTCTCGCGGAGGGCCGCGCTGTGGATGTGTCCGCAGAGCACACCGTCCACCTCGAAGTCCCGGGCGTAGCGAACGATGGCATCCTCAAACTGCCCGATGAATGGCACGGCGTTCTTTACCCGGTGTTTGACGTAGGCGCTCAACGACCAATATCCCAACCCGAAACGCCGCCGCAGAAAATTGACCGGACGGTTGAGTTTCAGGAGAAATTGGTAGCCCACGTCGCCGATGAAGGCGAGCCACTTGACGTTCTGGATCACGGTGTCCAGTTCGTCGCCGTGGATGATGAGCAACCGGCGGCCATCGGCGGTCTGGTGGATGGCCCGGCGGACGATGTGCAGGCTGCCGTAGTCGCCCAGGAAACCGCGCATCAACTCGTCGTGGTTGCCGGGGATGTAGACCAACCGCGTCCCCTTGCGGCCCTTGCGCAAAATTTTCTGGATGACATCGTTGTGCTCCTGCGGCCAGTAGCGCGAACGGCGCAGGCTCCAGATATCGATGAGGTCGCCGATGAGGTAGAGAGTTTCCGCGTCCACCTCACGCAGGAAATGGAGCACGGCCCCGGCGTTGCTGCCGTGCGTGCCGAGGTGCAAATCGGAAATCCAGGCGGTGCGATAGCGGGTCGTGGCCATCTGGCTGAGAGGATGGACGCGGCGGCGGACCGGGAAAAGAGGGCGAGTATGACGGGTTCGTCACGTTCCGTCAGCGGACGGCAGCAGTCTGACCCTGGGACTGGGATTGCGACTGCGAACCGTTGCCGCCGGACTGGGATTGAGATTGGGATTGAGACTGCTCCGGCGACGTCTCCATGATCTCGCAATAAATCTCGCCGACAGCGTTGCTGATCTGAGTGACGCGCAGTTGCAGGCGGTCGAGATATTGGTGCAGGCCATACTGAAAAATCTCGCTGGTGCGGGTGTAATCGAGGTCGCTGCGCAGCTTGCCGGAAAGGCGTTCGGCCTCGTTGGTGAAGCGGTCTTCGGGCGCGCCGCTGATGCGGTGGAGCGCGTAGTCCACCTGATGCACGCAATGACGCAAGGCGCGCGGAAAACAGTCGTGCAGAATGAGGAATTCGGCGACTTTCCAAGGGGCAATCTGGCCGACGTAGAGCTTGGTGTACGCTTCCAGGGCGCTGCACGAGCGCAGGACGGCCATCCACTGCACGGTGTCCACGTTGCCGCCGACGCGCTCGCCGCTGGGCAGGAGGATGTGGTACTTCACGTCGAGGATGCGCGAGGTGCGATCCGTGCGTTCGATGAACTTGCCGAGCTGGATGAAATCCCAGCCCTCGCCGTGGGTCATGGTGGCGTCGGTGATGCCGAGAAATTGAAAGCTGCCTTCGAGGATGCGCTTGTAGAACTGGTAGGGACTGGAGTGGAAGAGTTCGCGGGCGGTGTCCGAGCGGATGAATAGGTAAAGCTGGTTGATGTGCTCCCACATCTCGGAACTGATCTGCTCGCGCACCCCTCGGGCATTCTCGCGGGCGCGGGACAGACAGGAGTGGATCGAGTTGGGATTTTTCGGCTCGAAGGTGACGAATTCCACGACGGAATCGCCGTCCGCCTGCTGATAGAAGGAATGGAAGAGTTCCTGTTCTTCGAGCGAGTTGATGATCGGCGCCCAGTGCCGACGAACATCGACTTCCGACTGCGTGTCAAAATCGAGCATGAGCTGGAGATTGACATCGAGGATGCGGGCGTTGTTTTCGGCCCGCTCAATGTAGCGGCTCATCCAAAACAAGCAGTCGGCGACGCGGCTTAGCATGGGAGTTGGGTCGGTCAGCGCGAGGTGCCAAAACCAGGTGCAGAAGCGGACTGCGGATCTGGCGCGCCAGTGAATTGATTGACGCTTTCGTGATCGAAGATGGTCAGCGCGCCGTCCAAACCGATGTAGACAGCAACTAGGGCGTTGCGAAATACCAACGCCTCCGGGTGTTCAATAACCAACTGCCGCCCGTTCACAAGTTCCACGGTGAATGGACGAAAAGGAACGCGCTGAGTGAAGCCGCGCAAAGTACGCTCGAAGTTTTCGGCTAGCATCATCGTTGGTTTAGCTTGGGAAGCAGCGCGTTGCAATCATTCTTCCAGCACCCACGTATCCTTGCTGCCGCCGCCCTGAGAAGAGTTGACAACAAGCGAGCCTTTGCGCAACGCCACCCGCGTCAGGCCGCCGGGGATGATCGTGATCTTTTCGCCGTAGAGAATGTAGGGCCGCAGGTCGATGTGGCGGCCTTCCAGCGCGTCGTCGCAGAATGCCGGGGAGCGGGACAACGAAATCACCGGCTGGGCGATGTAGTTGCGCGGGTTGGCGATGATGAGCTGGCGGAACTTGTCGATCTCTTCTTTGCTTGCCTGCGTGCCGATCAACATGCCGTAGCCACCGCTCTCGTTGGCGGCTTTGACGACCAGGTTTTCGAGGTTTTCGAGGATGTATTTGCGGTCGGCTTCCTCGCTGGAAAGATAGGTTTCCACGTTCGGCAGAATGGGGTCCTCGCCGAGGTAGAACTTGATCATCCGGGGGACGAAATAATACATCACCTTGTCGTCGGCGACGCCCGTACCGATAGAATTGGCGAGGCTGACGCCACCCTTGCGATAAGCATTGACGATGCCCGGCACGCCGAGCAGCGAATCGGGCCGGAACACTTGCGGGTCGAGGAAATCGTCGTCGATGCGGCGGTAGATCACGTCCACGGGTTTGAGACCTTTGGTCGTTTTCATGAACACCTCGCTGTCCTGCACGACGAGGTCTCGCCCTTCAACGATTTCGATGCCCATCGAGCGGGCAAGGTAGGAATGCTCGTAGTAGGCGGAGTTATAGACCCCCGGCGTCAGGAGGACGACGGTCGGGTCGCGCTTGGCATCGGGCGCGATGTAGCGCAACACGTTGAGCAGGCTCTGCGCGTAGTCGTCCACCGGTCGCACCGGATGGTGGGCGAACAAGCGGGGGAAAACGCGTTTCATCGCCTGCCGGTTTTCCAGCACGTAAGACACGCCGGAGGGGCAGCGGCCATTGTCTTCTAGCACGAGATAACGCCCATCTTTGTCGCGGATCAGGTCCGTGCCGCAGATATGGATATAAATGTCCCGGGGCACGTTGAACCCCATGAACTCCTTGCGGAAATGCGCCGCGCTGAGCACGTATTCCTCGGGGATGACCTTCTCCTTGAGGATGCGCTGCTCGTGGTAGATGTCGTGCAGGAACAGGTTGAGCGCGATGATGCGCTGGGTCAGGCCGCGCTCCAGAACTTCCCACTCGTCCGCCGGAATGATGCGCGGGATCAGGTCGAACGGGAAAATTTTCTCCGTGCCCTGGTCGTCGTTGTAGACGGTGAAGGTGATACCCTGGCTCAAGAAAGACGTGTCGGCGAGGGCGCGTTTGCGCTCGAATTCGCTCTGGTCCATCTCCTGGAAACGTTCCAACAGCTTGCCGTAGTGCGGGCGAACCTGCCCCGGCGCGCTGAACATTTCGTCGAAGAACCCCTCGGTTTGATAACTGTCGAAAAATTTATCCACGTATCCGTCCCTTTCTCCGCGTATTAGAGCCTTGGCGGGTCAGAGAAACCGGTTTCATCCGCCCTGAGGGAGAAACGTAACCGGCGGCGGATGGATGGTCAAGGGGGGACACTCCAGGCTGGGCCACCCGCCTTCCGGCACCCTAACCCAGTCTGTCAACCTAGCCCTGCGGCCTTCGTTTGCTCGATGAAGACGTGGAAGAAATCTTTCTGCCGCGCCACCCCGCGCCGCAGCACGGGTTTCAGATTCGCCAGGTCGTTCACGTTAAAGCACAGGTCCACGCTGAAGATGAACGCCATCATCTCGTCGTTGGTCATGACGCTGCTGCCGATGAGCACCAGAAACTGGTTGCGCCGCTGCCCGCCGGGCAGATTGACCGCCTCGTGGAGCACCACGTTGTTGCCGAGATGGCAATCGTTGAAATGCTCGTCGATGACCACCACGTCGTAAACGTGCGTCTTGAGCTTGAGCGAAATGTCCTCCTGAAATAGTCCGACGTGGATCTTGTAATCCATCGAACTAAGCTGTTCGACGATGTGCTGCTGGTAGTCGGGCTGGTCGATGCAGACGAGCGCGGTCAGGTCGCCCGGCTCGAAAATATCGAAACGCGTCTCGTATTCCTGGAGTTGGATGGAATGACTCATGGGAAAAAGGGGATCGCTCAATACCGGCTGGAGGCCGCCGTGTCCAAGCGCAGGCCACTGACCTTGTTTTTCTCCTCGCCACGGCTCTTTTTGATGAGGTCGATCTGGCGGATGATTTTGCCTTTTTTCGAGGCGAAATGCATGGCGGTCTCCTCGTCGATCATGCCGGACTCGTAAGCCTTGATGATGGATTGATCGAAGGTGAACCAGCCGAAGGTTTCGCTGGCCTCGATGATGTCGTAGAAATTGCGGCCTTCCTCTTCGCCCAGCGCGATGGCTTCCTTGGTGCGCAGGTTGTTGCCCATGACTTCCATAATGAGTTGACGCCCGCCGTGCGGACGCGGCGCGAGGCGCTGGCTGACGACGAAGCGCAACGTGTCGGCAAGCCGCTGGCGGACCAACTTTTCCTCGCCCTGATCGAACAGGCCGAGGATACGGTTGATGGATTGGCCTGCGTCGATGGTGTGCAGGGTGCTGAGCACGAGGTGGCCGGTTTCGGCGGCGGTCATGGCGATTTCGACTGTTTCGCGGTCGCGCATTTCGCCGACGAGGATGACCTTCGGCGCCTGGCGCAACGCGGCGCGCAGGCCGTTGGGATAAGTATTAAAATCCCCGCCGAGTTCGCGCTGGTTGAACGTGCTCAGGTAGTGCGGATGGACGAACTCGACCGGATCTTCGAGCGTGATGATGTGGTACGCCTGCGTGCGGTTGATCTCGTTGAGCACGGCGGCGAGCGTGGTCGTCTTGCCCGAGCCGGTGGCACCCGTGACGAGCACGAGGCCGGTTTTTTCCTTGGCGATGGCGTTGAAAATGTCTGGCAAGCCCAAGCTGTCGAGCGAGGGGATGACCGAGTTGAGCTTGCGCATGACCACCGAGAAACGGCCTTGCTGGCGGAAGATGTTCACACGGAAACGCGCCTGCGTGCCGAGTTGGTAGCCGCAGTCGCAACTGCCGGCTTCGAGCAAATGCTCGATGAGGCGGCGGTTGTTGCCCATGATGTTGAGGGCGATGTTTTCGGTCTGGTAGGGTGTGAGCGAGTCGATGGGCGGATCGACCGCGATGGGTTTCAACTGACCGAAGGCTTCCACTTGCAGCGGGCGGCCCACGGAGAAATTTAGATCGGAAATGCCGTCGTAACTCTGGAGCATGGCTCCGAGGATGGCGTCGAGTTCTACGGAGCGCATGAGGGTGTCGGGCAGCGGGTAACAGAGAACGTTTTAATCTTCAAAGTCGTCCGGCGGCTGGGTCAGGAACGGGCGGAACTTTTTCTTGTCGTTCGCCTTTTCGTAGGCTTCTTCAGGCGAGATGCGCAGTTGGCGCAGGTGTTCCATGATGGCGTCGTCGAGCGGCTGGTTGCCCTTCTTCTTGCCGACCTGGATCATGCCGGGAATCTGGTGGGTCTTGCCTTCGCGGACGAGATTGGCGATGGCGCTGTCGAAGACGAGCACTTCCAGAGCGGCGACCCGCCCGGGTTTGTCGATGCGGCGGAACAGGTTCTGCGCGACGACGCCCTTAAGAGATTCCGCCAGGGTGGCGCGCACTTGGTTCTGCTGGCTGGTGGGAAAAACGTCGATCACGCGGTCCACGGTCTTGGCGGCGCTGGAGGTATGCAGCGTGCCGAACACGAGGTGGCCCGTGGCGGCGGCGGTCAGGGCAAGTTCGATGGTTTCCAAATCGCGCATTTCACCGACGAGGATGATGTCCGGGTCCTCACGGAGCGCGCCCCGGAGCGCCGCCGAGAACGATTTCGTGTGCACGCCTACCTCGCGGTGGTTGACCAGCGATTGCTGGCTCTTGTGGACGAATTCGATGGGGTCTTCCACCGTGATAATGTGATCCTGCCGGTGCAGGTTGGCGTAGTCAATCATCGCCGCCAGCGTGGTCGATTTGCCGGAGCCGGTCGGGCCGGTGACGAGCACTAACCCTTTTTTGAGTAGGGGAAAACGTTTCAGGACCGGCGGCAACCCGAGATCGTCGCAGGTGAGCACCTTGCTGGGGATCAGCCGGAACACGGCGGCGATGCCGTACTTCTGGTTGAGGAAATTCGCGCGATAGCGGGCCACGCCGGGGATCTCGTAGCCGAAATCTACGTCGCCGGTTTCCTCGAAGACCTTGATCTTCATTTCCGGCGCGATCTCGTAGACCATCGACTGGAGTTCGTCGTTGGTCAGCGGGGGGTAATCCACGCGGATGAGGTCCCCGTTGATCCGCAGCATCGGCGGGTTGCTCGTGGAGAGATGGAGGTCCGAGGCTTTCTGCTCGGACATCAATTTAAAGAAGGCGTCGATCCTGGCCATAAGCGTTGCGGTCTACGGCTGATGGTAGCTGGATTAGTGCCACCAGTAGCGATGGGGCCGACTTGCCGCAAAATTGCTTGCGCGGGTCCCGTCTGGTGGCCGGACGACTGTCCCGGCGGCCCTACAACCGGCTCGTCCCACCCGTGCGCGGGCGGTGCGCCAACACCTGTTTGATCTGCGGGATCAACTTCTCGCGGTTGTACGGCTTGGGCAGAAAACCGCTCAGCCCTTGAGCCAGCATCTGGCTGAGTTTCTCCGGGTGCGTAAATCCGCTGCTGATCACTACTGCCACGTTCGGGTTGATCGCTTGCAACTCGTCGAAAATCAGTTCGCCGCTCATCATCGGCATGCTGAAATCCAGCACGACCAGATCAATCGCCGCCCACAGCCGCGCATAGATCGAAATCGCCTCGAACGCATCCTGCACGCTCAACACGCGGTAATCCTCGTCGGTAAGCATCGTCTCGATTTCCTGCAACGACGTGGCGTCGTGGTCGGCGATGAGCACCAGTTCGCGCATCCCCGTGGGGTTGGCCATGGTGATCTGCTCCATCTGCGTCGGCGGGCGAAACGTCGGCACGGGCGCCGCCACGACCGGCGCGGGCGGACGGGCCTTCGCCTCTGCGTCCAGCCGCGCCTCTTCCAACGCGGCCTGCTGCGCGTCGACGAGCCGGGTCAAAGCCTTCGCGTTGAGCATGCGCGCGTCCCGCACGGTCGTCACGACATGATCTAGGAGCAGATGTAAACGGGCGTCGTCGCGGCTGACAAGGTCGTTGTACGGCCGGAAATCTGCCATGCCGCGCAACAAGCCGTCGATCTCCTTCAAAGCGACCTGCAACCACTCGACATCCTGGGCGGAAAGCATAGATAGAAGTAAACCGGATGGCGCGTCGTCCGTTGCGGTGTCAGCCGAGATTTACGTCAAAAAAATCACGAAATACCTGCCGGTAAACGGCGTGTTTCATTTCGGGCAACCATTCCAACCGAAAATCCGCCGGTTCGATCCACCGGGTGGCCTGAAGTTCCGGGTGGGCCGTCGCCACATTCATCGTTTTTTTCGTGGGCGGTAAGCCGGAGCAGGAAATAGTGTTGTTCCTGACCTTGAAATCCCTTCTTCGTGATCCCGGCGGGGAACAAATAGCGGTACGGACCCCGCTGATCCAGAATCGTATAATCCATCGGCGCGAGCGATAGTTCCTCCCAAATCTCCCTGTGCAGACCAGCTTCGGCGGACTCGCCAGCGTGGAGTCCGCCCTGTGGAAATTGCCAGGAGCCTGGAAATCCCAACCGCTCACCCAGCAAAAGCTGTCCGCCGGTGTTCCGCAAGACGGCGGCCACGTTGGGCCGGTACGATGGAACCGCACGGTTGTCCCGACCGCGCACAGCGAACGAACCACGCTTTTTCATGAGTTGCACCCCCCTCTTGAAAGCGCAAAAGCGCGTCGGTAAGAGGTGCCGTGCCCGGTAACCCGGACTCCAACCCGTTCATCCGACGCGCCAAGGGGCGGGCCGCTTATTTGCTGGCGTGATTCACATGAACCGGCGCCGAAACGTAGGCAACCTGGGTCGTGGTGCTCGCCTTCGTGGCGTCTGCCTTCTTGACGCTGGCGCTGGCCGAGCAGCCGATGTTGAGCAGGGCAGCGACAACAAACAGCGTGGAGATAGTGATGATTTTTTTCATAGGATGTCGTTCAGGTGTCGGATGGATTCGTAGCGGAAGCGCGAACTGCGTTTACAGTTTTTGCGGGGGTTGCATTGGTGACAACCGCAGCACTCGCTGGAAAAGGGCGGGATGTAGACTGGTCCAGACCGCGCCACCGAGGTCCAAGGCAGCAACCATGGCCGTGTAAAAGATGACGACGAAAAGGTTTTCATGGGCCGGTGGAGTACCCGAAAGGCTTTCGCAACCCAAAGCAGACCCGGCCCTGCCGAAGCTCAAACTTTTATCGTGCCAGGCCGGCCAATGCTGTGATAGTCGAAACCCAGATGATGCATCGAATTGGGGTCGAGCAGGTTACGGCCGTCGAACACCAGCGGAGAGACCATGGCTTCCCGGAGCTGATTGAGATCGACCTTGGTGAATTCCGTCCATTCGGTGGCGATGATCAACGCCTCCGCGCCCCGGGCGGCTTCCAGCGCGGAGTCCATCAGTTTCGCCTCGGGGATCAACTTGAACGAGCGGACGTTGTCCATGCCCTTGGGGTCGTAGGCGGTGACGTGGGCACCCTCGGCCAGCAGGTCTTTGATCAGATCGATGGAGACGGAGGAGCGGATATCGTCCGTGTCGCCCTTGAAGGTCAGGCCCCAGACGGCGATTTTCTTGTCCTTTAGAATCCAGAGCCGGTCGCGCAGGTTTTTGAGGAAACGCTCGCGCTGGCTGGCGTTGATGCGCTGCACCTCCTTGAGCAGCGTGAAC
Source organism: uncultured Chthoniobacterales bacterium (assembly GCA_964236475.1). Taxonomy (GTDB): domain Bacteria; phylum Verrucomicrobiota; class Verrucomicrobiia; order Chthoniobacterales; family SZAS-18; genus CAHJWO01. The sequence goes on from CAXSED010000008.1 coordinate 40,338, forward strand.
GGCACGCCTAGCTGGTCACTGATAGCGATGAACGCGGCGATATCCTTCGGGAAGCACGACCCGCCGTAGCCCAGCCCGGCGTTGAGGAAATTGCGCCCGATGCGCTTGTCCATGCCGATGCCGTCGGCGACCTTTTCCACGTCCGCACCGCTGGCGTCGCAGATGGCGCTGACAGCGTTAATGTAGCTGATCTTGAGGGCGAGGAAGCTGTTGGCGGCGTGCTTGATGAGTTCGGCGCTGTTGATGTCGGTCACCAGGATCGGGGCCATGAACGGCTCGTAGAGCTTCTTCATGAGGTTGAGCGCCCGCTCGCTCTTGGAGCCGACGACGATGCGGTCCGGGTGCATCAGGTCGCTCACGGCGCAACCTTCGCGCAGGAATTCCGGGTTGCTGACCACGTCGAATTCCACGTCCTTTTTGCCATAGCGTTTGATGGTGTCGGCCACCTTGTCGCCCGTCTTGACCGGCACGGTGCTCTTGTCCACTACGACGCGGTAATGGCCCGGCTTGAGCACGGCGGAAATATCGCGCGCCACGCGTTCGATGTAGCTCAGGTCCACGCTGCCGTCGGCGTGCGGCGGGGTGGGCACGGCGATGAACACGACCTCCGAGTGGTCCACGCCGTCCTCGATGCTGCTGGTGAACCGCAGCCGCCCGGCGGCGACGTTGCGCTGGACGACTTCCTCCAGGCCCGGCTCGTAGATGGGGATGCGCCCGGCTTGCAGGGCGTCCACCTTGCGCTGGTCATTGTCCACGCAAATGACGTTGTGGCCGACTTCTGCAAAACATGCCCCACTGACGAGGCCCACGTAGCCGCTGCCGACGATTGAGAGATCCATAAAGAAGTAAAAAGGAAACAATTGACGCTCAGAGCCTGAGCAAGATGCGTTCTAGCCGAATCCCAGCGGTTCGACAACCGGGAAAAACACCTTTGCTCCTCCGCCGCGCTTTGACAAACGGCGGGAGCGTGTCTCAGTGTGGGCAGGTAGCGGCCTCCCTGACGAGGCTCGTTGCCCCGTCTGCCAGACCCTTGATCCCGACTCTCAAACCCGTTGACATGAAAAAACTCCTGCCCCTGACCTGCGTGCTCCTTTCCCTGGGAGCGGCCGTGCGGATGTACGCCGAAAACACCGCCGGTCCTACCACCCAGAAAGAGAAACTCAGCTACGCGCTGGGCATGAATTTCGCGCAGACGATGAAGACCCGGGGCGTCGAGATCGACCCCACGATGTTCACCGCCGCCATGAAAGACGTGATGAGCGGTGGCAAATTGCAGATGACCGAAGCCCAGACCCGCGAAACCTTCGAGGCCGTGGACAAAGATCTGCAAGCGAAGCAACAGGCGGCAACCAAGCCGCTGATGGACAAAAACAAGGCCACCGGCTCGGCCTATCTGATCGCCAACAAGGCGAAGCCCGGCGTGCAAACCCTGCCCAGCGGCTTGCAGTACAAGGTGCTAACCGAAGGCACCGGCGCGTCACCGAAAGCGACCGACACCGTGACCGTGAAGTACGCGGGCACGTTGATCGACGGCACGGCGTTCGACAACTCTGACAAGCAACCCGGCGGCACGGTCAGCTTCCCGGTCAACGGCGTGATCCCCGGCTGGACCGAAGCCCTCCAGAAAATGAAGATCGGCTCCAAGTGGCAGCTCTTCATTCCGTCCGACCTCGCGTATGGCGACAGTGGCCGCCCGCCGGTGATCCCGCCCGCCGCGACGCTGCTGTTCGACGTGGAGTTGGTGAAGATCGGCGGTCCCGCCGGCGAATAATGGTTTGAAGGTTGCCTACCTCTTTTCGCGCTATCCCGTGCCTTCGCAGACGTTCTGCGACACGGAAGTGCGTGCTCTGGAGGCGGCGGGCTTCGAGTTGGAAATCTACTCGTGCAGCCCGCCGACGACCTCGTTCCGCCACGGGGTCGGGGATTGGCCCCGGGCGCGCGTTTCCTATGCGCCACCCCGGGATAGCCTCGACTGGTGGGAGACGGCGGCGCGGCATGAAGGGCATTGGCCCGCCGCCACGATTGCCCGCCACGAGGCGGAATACGGCCCGCGTTACGAACCGGCCAAGCGCGCCCGGCACGCGCTGTACTTTGCCGGGTTGTTGCGGCGGCAGGGTGTGGAGCATCTGCACGTTCACTTTGCGAACCGCGCCACCCACGCGGCGTTGTTTATCCATGAGTTGACTGGCATTCCGTTCAGCTTCACGGCGCACGCGCAGGATTTTCTGGTCGATCTGGGCAGCGACGCGCTGTTGGGCGAGATGTGCGAAAAGGCCGCGTTCGTCGTGGCGGTCAGCGAGTGGAGTCGGCGGGCGCTGATCGAAAAATGCCCGTCCGCCGAGGCAAAGATTCACCGGGTCTACAACGGCCTGCCGCTGGACCGTTGGCCCACCACGCGTCCGTCGGCCCCGGTGCTGTCCGGCGGCCTGCGCATTTTCAGCATCGGACGATTGGTTGATTTCAAGGGGTTCCCGGACCTGGCCGTCGCGTGTGCGAATCTGAAGGCCTGGAAGATTCCGTTCGTTTGCGAGATCGCGGGGGAGGGTCCCGTGCGCGACGCCTTGCAGCGTTTGATCATTGACCTAGGAATAAAAGAAAACGTTTTGCTGGCGGGTCTGCTTTCGCAAGAAGAAGTGCGGGCGCGGCTGGCGGCGTGCGATGTATTTGCGCTCGCCTGCCGGGTGGATGAAAAAGGGGCGTGCGACGTGCTGCCCACCGTGATTCTCGAAGCAATGGCGGCGGGGAAACCTGTGGTGTCGACGCGGCTGGCAGCCGTGCCCGAGATGGTTGACGACGAACGTACCGGGCTGCTCGTTCCGCCCGGTGATTCCCAGGCCTTGGCGCACGCGCTGGCGCGGCTCGCGGCGGACCCAAATCTGCGCGCGGATTTCGGCGCGGCCGGACGCGCCAAATGGGCGGCGGCGTTTTCCGCCGACGAATCGGCACGCCAGCTCGGCGCACTTTTTTCCAAGGCGAAGGCCGGGCCTGGACCGGGGCGGCTGCGGACACCCATCGTGGTTCCCCGCTCGACGGTGTGGTGTTTGTTCGACCGCTGGCCGCTGGCCGGTGAGGGAGCGTCAGGACCCGGTAGTGGGTCTTTGTTTGGCCTGCGCCGCCGTTTGCCCGGGCTGCGTCTTCTCGCTTTGGCGACCGGCAGCGCCCCGGCGGCAACCGATCAGACAGAGGCCGCGCTCTCCGTCGTCATGGCGTTTGAATTTCTGCCGGATGCTTTCGTGCTCGAAACATCGTGGCGTCTTTTCAGCCCGGAGGCCCACCGGATCGAAACCTTCCGTGGCGTGATCGGCAATGGCTGCAAGACCGACGACTTTTTGCTCGCGGCCCGGCGGGCGTTGCATCTTTACCACGACCTGCAACGCGGACCGACACGGCTGCAACACCTCCACGCCGTCGGTCCGGGCGCGGTGCTTTGCGCTTGGCTGCTCGTCCAACTGGGAGCGGCGGGCACCGCCAGCTTTTCCCTCGGGCGGGAATCCGGGTTGACCGGCGCGACGTTACGACGGCTGGCCCCGGCTTTTGTGGGAGGTTGGATCGTCGGCGAACGGAAGCTGGCGGTCTCGCTGGGGCGGGGATTTGGTTCGGACGAGCCTTCACCCGACGAGTGGCTACAAGCGATGGAAAAGTGGACGGAGGAATGAGGCTCCTGACGTGTTGCTTGCATTCAACTGCCATCCCTAAAATTCGGCTCGCTTCTCTCCTGTTCCACTCGCATCCTGAAATCCTCCTCCGGTTTGAAAGTCGCCGTTCTCATCCCGCTCTACAATCACGAGCGTTACATCGGCGCGGCGATGGCGTCGTTGCGCGCCCAGACGCGGCCACCCGACCGCATCATCGTGCTGGACGATGGCTCCACAGACGGCAGCCTCGGGGCCATGATGACGTATGCGGCGACCGCTCCCGCCGCCGACATTCCCGGCAAACCCGCTGGAATCGAGCCGCGCATCGAGGTCTTGTTTCAACCGAACGTGGGCGCGCACGCCGCGCTGAACCGTCTCGTCGCGCTCGCCGACGATTGCGACTATCTGGCGATCCTCAATTCTGACGACTGTTACCATCCCCAGCGGCTCGAACGCTGCCTGAAAACCCTCGAAGCGAACCCACGGGTGGGCCTCCTCTGCACCCGGCTGCGGCTCATCGACGATGCCGGCGAAACGCTGCCCGCCGACTCGCCGCGCGCGCGCTGGTTTGCCGCCGCCTGGAGCTTCCGCGCCAGCAGGGACGACACCAGCGCCGCTGACCTGGCCGAATGGCTCGGGCTGGCCAACTTCCCGGGCACGACGAGCAACTTCGTCGCCCGCGCCGATTTCCTGCGCGCGCATCCGTTTGCCCCCTACCGCTTCGCTCACGATTACCACCTGCTCATCCATGCCGCGCTCGCAGGCCGCCTCGCCGTGCTCGACACCGAACTGCTCGACTACCGCGTCCATTCAGCGAACACAATTTCCACCGAACCCGAACGGCTCATCCGCGAGATGTTGCGGCTCAACCTCGACCTCGCCCGGGAACTCGGCCCGCGCCTGCCGTCCGAGCCGGAGCTGCGCGCGCTGTACACCCGGTATTTGCGGGCAAGCTGGAGCAACGTGAGCGCGTTTCGCGCCGACCTGTTCCAACTCGTGCTCACGGAGGCCCTGACGCTGCTGCCCGGCCAGGCGGTCGAGGCGTTGCTCGCGGAATTCGACGCCGCGCGGTTTCCCGAGATCACGCAGTTTCCGAATCGCGCCATCGTCAATGCGCATCATCTCACGACGCCCACCTTCGGACCTACGGAAGGGTTGGCGGACCGATTTTATGCGCTCAAGGCCCAGCTTTCGGCGGCGCGAACCGACCAGCGGCCCTGGACCGAACATCGCCAGTTGCAAGCAGCCATGCTGGCGTCGCGCTGGTTTGCCGCAGGCCGGGTCCTGGGATTGGTGAATGCCATCATCCGGGCGGGCGGCAAAACGGGACCGCAAAAAGTCACGATCCTGCGCGAACGTCTGCTGGCAAGCCGCTGGCTGCGGCTGGGCGCCCGGCTGGGGGTGCCGTCCGCTAGAAAATTGCTCGGCCTCGCTCGATCCGCCGCGTAATGACCACCAACCGAAAGTCATCCAGCGGCGCTTTGCCCGTCTACTTCCGCCCGAATACCCGAGCGAAAAAACCGGCGCGGCCCTTCGCTGATCCCCCGGAAACCAATCGGCGGCGATAACGGCGCCGCTTCACATAAACCTGATCGTTGTCATCGTCGGCCATGACAGGAGTTTCCGAGTGGAACGCCGTCCGCACGGCAGACTCATCGGACGAGGTTTCACGACGAAGCGGAGTCCTCGCCGAACTCTCGGGGACCTCGAGCGGCAGCGGCTCAGAGACCTCCCCGCCCTGGGCGCTGTCGATGGGGTCGGGGCACTTCGCGCGCGGGCGGGCACGGGGCTTGATGATTTCCAGGTTGCGCGTGGGTCGCTGCCGTTCGCGCTCCTCTGCGGTCAGGGTCGGCATATTCAAACCGTCCGACGCGCGCCGCCAGTACACCGTATTGTAGAAAAGCAGTCCGCGGATCAAATGCCAGACCCGCAAATAAAGAGGCTCTCTGAGGGGGCGGTGCATCGGAGTTACAACCCTTCGTCCTCGACCGGCAGGAACTTCTGGAAACGGTTCTTGTCGATGGCTTTCATATAGGCTTCGTGCGGGCTGACGATCCCCTGCTGCATGACGTGCCAGATGGCGTCGTCCATGAACTGCATCCCCTGGCTCTTGCCGCCGACGATCACATCTTCGAGCTTCTGCGTCGCGCCCTCACGGATGATCGCGCTGACCGCGTTGTTGACCACCAGGATTTCGTTCACCGCGACGCGCCCCGTGCCGTCCTGTTTCTTGAGCAGAAGCTGGGCGACGACGCCGCGCAAGCTCGACGCCAGCATGGTCCGCACCTGCGACTGCTGGTCCGCCGGGAACGCGTCGATCATGCGGTCGATGGTTTTGCGGGAATTGTTCGTGTGCAGCGTGCCGAACACGAGCAGGCCCGTTTCCGCCGCCGTCAACGCCAGCGAGATCGTTTCCAGGTCGCGCATCTCGCCGACGAGCGCAATGTCCGCGTCCTCGCGCAACGCGGCCTTCAACCCGGCGGGAAAGCTCGCGGCGTGCTCGGGCACCTCGCGCTGGGTGATGATGCTTTTCTTGTTCTGGTGGACGAACTCGATGGGCTCCTCGATGGTGACGATGTGCCGACTGAAATTCGTGTTGATGTAGTCGACCAGGGCCGCCAAAGTCGTGCTCTTGCCGCTTCCGGTCGGACCGGTGACGAGCACCAGGCCGCCGCGCAGATGGCCGAACTCCTTGATGACCGGGGGCACGTTGAGTTGCTCCAAGGTGGCGATTTTCGTCGGGATGAGCCGGAAAACGCAGCCGTAGCCGTTGGTTTGCTTGAGGTAATTGCAGCGGAACCGCGACGCCTCGTTCATTGAGTACGCGAAGTCGAAATCCCCGCGCTCCTCGAACGTCGCCCAGCCCTTCGGCCCGGCGATTTCGCTCATCATGTAAGCCGCTTCCTCGTTGGTGATCGGCTCCTCGCGGATCGGCACGATTTCGCCGTGGACGCGAATCTTGGGCGGTTCGCCCTCGCCTATGTGCAGGTCGGACGCCTTCGCTTGGACGAGAACGTCGAAAAATTGGTCGATGTAAGCCATGGGGGAGAGAAAATGAGCGCGCGGTTCAAACACCGAGGGCAACTTTCATCATCTGTTTCTGGTCCGCGCGGGCCATGGCCTCCTCGGCGCTAATGAGGCCGGTCGCGCAAAGTTCGCGGAGGGATTCGTCCATGAGCTTCATGCCCTGCTTTTTGCCGGTCTGGATCATGCCCGGGAGCATATAGGTCTTGGACTCGCGGATCGTCGCGCCGACCGCAGGCGTGTTGGTCAGGATTTCCATCGCCATTACCCGGCCCCGGCCATCAGCGCGCGGGACGAGCTGTTGACTGACGATGCCGCGCAGACTCTCACTGACCATGACGCGAATCTGATCGCGCTGATCGACCGGAAACACGTCGAGCAGACGGTCGAGCGTGCGGGCCGCGCTGCCGGTGTGCAACGTGCCGAGCACGAGATGGCCCGTCTCGCTGGCGGTGATGGCCAGTCCGATGGTTTCCAGATCGCGCATCTCGCCGACCATGATGACATCCGGGTCCTCGCGCAACGCCCCGCGCAGGGCAGCGGCAAACGAACGCGTGTGCGAATGCACCTCGCGCTGGGTGACATGGCAGCCCTTGGCCTTGAAGACGTATTCGATAGGGTCTTCCAGCGTGATGATGTGGTCGTGCCGGTTGCGATTGATTTCCTCGACCAAGGCTGCCAGCGTCGTCGATTTGCCGCTGCCCACCGGGCCGGTGACCAGCACCAAGCCATTGTGATATTCGGTCAGCTTCTTGAGGCTTTGCGGCAGGTTCAACTCATCCATCGTCCGCAGGGCCGTGTTGATGATGCGGAAAACGAGGTCGATTCCCAGCCGCTGGCGCACGACGCTGGTACGAAACCGCCCGAACGGCGCGGCATACGCAAAATCCACGTCGCCGTGTTCTTCCAAGCGGAGCAGCTGCGTTTCGTCCAAGAAGTTGCGGGTGAGGCGTTCGGTGTCTTCCGCCGAAAGCCGGGGAGACTGGCGAAAGATGGGTTCCAAATTGCCATAACGCCGCCAGAGCGGCGGCATGTTCACACCAAGATGAATGTCGGAAGCATCCGACTCCTGACCCATCAACAGGTAACGGTCAATGTGGTCGAAAAGGACGTGCTCCGCACCCTCGCTGACGACGGTGACGGAAGGGGTGGCGACCGGGGGGACGATGGCGGCAGGTTCAACGGCAACCACAACCGCGCCCGTGCCAGTGGGAGAAACGGACATACGTTAATTTGGCAACGAACCGTTGATAAAGTCAACCCGGAACCGCCTGTGTTTTCCGGGCCGGATTGTCTGGTCTTCCGTCTTTCCGTCGGACTGCCTGCCTGCCTATGCCACCAGCACAGGCGGGCGGAACATTTACCTTACAAAATAAGACATTACGCCGCTGCCGCTTCGGTCGTGCGCTCGGCGGCCTGGGTCGTCTGCTTCGCTTCCTTTTCGGCGTGCTCCGCTCCACCGACCACGTTGGCAAGCTGTTTGGTGATGAACGCGGTCAGAATCGGTTTGATGATCGGAATCAACGACTTGATGAGCGAAAGAAAGAATCCGCCCGAGGGCTTAGCCGTCGCTGCGAGTTTGCCTTTACCGGCTTTGCTCAGTGGGTTGACGTACACCGTCTTCTTGCGTGCCGGGAGCATCGACACGAACCCGCCCGTCACCAGCGCGCCAGCCAGCCACGCGCCGATGTGGTTGCGGAACGAGGATTTTACCCGTCGGCTCACGTCGGTCTGATAACCGACCTGCCCGGCGTGCAGCGTCATCCCAGAACGGGAGCGCGCCAATTCGGCAATCAGTTCGTTCTTACGACGCTGAGAGTCTGTGATCGGTTGACGCTCTTTGTTTGACTCAGCCATTCCTTGTCCTTTTTAAGTTCGGAAACTGTCGTTGCGAAGTTAGAGATGCCGAAGCGGGACTTGGCGATTAGCAGGCAAGCAACGGTGATCGCCAGCATGAAAAACCCAAATCCGAAGAATACCCAGCCCCAAGGCCAATAGTGAAAAAACAGGGAACACAAGTACGTCACCAAATAAACCCCAGCACAGACGAGAAACACCATACCGAAGAGCAGGGTGGCAATCGCGCAAACGAGGCAGATCACGATCTTGACGTAATTGCCGCCCGCGTCTTTCGCCTCCAAGCTGAAAAGCTCCAAGCGGGCGTGCAGATACGCCACCGCCGAGGCCAACAGGAGCCGGATGCTCTCCGGTAGGCCGGGGACTTCAGTCTCCGGCTCGGATTGTGTTTGAAACTTCGCCATCAGTTCACCGGAAAGGGGCGCAACTATTTCTTGAGCAGCGCGCCGAGAATGAAGCCGGCACCCACGGCGATTAGAACCGCCTTGGTCGGATTCTCGCGGACATAGGCTTCACCATCGTCTTGGTAAGTGCGGGCCTTCACCTTGGCGTCGCCCCAGGCCGCCTCGGCCTGACCGCGCAGTTCTTCGGCTTTCGCGGTCGCTTGACCACGCAAATCCTCAATCTTAGCGGAAGCCTGATCACGGTATTCGCCCGCCTTTGCGGTGGCTGCACCCTTCAGATCATTCACCTTGGCGGTGGCAGCATCCTTGAGGTCATTCACCTTGGCAGTCGCGGCGGATTTGAAATCCTGCGCCGCTTGTTCGGCATGTTCCTGTCCGCTGGCGGCTTTGTCGTGTGCTTCTTGGTTGGAGTCGTCGGCCATATCAGTAAAAGTTGGGGTCCTTGGTTGCCAACAGATTCGGGGACGACCCGCTCGGTGTGCGTATCGGGACCGGCAAAATGCAAAAAAGCCGCTTACTTCTCGCGGAACGTGATCCGGGCCTTGTCCAGATCGTAGGGCGAGAGTTCCACGGCCACCTTGTCGCCGGGGACGATGCGGATGAAATGCTTGCGCATCTTGCCCGAGATGTGGGCCAGCACGTTGCGGCCGTTGGGCAGGTCCACCCGGAACATCGTGCCGGGCAGCACTTCGGTGACGATTCCCTCGCTGATGATCGAATCTTCCTTGGCCATGGCTGCCGGTGATCATGCGGGAAAACCCGCCGGTTGGCAATCCTGTTTGGTCAGTGTTCCGCCGGTGCCCGGTAACCGTATAACCGCCCGGCCTTGATCATCTCGGCGACCGCCGCGGGCACCATGGTTTCCCAGGCGGGATCACCGCTCTGGATGAGCTTGAGAACCGCACGCGAGAAAATCGCCAGGTACTCCGGTTTGTACCCCTCCAGGCCCTCGATGAAATGGTTCTCCACCAGATGATCGTAAAGATTCTGCAAGTTGGGCGCGACCTTGAGGTTTTGCACGGTGAGGAGTTCGCCGTTTTTCTCGTCGGTCACGGGGTAGACGTAGAGTTTCAGATCATTTTTGAACAACCGTCCGAGCGATTCCAAGATGCCGCCTTCCAGGTTGGTGTAATACTTTTCCTGGAAGAGGTCGATGAGTGAGGGGATGCCCATGGCGATGCCGATCATCTTGCTCGTGCAGCGCGACAGGTACGCGCCGAGCCGGAAATACTCGCCGAACTTGGAAATGAGCACCGTATGGCCCAGCTTGCCGAGCACGTCAGCGCGCTCCAGAAAGTCCGTGTGGTCGATCTTGCCGCTGGTGCCGCCCCAGGCCGCGAGGTTCTGCATGGTAATCTCCATCAGCACGACGGCCTCCTCGCCCATGACTTTTTGCTCTTGCAAAAAGCGCGCCTTCGCGCAGTCGAGGATGTCTTGGGTGGTGTTGGTCAGCGGGCGGAAACTGCCGCGTTCGACCAAAGCCGCCTTCTTGTAGAGGAGTTCGTCGGGCCGGACGACCTCGCCGTCGGGGGTGAACATGGCGGCGTCGGAAAGCCCCTGTTCGACCAGCTGCAACGCCATGAGCCGGTTGTCGATGTAATGGAAATCCGGCCCGGTGAACTTGATGATGTCCACCTGCACGCGCTCGACCGTCAACCCGTCGAGCAGCGAACCGATGAAGGTGTCCGGGTTTTGATATTGGTAGAACGCGCTGTGGATCAGGTTGACGCCGATAATGCCCAGCGCTTCCTGCTGCTGAATGTTTTCCTTATCCAGCAGGCGGACGTGGATGCTGATTTGGTTGGGCTCGGCGCGCGGGTGCGCCTGGAAACGGATACCCAGCCAGCCGTGGCTCTCGGCGGGATGGTTGTAGCTTTTGGCAGCAACGGTGTTGGCAAACGCGAAGAAGCTGGTGCGCCCACCGCGTTTCTCGGCTAGCCGCTCGATGAGCAGTTTGTACTCGTATTCGAGCATTTGGTAAAGCCGCTGGCGGCTGACGTAGCGCGGGGTCGGCCCGTAGATGGCGTCGGAAAACGTCATGTCGTAGGCACTGATCGTCTTGGCGATGGTGCCCGACGCGCCGCCGACGTGAAAGAACTGCCGCGCGACCTCCTGGCCCGCGCCGATCTCGGCGAACGTGCCGTACTTGGTGGCATCCAGGTTGATCTGGAGCGCCTTTTTGTCCACCGCGTTGTCGCCGTCCATTCGGGTCATCATAGAGAGAGTAGGTAATGCTTTTTCGCAGGCGCGGGCGCGGGCGGACGTTGCGGTTGGTGCAGCGCGGCCCGGAAAGTTGGCAGCTTGGAGAGCTTGGAACCAAACCTCAAGGCGAAAGGAAGAGCGACCCTGGCATTTCCCGGGCTTTACCGGAGGTGGCGTTGCCCGGCGGCAGAATTTCTGCTTTCTTGAAGCGGAAGGTGAAAAAGACTTTCGGCATGGAACCCCGCACGCACACGGACAAGATCCTCCTGGCGGCCCAAGGATACTTTGAATTGGGCATGATGGACGACGCCCTAGCGGAACTCGACACACTGCCCCGTGCGGCGCAGGAGCGTCTCGACGTGCTTCAGATGCGGCTCTTTATCCAGATGCGTGCCCGGCGGTGGCGGGAATCGCTCAAGATCAGCCGGGCGATGTGCCGGGTCAGCCCGGAGGAGACGGTCGGATTCATCCACGCGGCGTTTTGTCTGCACGAGATGGGCCGCACGGCGGAGGCGAAGACCGTGTTGCTCGACGGCCCGGCGGCATTACTCAACGAGGCGACCTATCATTACAATCTCGGTTGCTACGACGCCGTATTGGGCAACATCGAAGAGGCACAGGCGCACCTGCGCTTGAGTTTCAAGCTGGACAAGAAGTTCCGCGAATTCGCCCGCACCGACCCGGATTTAAGGCCGGTGTGGGATAGTTTGTAATTTGAGGCATGCCCCGGTTACAGGACACGCGCCGGGTTTATTTGCGAGTTGCTACTTCGCGCCGCCACTGCTCCGGGTGGAGGAAATGGCGCACGCGCATCATGCCCACGTAGTAATCGTGGAACCCGCCGTAGTAGAACAGCGTGTCGCTGTCCTTGTCGTAGAACAGCGCGGTGCCGAAGTTCGGCCCCTCGTACCAGACGTGTTCGCGCGACACCGGGGCGTCGGGCAACACCGCTTTCTTGAGCAGTTTCCATGGCTCCTTGCCACTGGCAATCGCGGAGAGGTTGCTCGGCTCGGGCGCGCCGGTGTAACCCTCGTTCGTGCAGGAACACGACGCGATGAGGATATTGCCGTCCGGCAGCACGTAGGCCGAGCCGATGGCGTTGCCCTTTTCGCCCCAGAAATCGTTGCCGGGCGGGATCAGCGCGTCGGGGGTGGCCTGCACCCAGTCAGTTAGCGTGTTGGAAAGCAGGACAACCGTGTGTGGCAGCGGGGGGTGGCTCCAATCCTCGGTGTAGCCGATAAAACGGTATTCCTTGCCGCCAAAGTTGACCGGTTTGAGTTGCGGGCTGCGCTTGGTGTCCACGATTTCCTGGATGCGGCTGTGCCCGAAAATATCGCCCAGCTTGAGCGGCGACGGCGTCCAGTTCTTAAAGTTGTCGGACCCGTCGCTCGTGTACCACGGTTGGTTGGCGCTGCCGGGGGTGACATACCACTTGCCGTCGCCGAAGGGATCGACCACCACGTCCATGTCGCCCGTGCATTTCATGGTCTGGTCGGTGACGCGGGTCCACTTCACGCCGTCATCGGACATGGCGATGCCGTGGAACGTGTCCGCGCCGAACTTGCGCCACAGCATGTAGAATTTCCCGTCGTGCTTCCACACCGCCGGGTTGCACACGTCGGGGGCGAGCGCCGGGGTCTTGAGCCATTCCCAGTGGAAATCCCAGCCGTCGAGCGTCGGGTCGAACTTGACGTGATCGAACCGCGCAGGGCCGCCCGAAGAAACCAGCAGCGGACGGCGTGCGGCGGGCAGGTCGATGACCGTGCGGAAGCTCGTGATTTCCTTGCCCTGCGCATCGGAAAGAAACGCGATCAGGCCGTTCGAGTACGGCGACCAATCGACCTGGAGACGGTATTTCGTGCCGGGTTGAATGGTCCAGTCCGCCTTGGGATCGGTCGCGGGGCGGGTGTCCTGCGGGGTCTTGGGATGGCTGCGGATGAGGGCGACGCCGCCGTCCTTGAGTTTGCGCCAAGCCTCCAGCGCGCCGGTCTCAGGATTGAGCACGACGTACACGGCTTGCTGGCCGTCCTTGGAGGCGAAGCCGATGCCGGGACGCGACTCCTTCGCATCGGCCACGAGGTCCACCGAAACCGCACCTTCCGCGAGGGTCCGCCATTCGCCGCCGGTGTCCGTCTTGTTGATGTAAACGTCCGGGGTGTAGGCCCAGGCGAGGGTGTTTCCTTCGACGGCGCCGTTTGGTGAGAAACCGCTGGCCTTCCAGTGGGTCAACCCGTGCGTGAAATCATCGGTGAACCCGGCTTCCGGCATCCCCCAGGCGTGGACGGCTTGCGGCTCGTCGTCTTCCTGATCCAGACGGCCCGAGAGATCGACGGTGCCCGCGTTCGCCACGACCACCGACTTCAGAAACACGAAGGATTTCAGGTTGAGCACCGCCCTGCCGCCCTCGCCGTGAAACACGAGGTAGATGTCGCGCGCGCCCGCCTGGGAAATATCGACGTTGCAGGTCACATCTGCCCAGGTGGTCCAGCCGTTGGTGCCAGTCACCGGGCAGGTGCCGAGCAGCTTGCCCGTCGGGGAGTCCAGGTGGATTTCGATGGAGCCTTTGCGCGGGGTGGAAACTCGCGCCTTGAACGCCGCCACGCCGCTGTCGAAATCGTAATCTTTGTAGACGGCGTAGTCCCCGTCGTGAATGTCCGCCAGCGTGGTGCTGCCCTCGCTGGCAGGCTCGGTTTTGAAGTCGCCGGATTTGTTGTCGAAGCTTGGGGCCTCGATGGTGTTGAGAGGATTCTTGGCGGCTTGCGCGGTCGGCAGACCGATGCCCGCGACCGTGGCGAGGATGACTGCCGCCATGCAGAGGCGGACCGGGAGGGAGGGGATTCGACGCATAGGGGGAGGGGGTTAAGCATAGGCAGCGGAGACTTTTCTACAAGCCTGCGCCAAGGCAAAAAGGTCCACTATTTTCCGGTAACGGGAGAGACGCGTGTTCCTGTCTCAAGAGATTTCGCCGAACACCAGCCGACGCTCCACTTCGCCGAGGACGCGCCAGGTCCCGGCGGGCAGATCAGATGGCGCGTAGCCGCCGATGCGCACGCGGATCAGGCGCAGCGTCGGGTGGCCAATAATGGCGGTCATGCGGCGCACCTGCCGGTTTTTGCCCTCGGTGAGTTCTAGCGAAATCCAGGCGTCGGGGATATTCCGGCGGACGCGGATCGGCGGGTCGCGCGGCGGCACGTCCGGCGGCGGGTCGAGCAAAGCCGCGCGGCAGGGCAGCGTGCGGTGGCCTTGGATCGTGACGCCGCGTTCCAGCGTGCGCAGACTTTCCGGGGAGGGCACGCGCTCGACCTGCACCCAGTAACAGCGCCCGTGCCCCCGGGACGGCTGGAGCAACCGGGCGTTCAGCGCGGGTTCGTCACCGAGTAAAAGTAACCCTTCGGAATCGGCGTCGAGCCGCCCGAGAGGATAAACGCCGGGCGGAAAACCGAACTCCGCCAGCGTGCGGTGCGCGCTTCCCGGTTCCGGCGTGAACTGGGTCAGCACGCCGTAAGGTTTGTGGAACGCAATGAGCATTTCAGCCCGCCGCGCCGCCGACCGCCACGGGGCGCGGGAACACTTTGCGCGCTTCCTCGCTTTCCATCTGGCCCCGGGTGACGCCGAGCTGGTTGTGCAGCTTCAACTCGCGCCAGAGCTGCGAACCGCTGATTTCCCCGCGTAACAACGCTTGATAGCGCGACAGAACCGTCGTCACGGCGGCGGGCGTCTCGTTGACGAATTCTACCCGGAAATGCCGTGCGCCCAGCGCGCGCAACCGTTCGATGGACTCCGCGCCGGTCTGCGCTCGGGCGTTGAACACCGTGTTGCGGCAGCCGGCGTCCGCCTTGAGCGGATGTTCCAGCCCGACGCGATCCCTCAATCGCACCTCCTGTTTGTCGCAGGGACGGCCACAGTTGCGGTAGTCCGTGCCCTCGGACAAAAACGCGCAGAACACGCAGTGCTCCATGTGAAACATCGGCATGTGCTGGTGGATCGTCACCTCGAACCATTCCGGCGGCGCGGCGAGTAAGAGGGCTTCGAGTTGCGCGGCGTTGAGATCGTAGGAGGCCGTCACGCGCTCCAGCCCGCCACAGCGCATAAAATATTCGGCGGTGAGCGGGTTGGCGATGTTAAGCGAGAAATCCCCGACGCAACGCTGCCCGGCGAAGAAGCTCAGGTGGTCGTAGTTGCGGACGAGGAAACCGTCGGGTTCGGCGGAGCGCACCTGTTTGAGAATCCAGTCCTCGCCGGTTTTGAAGACCCGCGGCGGGGCAACCAGAATGCCACGGTCGACCACGCCCGGCATTGACCAATCGCGGAAACGGCGGACGGCTTCGCGGTAGCCCTTGGGGTCCTCGAAATCGCAGTAGATGGTCCCGATTCCAGCGGAAAGCGCGGCGTCGAGTTGGGCCAGACTGCGCACGAGGACGAGCAGTTGTGCGGCAGGTAAAATGGTGCTGCTTTCAAAACTTCTGTCATCCTGAGCGGAGGCCGGAGGCCGCAGTCGAAGGACCTCCCGGCTGTCAGCAGACATCGTCGCTTGCCTACCGGCGGTCGGAAGGTCCTGCGATCTCGTTGCACTCGCCTCAGGATGACAAAGATTTTGGTTGTCATCGCCATTCGTCTGCCAGCGTTTCGGCGCGGCGCGGAGGGTGTCCAACTCCGCCATCGCTTCCCGGCGCAGGCGGTTGAGTTCGCTGACCGGCAAAATCACCGCGCCCTCAAGCCGGTTGACCAACGCCCCGAGCCGGAAAGGACTCCCACCCAAACGGCCAAACTGCGCGGTGAGCCGGTCGGTCGTCAGTGGTTGCTGCTCGGCCACGGTCAACGGGACGGCGGACGCTCGTTGGACCACATGACCTTGCCCGTCGCGCACGACCAGCGTCAACGGCGCGCCCGCGTGTCCATACACCTCGAAATCTACCGGACGCTGGAACCGGGGCACATCGCCTGCAAAAGTCTGACGCACGCGGCGATCCAGTTCCGGGTCGCTCGTTTTCCAGAGGCGGTCGCCGGGCTGCACGCGGGCGAAATTGACCGTGCCGCGCCCGAAGGTCAGCGCGATTTCCCCGGCTGCCGGATCGACCGTGTAGACGCGTCCACCCTCCTCCGGTTGGTCGGGCTGCCCGGCGTCGAAGACCACGCCGTCGCCCGGCTTGAGATTGAGCGGGGTTTCAGGCGTCAGGTAGACCCGCTCGCCGCGCACGCGCTCGACCCGGCCCAGAAACACCCCGCGTTTTTTGCCGAAACGCGCGTGGACGAGCCGCTGGTTGTCGATGCCTCGCAGCCAGCCGGTGTGCAGACCGCGCGAGAATCCCATTTCCAGGTCGTAGCGTTCGCCGGTCGGTACATCTGCTGATGGCCCGTTGGCACGCAGGCGATCCAGCGCCGCTCGGTAGACGCGCGTGATGCTGGCGACGTATTCGGGCGACTTGAGCCGACCTTCAATCTTGAGCGACGTGACACCCGCTTGGGCGAGGTCCGTGATGGCATTCAGGCCGGACAAATCCTGCGGGCTGAGCAGATAGCGGCGGTCGCCGAGCGGGACCGTCTGCTCATCGGCAATGAGTTCGTAGGGCATCCGGCACGCCTGCGCGCACTCGCCGCGATTAGCCGAGCGGCCCCCGAGCGCCTCGCTGGTCAGACACTGGCCGGAATACGCCACGCAA
Source organism: uncultured Chthoniobacterales bacterium (assembly GCA_964236475.1). GTDB lineage: Bacteria > Verrucomicrobiota > Verrucomicrobiia > Chthoniobacterales > SZAS-18 > CAHJWO01. Next base: position 57,120 of record CAXSED010000008.1, read on the forward strand.
AGCGCGCCGTGCACGAAAACCTCCAGGGGGAGGGACACCCCCCGCGTGTCGAGCGTCGCGCGGATTTCAGCAATTTCCTTGATGGAACACTCGCGCGCCAGCACGATGAGTTGGCAACCGAGGTCGCGCACGAACTCCGCGCCCGCCGCGCTGGTAACGGTCATCTGCGTCGAGCCGTGGATGGGGAAATCGGGCGACAGGCGGCGGATCAGGCGGCACACGCCGATATCCTGCACGATGGCGGCGTCCACCCCGGCGGCGATGATGGCGCGCAGGTACTCCTCAGCGGCGGGGAGTTCGTCCGCGAAGATCAGCGTATTGAAGGTGACGTAGCCCCGCACACCGCGCCGGTGCAGAAATGCCATCAGCGCGGGCAGGTCGGCCTCGGTGAAATTATCCGCTCGCATCCGGGCGTTGAAGCGGCTCAGGCCGAAGTAGATGGCGTCCGCGCCGTTTTCCACCGCTGCGCGCGCGCAATCCCAGTTGCCCGCCGGGGCGAGCAACTCGGGCAGAGGGCGAATGGCGGAAGACGGGGACATGAACGCGGCGAAAAGTAGGGACCAAACTACCTCGCTTCCGCGTTTTGCGAAAGGGGATCCCTACGGCACGGTAGCCAGTGCCTCCCCGGCGGTCACGGGACCGTCCAATGGCGGATGGTACAGGCTGCCCGCCGCTGTTTTCACGAGGAAGCGCGTCGTCAAGGCCGTGGCGGCAAACGCCAGCCCCATCGCCAGCCCCCACCACACCCCCACGGCGTTGGACCGGCTCACGACCCCCAGGAAATAGCACGTCGGCAACGCGACGATCCAGTAGCTGACGAACGAGATCACCGTCGGCACCCGCACGTCCGACAATCCGCGCAGGGCGCTCATGCTGACGACCTGCGTGCCGTCGAACACCTGGAAAATCCCCGCCACCGCCAGCAGTTGCACCGCGAGCGATGTCGTCGCCGCGTCGCGGATGAAGACCCCCGCCAGCCGTCCGCCGAACACCAGGAATCCGCACGCGGACAGGCTCATCACCGCCAGCGACATGCCCACGCCACCCATTCCGATGGGCCGTACCCGCGCCCATTCTCCAGCGCCGACCGCCTGGGCGATCCGCACGCTCACGGCGATGGCGATGCCCAGCGGGAACATGAACGTCATCGCCGCATACGTGATGGCGACCTGGTGGGCCGCCAGCGAGGCTGCGCCCAGCCAGCCGATCATGATCGCCGCCAGGCTGAACATGCCCACTTCCAACAGGAGTTGCAGCGCGACCGGCGCTCCGAGCATCAACTGCGCGCGCAGCCGGGTCCACGACAACGCCGCCAGCCACTGGGCGGGCAGCGATTCGCGGAACCGCACGGCGCGCAGCACCCGCGCCAGCAGCACCCCGAAAAGCAATGTGCGGGTGGTCAGCGTCGCCCAACCCGCGCCGACCAGCCCGAGTTTGGGCGCGCCGAGGTGTCCGTAAATGAGCACCCAGTTCAGGCAAACGTTGAGACCTACGCCGCCGAACATCGTCAACATCGGCAGCAGCGGGTAGGAGAGCGATTCGCAATACTGCTTGAGGCACTGCCAGGCCAGGGCGGGCAGCATCGACCAGGCGATCAACACCAGAAATGGACGGGCCGCTGCCAGCACCTCCGGCGGCTCGCCCAGGCGGTCCAGCCGCCCCAGGGCCAGGATCAACAGAACGGTCATCCCCAACGCACTGGCCACGCTGATGACCAACCCGTGCCGCAGCACTTCACCCGCCTCCCGGGGGCGGTCCGCGCCGTGTGCCTCCGCCGCCAGGATGGACACCCCCGCGACCAGGCCAATGCCCGTGATGAAAAACACGTTGAAAATGCCCAGCGCGAAGGCGCTCGCCGCCAGCGGCACGACGCCCAGACGGCCCACCATCAAGCTGTCGCAGAAGCCCAGCAGCATCTGGCCCACCTGTCCGGCGGTCATCGGGATAGCCAGCGCCAGGGTGCGACGGGCCTCCTGCAAGATGGCACGGGAAAAAGACATGGCCGCCGAGGATGCCATCGACCCGGGGAAATAGCAAAACCGAGCAACCGGACCTACCGGTGAACAGCTTGGGAAACAAAAATTGCAAAAAAGCAGACGCGCTTGGCCGCAGTGATCCGAATCATTGGATTGAACAGTCGGGCTGTCCGCCGCCGTTCAGTTGTCCCGTCACTGTCCACCGTCAATCATTGCCTCTTCATATGAACGCCAACCCAAAACTCGATTTTTCCCTTATCCGCAACGTTAACCGTCGTTCCTTTCTCCGCCGTTCTGGCCTGATCGCCGCGATGACGCCCGCCGCCGCTTTCTTACTGGGTGGGACGGAAAAATTATCGGCTGACGCCTTGCCCTTCCCAGAAGGTTCGGTCGAACTAGACATCGCCATCCTTAACTTCGCGCTCAACTTGGAATATCTGGAGGGTGAATACTACACCCGTGGTGTGACAGGTGCGGGCCTTGCTGCCAATGACATCAACGTTGCTCCTGCCGGTACGGCGGGCACGGTGACGACGAAATCCACCAGCACGGCGGTGCCCTTCCAGTCGGCGGTGCTCGCCGCTTACGCGACGGAAATCGCCCAGGACGAGCAGAACCACATCAAGTTCATTCAAAGCGTCATTGAGTCGCTCGGCGGCACGCCGGTGGCTGAACCCGACATTGACTTGCTCAACAGCTTCAACAGCGTGGCCTCGAACGCCGGGATTGCCGACACGTTCGATCCTTACGCGGACGAGACCAGCTTCTTCCTCGGCGGTTACTCGCTGACAGATGTGGGCGTGACGGCTTACCTCGGCGCTGGTCCCCTCATCACGAACAAAGCGGTTCTTTCTGGGGCTTCGGGCATTCTGGCAGTGGAAGCTTACCATGATTCCACGTTGCGCCTCTCTATTTACAAAGCTGGCACGGATGCTCAGACAAAAGCGCTGAAGGTTTCCAATCTGCGCGATATGCTAGACGATAATGGCAAGAAGGACAAGGATCAGGGAGTGACCAACCCGGACGGCAGCCCGAATATCGTGCCAACGGACGCCAACAGCTTGGCATTTGCCCGCACCAGCCGTCAGGTGTTAAACATCGTTTACGGCGGCTACAAAGCAGCTTCGGGTGGGTTCTTCCCGAGTGGCGCGAATGGCGACATCAAATAAGGCAGACGCTGCCAAGTAACCGTCTCGATAATTGAACGGGTGCTTTGCTGATCATCAGCCCCCTGCCGCCGGGATTCAACCCGACGACAGCGGGGCTGTTCCGCATCTTTGGGGGCGAACATGATTGGTCGGAAACGTGGAACGTCTCCACCCACTGCTAAGCAGCCGCCCCTTTGAAAGGAGAAGCTTGGTTGCTCCCGAGTGCGAACAACGCTCCCAATCCGGCGAAGCCCAGCATCGCACCCACGGCACACACTCCCGGCCAGCCGAAACGTTCCCAAGCCCGGGAACCGAGGGCGGAGCCGGTGGCCCCGCCGAGAAAATAGATGACCATGTAAACGCCGTTGAGGCGGTTGTGCATGTCTGCCGCCAACGCATAGATGCGGGTCTGGTTGGAGATGTGACTGGCTTGCACACCCGCGTCCATGAGGATCACGCCGGCTGACAACGCGACGAGGGAATGGCCGGAGATGCCTATCAGCCCGAAGGAAAGAACGATGATGAACAGAGCCGCCCCGTTGAGCGGACGCGGGCCGACGCGATTCGCGATCCGACCGGCCCCGGCGGCGGCAACCGCTCCCGCCGCGCCGACTAACCCGAACAGACCCGCCGTTTCGCTGCCGTAATGCGCGGGCAGGTTGGCCAGATGGAAGGTGAGCGTCGTCCAGAACGCGCTGAAGGCTCCCATCCCCGCGGCCCCGACGAGTGCGTGGCGGCGCAACACCGGTTCGGTAAACAGCAGGGTCCAGATCGAGCCGAGCAGTTCGCGGTAGGGGATGCGCCGCGCCGGGGCCTGCGGCGGCAAGGCCATCGCCAGGATACCGGCCAACGCCAGCATCCCCGCCGCCGCCAGCCAGAAAACCGCCCGCCAGCCCGCGTGCGCCCCGATGCTCCCGCTGAGCGTGCGTGAAAGCAGGATGCCGATCAGCAGCCCGCTCATCACCGTTCCGACCGTGCGCCCCCGGCGTTCCGGGCTGACGGCTGCCGCGGCGTAGGGTACGACGAAGTGCGGCGTCACGCAGATGAACCCCATGACGTAGCTCGCCACGATCATCCAGTGGATCGACGGCGCCAGCGCGACGAGGCAGAGGGTCAACGCCGAAAGCGCCGTAGTGCCAACGATCAGCCGTTTGCGCTCGAAACTGTCACCCAGCGGCACGAGCAGCAGGAAGCCTGTCGCCACGCCAAATTGGGTCGCGGCGGCGACGCTGGTGGCTGCATCGGACCCGACCCGGAACGACGCTGCGATGGCCCCGAGCAGCGGTTGACAGTAATAGATGTTGGCCACGGTTGCGCCCGCTGTCGCCGCCAACAGTCCCAGCAGTGAACCGGGCAGCGGTAGCATCATCAGCACCATCGGGTCGGTCTGTTTGGGAGACCCGGTGGGTTGGATGAACTGGCTCATGAGTTTCTCCCTTAGCTCATGTGACGATTCTGGCCAACGGAAAGCGGCGACGGAGGCCATCTTTCGTTCAAGTTTGAAGGATCAGGCGGCACCATGACCGGGCTGCTGCGATTCATAGGAAAGTTTCTTCATGACCACCTCTCACCTGTTCAGTGAATTCCGGCTCAAGGACGTGACGTTGCGCAACCGGATCGGCGTCTCGCCGATGTGCATGTATTCCTCGGACGACGGCGTGGCCAACGACTGGCATCTCGTGCATCTCGGCTCCCGGGCGGTCGGCGGCGCGGGGCTGGTCATCTGCGAGGCGACGGCGGTCACGGCGGACGGGCGCATCACCCCGCAGGATGCGGGACTCTGGAACGACGCGCAGATCGAACCGCTGGCGCGGATCAACCGATTCATCGCCGCGCACGGGGCCGTGCCGGGGATCCAACTCGCGCATGCCGGACGCAAAGCCAGTACCGGACGCCCCTGGGAGGGCGGCGGCCAGCTTCTCGAAGACCGGGGCGGCTGGCAGACGGTCGGGCCGAGCGCGCTGGCGTTCGAGGAAGGGGAGCGTCCGCCGCATGCGCTGACCCGCGAGGAAATCGGCGCGGTCGTGGAAGCGTTCAGGGTCGGCGCGGAGCGGTCGCTGGCCGCAGGCTACCGCTGGCTGGAACTGCACGGCGCGCACGGCTACCTCGCGCACGAGTTTCTCTCGCCGTTGTCCAACCGGCGCGACGACGAATACGGCGGTTCGTTTGAAAACCGCATCCGGTTTGCCTTGGAAGTGACGCGGACAGTCAAAACTGCGTGGCCGGAGAACCTGCCGCTGACGTGGCGGATTTCGGCGACGGACTGGGTCGAAGGCGGCTGGACGCCGGAAGACTCGGTGGCGCTGGCCCGGCGTTTCAAAGAAGAGGGGGTCGATCTGATCGATTGCTCCAGCGGCGCGAACGTGCCGCACGTCAAGATCCCGGTGGCTCCCGGCTACCAGGTGTTTCTGGCCGAGCAGGTGCGCCGGGACGCGGGGATGCCAACGGCGGCGGTCGGAATGATCACCGACGCAAAGCAGGCGGACGCGATCATCCGCGAAGGCAAGGCGGACCTCGTGCTGCTGGCGCGGGAGCTTTTGCGCGATCCGTACTGGCCGTTGCACGCGGCGCGCGGACTCGGGCAGACCGACTTTCTCAAAAATCACGTCCCGCCGCAGTATGCACGGTCGTTTTGAAGCCGCTTGCTTCGGCGGTTTCCCTGGGAGAATTTGTGGGGGATCTTCATCCCTTCCATCTATGAGCCAAATCGAAGAAAAATTGCGTTCTCTGGGTCACGAGCTTCCGCCCGCGCCCGGTGCCGCTGGAAACTACCTGCCTTTTCGCCGCGCGGGAAATTTGTTGTTCCTGTCTGGGTCCATCGCGGTGCGTGCCGATGGCACGCTGATCACCGGCAAGGCGGGTGCGGACAAAACGGTGGAGGAGGGGTACGAAGCGGCGCGGGTGTGCGTGCTCAACCAACTGGCGGTGATCAAGGCGGCGATTGGCTCGCTGGACGGCGTCAAACAGGTGGTGATGCTCAACGGCTACGTCAACGCCGCGCCGGATTTCACGGAGGTGCCGGCGGTGATCAACGGGGCGTCGGATTTGCTGGTGGCGGTCTTCGGCGATGCTGGGCGGCACGCGCGGGCGGCAGTGGGGGCGGGTTCGCTGCCCAAGGGCGTGTTGGCCGAGGTGCAGATGACAGTGGAAGTCGCTTGAGGCGGAAAGCTCACAATTGACTGGCAAAATCGCCGGGTTCGGCGAAAATCACGGTTCTCGCCGGGACGAACGGTCTGAAAGGATGGGTGACAGAGTGGTCGATTGTGCACGCCTGGAAAGCGTGTGAACGGTAAAACGTTCCGGGGGTTCGAATCCCCCCCCATCCGTGTCCCTGTAAATGAGCAATTTACAGAAAGATTGAGGGTAATGTAAGAACATTTCTAAGCACGAGTCGTTGACGTTTGTGCTCGTCTCAGATGTTCATTTATGTTGAGTGCCCACCGTTGCGTCGATCTTCTATGCTCGCTTCGGATCGCCTTGGCCACGACTGCCATCTTCTCGGTCGTCAGGAGATGAGCCGCTTTTGGTGACGTTCGGATAGTACGGGCAGTCACTTCCCTCTCGCCATCGGCGGTGATTTTCTTCGGGTTGCTGGTCTTGCATGTTCGAGCAAGCCCTTAAAAATATCGACGACGTTCTCTGGAAGGACGCCGGTTGCACCAGTGAACTGGATTACACGGAGCGGTCCGCCATCTAGGCTATGATAAAGGTTGTGAACCCTCGGGTTCGGTGAACGCATCTACGATGGCGCTGCGGGCTCCGCAGGTTTCTTGTGCTAGGCATACGAGTCTCCCCTCTGGCAACTACTTGTTTTGAACGGTTTATTCAAAACTGATCGAGTCCCCGGGTTTGGTCCAGAACGTGTGAGAGGTTCGGTTCAGTGGGACGGGCAGCTGTTCTGGTTCGATGGAGAGCGTCCTGACGTGGCGCTGGGCCAACCAGCTTTGCAGGGTGGCGGGCCACGAACTCGCTGCCGTTGTCGCTGCGGAGGTGGCCGGGAGCTCCTCGC
>CAXSED010000009.1:0-63148 GCA_964236475.1 uncultured Chthoniobacterales bacterium
GCCCTGCTGGTGATGACCCGCTACGAGGGGTTGTTTCTCGTCGCGCCGGTGGGGTTGCTGCTGCTGTGCCGACGACGCTGGGTTTCGGCGGTCGCGCTGGGAATCGCTTCCGCCGCGCCGGTGGTGATTTTCGGGCTGCTCGCAGTGGCGAAAGGGTGGTATTTCCTGCCCAATTCGCTGCTGATCAAAGGCAACGCCCCCGTCGCCCTGACCGCCGCCGGGCTGTTGCAATATTTCAGCAAGTGGTACGTCGTCATGGGCGCGGAGAAACACATCTTCGTGCTGGTGGCGGTGACGGCGGTGGCCTGGCTCGGGAGCTTGCAGCGGCGGCGGACGTTGTGGAATTACCCGTCGCTGTTCCTGTTCATCACGCTGGTGGCGGCGATCCAGCATCTCCAGTTCGCCGGGATCGGGTGGTTTTACCGTTACGAGGCTTATCTGATCGTGCTGGCCCTGGTCGGGCTGGGCGTGACGTTGGGGCACGAGGTCCCGGCGACCGGCGGGCGTTACTGGCTGTCCGGGCGCGCGCTGCCGCACTACGGGGCGTTGGCGCTGGTGGCGGCGTTGTTCGGCCCGCCGCTGTGGGAACGGGGCGTAGGCTCGTTCCGGCACGTCGTCACCGCGTCCTACAACGTCTACGAACAGCAGTACCAGATGGGGCATTTCGTGCGGAAGTTCTACTCCGGCAAGGGGGTGGCAGCGAACGACGTGGGGGCCATCAGCTACTACGCCGAGATCAACCTCCTGGACACCTACGGCCTGAGCGACATCGACGTGCTGCGGGCGCGCCGGGCGGGGACGTACACCCACGAAACCATACGCCGTTTGATGCAGCAGCATCACGTCGAACTGGTCGCCATCTACGACATCTGGAGCGACATGTTCGGCGGGCCGCTGCCCGAGTGGGTGCTGGTGGGCCGGTGGCGCATCCAGAACAACACGATTGTCGGCTCGAACACGGTGTCGTTCTATGCGCCCGGGCCGGAGTTCGTCGCGCCGCTGACCCGACATTTGCAGGAATACGCCGCCATCCTGCCCAAGGACGTTGTGCAGGACGGGGCGTTCCGGGGCGTCCAGCCGTTGCAAACCACGGGGACCTACGGGGCGGAAGGGGACGAAAACGCCACGGCTTACTGGACCGGAGGGCAGGCGCAGTTCGTTCTCTATCCCCCCAAAGGCACGCCGCCGGGCGCGGACGACACCGTGCTCAAGCTCGGCGTGCTGCCGACCAGCCCGGGCCAGACCATCGAGGTGTTTTTCAACGACGAACTGGTGCAGACCACCGTGTTCGCCCCGGACGCGCCGGAGGGTTGGAAGGTGATCCAGGCGAAGGCGAAATGGCGCGAGGGCGCAAACAGCCTGCGGGTGGTCGGGCACGGCACGCCCGTTTACCCGCCGAAGGATGGGCGCCCGTTCCTGTTCCGCATCGCGGACCCGCGCCGCGCCCCGGATGCCACCGGCAAGGTCGTCACGCAGGCCGCCGCCAGCCCGGCGGTTCCCTGAGCAACGTCCCGCGAAGGCACGGGGATCAAGGCTGCGCGGGCGAGTCCGCGACCGCCCGGAAAACGAGGTCGCGCACATGGATGCCCAGCACGCGGTAATCGTCGCTCGGTGGAGTGACGTACACCACCGACGGGGAGATGGCGTCCGGCAGGATCAGTTGCAACGTGACCTTCCCCCCGGCAGCCGCCGCCGCACGGTTCCAGCGTTCGGCGGGGACGCGAAACGTCAGCGGATCGTTGATCTGCTTGAGGGCGAGTTCCGCGCCCAACGGCTCGCCGTCGAAGAACACGCGCAGCCGCTGGACGGGACGCTTGGACGGATCGACGAAAGGCACAACCCGCCCGAAGGCTATCTCCACGGCCCCGGTCCCAGCAGGCACCGGCACGGCCTGGAACTGGATCACCGCCTGATGGCCATCCGTCCATGTGCCGTCCGCTTCCGTGTCGCCCCAGCCTGCGGGACCGAACTCCAGGGTCGGGTTGCCCGTCTCGAAATCGAGCTTCGCCCCGGTCGGCAGGGTCGGGTCGATGACGGGAATTTTCAGGCCCGCGAAAAGATGGTCGCCCAGCCCGGACGCCTGGTGGTCCCGGGTCGGCGTGGCGATGTACACGGCCTGTGCGGAGTCGGCGACCGGCGTGACTTCCGGCAGGTACACGAAGAGCCACGACTGCAACCCGCGCTGCCGGATCAGCTCCGGCGGCGCGGCCTTCCAGGCGTGCTCGTGGCCGAACGTCACTTCCCAACCGTCCGGCACATAGAACGGCTGGTGCGCCCGCTCCATTTCTAACGCCACCCCGGCCACCGTCACCCACAACGCCACCGCGAAATGCAGCATCCTCGGGGTCGGCGGCCCGCCGCCCGGCGTGGCGGTGGCGGCCAAGGCAAGCTGCACGCTCCGGTGGAACGCCCGGGTGGACGCCGGGTCCGCGTCGCGCACCCGCAACTGCCCCGCCAGCAACGCGGCGACCAATACCACGGCCACCGCGCCACCCAACCGCTCCCGCCACGTCGCCGCCACGTTGACGGCCACGCCGCGCAAGATGAATGCCCACCGGCAGCCCGCCGCCAGCACGATCAACACACCGAAGTAGTAGATAGCGAAGTTGAACCAGGAGTTGTAGTAAAACATCCGTCCGTCCTGGTTGATGCCCCATTTGAGGGTGAGCGCCATCGCCGCCAGCCCGAAGACCGCCGCCCACGCCGTGAACCGCTGCCGCGCCGGGCGCAGACCGCGCAACGCCCAGTCCGTGTACGCCTCCTCCAGGCTGGCTTCGGGCGGCCTGACCGCGCCGCTCAACGCCCATAATCCCCCCACCAGCACCGCCAGCCACCCGCCCAGGATCAACCAGTGCGCGCGCAGGTAAGCGTTCATCCCGGCGCGGTCGAAATTGCCGAATTCGATGGTGTCTGGCTGGTAGGGCGTGTACGCGCCGAATTGCAGGAAATAGGCGAGGGACTTGGCGAAGGATTTATGCTCGTCGTGGTGCGTACGCAGGTGGTGCAGGATCGCCGCCAGGTTGCTGCCCGTTCCCCAGCAAAGGTCGATCAGCACCGGCAGCGCGAAGAACGCCAGGATCGCCGCCGCCAGCACGTGCGCCCGTGGGAACGCCCGCCACCCGGCTCTGAGCCGCAGTGTCAGCCGCTCCACCCAGGAAGGCGTGTACCGGATGCGGTCCCGCTGCTCCCGGGCGCACCGCCAAATCAACCCGGCCAGCGCGAGAAAGGTCAGCGGCAACACAAAAAGCGGCTGCGCGACGTGCGTTTGCAGCAGGAAGCCGTCCGCCAGCGCGAGCAACGGCAGATCGTCTCCCTCCCCCGCCGCCACCGAGGCCCCTGCCGCCAGCAGACACAGGAACGGCAGCACCAGGGCGTGCGCGCTCCACAGCCCGAAAAAGACGTTCGGCCCGAGCACCGGGTCGTAAGAATGCAGGCGGTTGACGGCGGTGAAATGCAAAATCGCCACGACCAACGCCGCGCACAGAAACCACCACCGCTCCCGGCCCGCCGCCAGCCACCGCGAAAACACCCGCAACGCCGCCACGAAGAATCCCACCGACACGCAAACGTACAGCAGGGTCTGCGCGTTGTACGGCGCGGGCGTCAGCCGCAACAGATCATAAAAGAGCCACTCGCCCAACGCCTGGATGTAAAAAAGCGCCGGTCCGGGATGATAGAATCCCCAGCGCGAGTACGGCCCGTAGAGTTGCGCGAAGTGCTTGGCGCGGTCCACCGAGAGCGCGTTCGCCGCCGAATCCCACGTTTCGTAGAACGGCGTGTGGAAAAAGAAATCCGCGCTGTTGGCCACCAGCGCCAAAACGATGGCCAGCGCAAGCAGAAAGGCAGTCGAACGTTTCATCTTTTAATGCAGCATCTCCGCTAACGCCGGGAGGATTGCCCGGGACATGATTTCGTAACCTTTGGCCGTGGGGTGCAGGCCGTCCGACATGAGGCCGTCGGCGATTTCGCCGTGGTCGTCGAGCATCGCCGGGCCCACGTCGAGAAACCGCACGCTCCGGCCATCGGCGAGGGGGGCGATCATTCCATTGACGGCGGTGTTCCGTTGGCGGCTCGGTGAATCCTGGTGGTCCCGTGGCAGCAGGCCCAGGAGCAGGATTTTGGACGCGGGCAGCTTGCCGCGCACCGTCTCGACGATCTTTTTCACCGCCGCCGCCGTCCATTCCGGCTGGTCGCGCTCGGCGTTGTTCGTGCCGATCAGGATCACCACCGCCCTGGATTGAATGCCGTCGAGTTCGCCGTTCTCGACACGCCAGAGCAGGTCGCTGGTCTGGTCCCCGCCGATACCGAAGTTCGCGGGCTGGTTGGGGGCGAACTTGAGCCAACTGGTCTCGCCGTAGCGCGGCCAGCGGTCGAGGATCGAATCGCCCAAGAACAGTACGCCGACCGGGGCCTCGGCGATGCGCGCCAGAAACGCCCGGTGCCGTTCCGGGTCCTTGACCGTCGGCGTGATCGCCGCCAGCGCGGGGTCCGGCGGGGCGGGCGCAGGTCCTTCGTAAACCTCCAGTTCACTGATGAAAGCGTAGGTGCCGGGCATCTTCGGGGTGTCGGGGTAGTGGTCTTGAAAGGTCAGGCGAACGTAACGGGCATCGGTCTTCGCGCCGGTCACCACCGCCCGTTGCGCGCTGCCCTGCTCGAACGTGTGCGTCCCGGCCACCGAAAAATGGGTGCCATCAACGCTCAGCGAAACGTCCACCGTCCGGGTAGAGCCGAAGCGCGGCACGCCGAAAACGACGCTGCCGACCGACCGCACCGCTTGCAGGTCCACGGTCACGGTTTTCGGAAAGGCCGCGCTTTTGCCGGTGGCGTAGCAAGTGGTGGCGTCGACGCCCCACACGCCGTCCGTCAGGCCGGGCACTTCCCAGCCGTACACGTTGGGATCACTGCTGACGTACTCGCAGTGCAACGCGAGGTTGACCGGGTCCGCCGCCCGCAGGACCCCAGGCGACAGGGCCGCCGCCAACCCCAGCAGGAGGCGCGGGACGGTCCGGGTGTTCATGAAAAAGAATCGGGGCACGGCGGCGGGTTTGGCGGAATGGGACGGCATTGTATACGACGCGGGCCGGAAGGAAAGTTTGCTCTGTTTACCCGCGAGAGCCACCCGGCGGGTTCCGTCCGGCAAATGGTGGACCGTCCTGGCATCCTGCCACGCTTGACAAGACGAATACGGACCCACTATCCAAACGCCTGTACATGGGATCGACAAGCGGGCGGTTTGCCTGGACATTCTGTCCGTGCCGCCCGGCGGATCGAACCCGTGCGCCCCTGATTTTCCGCGAGCCAGCCCATGCTTTTCTCGACCCCGTTTTTCCTGTTCGTCTTTCTGCCGGTTTTCCTGGCGATCTACTGGTTTCTGCCGGCGCGCCGTTGGCTCCTGCTGATCGGCAGCGTGGTTTTCTACGGCTGGAGCGAGCCGGTGTTCCTGCTGGTGGTCATTGCCTCGGCGGTCCTCGACTGGGTGCTGGGCCGGTTCATCGCCGCGCTGCCGTCCGGCGACGGGCGGCGCAAAGCGCTCGTTGCCGCCGGGGTGGTGAGCAACCTGGGCCTGCTCGTGTACGTCAAGTACACCGCCTTCGCCGTGGCCAACCTCGACGCGCTGCTGGCGCACCTCCACCTCCGCCAACTGCCAGTGCCGCAAATCGCGCTGCCGCTGGGGGTCTCGTTCATCGTCTTCGAGAAGATCACCTACGTCGTCGATCTCTATCGCGGCACCGCCCGGCCCGCCGCCTCGCTGCTGGACTATTGCAACTACGTGCTGCTGTTTCCTAAGCTGCTGGCGGGACCCATCGTCAAATACCACGACATCGCCGCGCAACTCACCCGCCCGTCGCACCGCTACGAGGACGTGCGCGACGGCCTGATCCGCTTCATCCACGGGCTGGCGAAGAAAGTCATCCTCGCCGACACGCTCTCGCCCGTGGCCGACCGCATCTTTCTGTTGCCCGCCCGTTCGCTCGATCCCGGCACCGCTTGGCTGGGGCTGGTGAGCTTCACGCTGCAAATCTACTTCGATTTCTCGGGTTACTCGGACATGGCCATCGGCCTGGGGCGCATCCTCGGCTTCCGACTGCTGGAGAATTTCAACAATCCCTATCTCGCCACCAGTTTCACGGATTTCTGGCGGCGCTGGCACATCTCGCTCTCCACTTGGATCAAGGAATACCTCTACATCCCGCTGGGCGGCAACCGTGTCTCCTCGGCGCGCTCCTACGTCAACCTGTGCATCTGCTTCGTGCTCTCGGGGCTGTGGCACGGGGCGTCGTGGAACTTCATCCTCTGGGGCTGCGCGCACGGCGTCGCGCTGGTGGCCGACCGGGCGTTCTGGCTGCGGTGGCAAAAGGTGCTGCCCCGTGCCGTGAACATGCTCTTGACGCTGGCGCTCATCACGCTGACGTGGGTGTTCTTCCGCTGCCCGACCTTCTCCGACACGCTCCGGTTCTTCCACGCGCTGACCGGGGCGCACACGTCCGAGCTGAACGCGGTCGTCCCGACGCAGGATTTCTGGTGGGCGCTAGCCATCGCCGTCGGCTTGGTTGCCGCGCCGCTGTTCGGGGCGGAACGTTTCCGGCGGCCCGCGCCCCAGCGGATCGGCGAGCAGTCCCCTGACCCCGTCGCCGAACCGCTGGCCGTGAGCCGTGCCCCGGCGTTGGCGTTCGCCTGGGTGCTGCTGGTCGCGTCGATTGGCCGGGTCACGGTGTACAGCTTCCACCCGTTTCTGTATTTCCGGTTTTAGTCCGCGTCCGCCATGGAACCTCACCACCCGTCGCGCCGGGAAAAGCAGTTCATGCGGTTGCTGCTGCTGACCCTCGTCCTGCCGCTGCTGCTGACCACGTTCGTGCATTTTACCGCCGAGGGTCCGGGAATTATCGGCGCGTTGCGTAAGGGCATTCTCGACACGGCCAAACCCACGGTGACGCCGCTCGTGCTGCCCACGCTGGCGGACCTGAAAAGCGCGCGCTACCAGGACGATCTGGCACGGCGTTTCAACGACGGTTTTGCGGGGCACGAATGGGTGCATCGCTTTACCCAGGAAGCGACCCTACGCCTGTTCAACGCCGTCCAGGGGCACATCGTGCTCGGGCGGCGGCACTCCACCTATTTCAACGACAAACCGTATGATTTCGTGGACGAGTACGCGGTGGAGCGTGCGCCCGCCTCCTCGCTCGACTACATCGTGCGCGGCCTGCGCCTCTGGCGCGACAGCTGCCAGCAGCGCGGCGTCGGCTTTGCCCTGGTCATCACCCCCAGCAAGCCCGCCGTCTACCCCGAGGACCTTCCCCCCGCCTGGCAGCACCGCCTCGACCCCCGCCCCCGCGCCTACGACCAGTTCACCCGCCGCTTGGACCAGGAACACATCCGCTACCTCGACGGCCACCGCCTGACCCTCGCTGCCAAGGCCACCGCCCCCGCCCCCGTGTTTCCCTTGGGCGGCACCCACTGGGACCAGTTCGCCGCCCTCCAGACCGCCAACGCTCTCCTGCGCGAACTCGCCTCCCAGGGCCAACCCCTCCACCCCATCGAGAACACCCGTATGTGGGTCGAGCACAACCCTGTGCAAGAGGACTCCGACATGGTCGACTTCATGCAGCCGCTTTTCCCGTGGAGCTACCCGGTCACCCGCATCAAATACCCGCCCGTCCCGGTGGAGGAAGGCAAACGCCCGAACCTCGTGATTATCGGCGGCAGCTTCGTCGGGACGATGGGCCTGCACCTTTACCGCTCGGAAGAATTCTCGGAGATCCACTGGCTGCGCTACTACCGCGATGCCAAGGAACTGCCCAACTGGAACTACTTCCTCGCGTGGCAAATGCTGCGCAAACCCTTCGACGACCTGGACGCGGAAAAAGAGGTTTATTCGGCGCAAAACCTCGTGCTGGAGGTCAACGAGCAGTTCCTCATCGACCCGATTCATCTGCGCCGGTTCTTCGACGATACGCTGGCGCGTTTGCCCGCCCCGGGCGTGCCGAAATCCCGTTTTCCCTACGAAGGCTACCTGCCCGTCCGCTGGGACGAACCGCTCAATTTTTCGGCGGACAAGCTGCCCGTCCAGCCCGGGTTTTTCAACGGCCTTTCCCAGCCGGACCCCACCGGTTCTTGGTCGGACGGGCCGGACACCACGATGTGCCTGAAGGTCCCCGATCTCGACCAGGACGTGCGACTTTCCGTGGTGGCGGGCGCGTCTCCCATTCCCAACCAGATTCCCCTGCAAAGGATCAACGTCTTTGCCAACGGCCAACCCGTGACCGAGTGGGTCCACGTCGGCCCCGCACCGCAGACGGACGAGGCGATCATCCCCCGCGCGCTGCTGGGCGACGGGCGGCTGGTGCTGCGTTTCCACTACTCGCATCCCGTGGCTCCGGTGGAGTACCGCACGTCGAAGGACACCCGCAAGCTGGCTCTGCTCTTCGGCCAGCTCACCTTGAGCCAGCCCTACCGCCGCGTGGATGGCCCCGTCATCCCGGCCAACAACCCCGCGCCGGACGACCCGGTCTACGCGCAAAACTTCGTCGGCGCGGTGCCGACCGGACGCTGGACCGTCGGCCCGACCGCCACCCTGCGCCTGCCCGTGCCGCCCGGGAGCGCGGGCGACCTCACCCTTTCCGCCAAGGTAGGCGCGCTGATCGACGCGGCGAAGCTGCCGGTCCAGCGCACCGGCCTCTTCGTCAACGGCCAACCCGTCGGCGAGTGGGTCTTTCTGAACTCCGGGGACGTGCAGCGCGAGGTGACGATCCCCCGCGCGTTGGTCTTGAGCCAGGGGAAGACCCTGGAGGTCGAGCTGCGTTTTTCCCAAACGATTTCGCCGTCGGAAGTCGGCACCGCGGATGATCCCCGGCAACTGGCGCTGTTGTTCAAGAACGTCCAACTCCATTGGGGCGAGCGGGACGCTAACCACCCCCCGTTGCCGGGATCGGACCAGCCGGACGAACGGCCCTCGGGGTCGTTCCTGCCCTGCCGCTGGGACGAGCCGGTTTCGTTTGCCGCCGGGGCGCGCCCAGAGCAGCCGGGCATTTTCAGCGGCCTGTTTCCGGCGGACCCGGCGGGCAGTTGGTCCAACGGACCGGACACCACGATGTGCCTGACTGTGCCCGACACCCGGCAGGACGTGCTCCTGTCAACGCTGACGGGCGCGGCCCCGGTTCCCGGTAAACGGCCCGTCCAGCGCGTGAAGGTTTTTGCCAACGGCCAGCCCGTGGCCGACTGGGTCTACGACACCGGTGCCGCCCAGCACGACGAGGCGATCATCCCGCACGCGCTCCTTGGCGACGGGCGGGTCGTGCTGCGTTTCCACTATGCACAGACCACGGCAGCAGCGGACTACAGCGCCTCCCCGGACACCCGGCGGCTGGCGGTGCTCTTCGCCAAACTGACCCTGCACCAGCCCACGCCGCGCGTGGACGGCCCGGTGATTTCCGCCTCTGACCCCTTGCAGGGCAACGCGGTCTACGCGGACCACTTCTCGGGCGCGGAGCCGGGTGGACGCTGGACCGATGGCCCTACCGCGACGCTGCGCCTGCCCATGCCTCCTGCCGACGAGGGCAGCGTCACCCTCACGGCAGAGGCGGGCGCGCTGCTCGACCCGGCGAAGCTGCCCGCGCAACGCGCCCGCATTTTCGTCAACGGCCAGCCCGTCGGCGAATGGCAGGTCACGACCTCCGACGCCCGGACGTATACCGTGGACATCCCCCGCGTGCTGCTCCACGGCGAAACCCTGGAAATCGAGTTCCGCTTCGCCGGAACGGTGTCCCCGGCGGACATCTCCGCGTCCGACGATCACCGGAAGCTGGCGTTGTTGTTCAAAAGCGTGCAGCTTCACTGGTCGGCTCGCCGGGCAGGCAATCCCGTCCCGCCCGGTTGACCCCTCTGACATGGCACCCCACCGCCCGCCGCGCCTGGAACGAGGGCTTTTGTCGCTGCTGTTGCTGACCCTGGTCCTGCCGCTCGCGCTGACCGTGTTCGTAAGTGTCACGAAGCCAGGCCGGGGTTGGGTCGGCTCGTTTCGCCACCTAGTATCGACCCATGTGCCAGACACCGTGCCGTCGGTGCCGCCGCTCACGTTCGCCGGACTGCGCTCCACGCAATACCAGACCGTGGCCGCCGGGCGCTTCAACGAGGGTTACGCGGGCCACGACTGGGTCCGCCGTGCTACCCAAGAAGGGACGATACGCTTGTTCAATAACGTGCAGGGGCTGGTGATCCTGGGACGCCATCACAACACTTTTTTCAACGGTGTGCCGCTGGATTTCGTGGACGAGTACGCGGTGGAGCGTGCGCCTGCCTCCTCGCTCGACTACATCGTGCGCGGCCTGCGCCTCTGGCGCGACAGCTGCCAGCAGCGCGGCGTCGGCTTTGCCCTGGTCATCACCCCCAGCAAGCCCGCCGTCTACCCCGAGGACCTTCCCCCCGCCTGGCAGCACCGCCTCGACCCCCGCCCCCGCGCCTACGACCAGTTCACCCGCCGCTTGGACCAGGAACACATCCGCTACCTCGACGGCCACCGCCTGACCCTCGCTGCCAAGGCCACCGCCCCCGCCCCCGTCTTCCCCCTGGGCGGCACCCACTGGGACCAGTTCGCCGCCCTCCAGACCGCCAACGCCCTCCTCCAAGAACTCGCCTCCCAGGGCCAACCCCTCCGTCCCATCGAGAACACCCGCACCGAGGTCACCCGCGACGCCATCGGCGAGGAACGGGACATGGTCACCCTCATCGACCCCCTGATTCCCTGGCGCTACCCGGTGAACCGCGTGCTCTTCGACCCCGTCCCGCTGGAGGAGGGCAAACGCCCGAGCATGGTGATCATCGGCGGCAGCTTCGTCGGTGCCATGACGGTGCAGCTTTCCCGGTCGTTGCAGTTCTCGGAAATCCATTGGCTGCGCTACTACAACACCGCCCGGCAGGTCCTCGGCTGGCTCAATTTCTCCGACACGTTCCACAACCACGAAGTGAACGTGGAAAAGGAAATCTACTCGGCGCAAAACGTCGTGCTGGAAATCAACGAACAGCAACTGATCCACCCGGTTCACCTGCGCGAGTTTTTCGACGACACGCTCCACCGCCTGCCGGGACCAAACACGCCGCGGCTGCCCTTTCCCTACGCCGCCTACCTGCCCGTGCGCTGGGATGAACCGCTCAAATTCTTCGCCGGTTCGCTGCCGATCCAGCCCGGGTACTTCTACGGCCTCGCCGCCCCCGACCCGGCGGGTTGCTGGTCCGATGGGCCGGACACGACCATGTGCCTGACGGTGCCCGACCTGCGGCAGGACGCCATCCTCTCGGTCATTGCCGGGGCCACGGCGGCCCCCGGCCAGCGCCCCGTGCAGCGAGTGGAGGTTTTCGCCAACGGCCAACCCGTGACCGAGTGGGTCCACGACGTTGGCGCGCCCCAGCGTGACGAGGCGGTCATTCCCCGGGCGCTGCTCGGCGACGGGCGGCTCGTGCTGCGCTTCCACTATTCGCAGCCCGCCGCGCCCTCTTCCTACAGCGCCTCGCTGGACACGCGCCGCTTGGCCCTGCTTTTCGGCACCCTGACGCTGCGCCAGCCCGTCCGCTGCGTGGATGGCCCGGTGGTCCCTGTTCTGATCGCCGGGCAGGGCGACGCCGCCTGCACGATCCATTTCCCCGATGCGAAACCGCTCAGGCGCTGGACGATCAGCCCCGGCGCGACCTTGCGCTTGCCCGTGCCGCCCGGGGACGGCGATGTCACGCTCTCGGCCCGGATCGGCGCGCCGATCTTCGCGGCGAAGCTGCCCGCGCAACGCATCGACGTTCTGGTCAACGGCCAGCCCATCGGGCAGTGGAAATTTGTTTCCCGGGATTCCATCCGGCGCAAGGTGTCGATCCCCCGGTCGCTGCTCCAGGGCGAAACGCTGGCGGTGGAGTTCCGTTTTTCCAGCGCACTCTCCCCGGCAAACCCTTTCCCTCCGGCGACCTTGGTGATGCGGAGCGTGCAACTCCACTGGTCGATTTCCGACCCGGTCCGCCCGTCGTCGCTGGTGCTGGCCCGGGCAGCAGGCGAGTGAAACCCGACGATCACCTTTTCCGTCTCAGCGGGCAGGCTCGACGGTCCGAAACGTGATCGTCCGCGTGCCCACTGCCAACTGGCGCAAGTCCGCCGATTTCGCGTCGATCTCGTGCGGCGAGATGGCGTCCGGGAAGGTCAACCGCATCACGACATCGGGCCGGGCGTTCCAGATGGCGGCGGGGATGCTCAGGCGCACCGGCCCCTCGGCGCGCATTGGCAATGTGCCCACGTCCGCGCCGTTCCAGCTCACGCCGATGTGTTGCACGTCGCGGCGTCCCGGCACCAGGATCGGAAACCCGTCGAACGTCATCTCCACCGTAGCGTCCGCCGGGATGGGCACGGCGCGGAAATTCAGCGCGGCGACCTTTCCCATGCTCCAGGTGAACGACGTTTCCGCCGTGCCCTCGGGCTGGCCCCAGCCGTAGAGCACGAAGGCTTCCGTGTTCTTCGCGGTGCTGCGGAACGAAATTGTCCCCTCGTGAGCCGGATCGAGTTCCACCCCCCCGGCCTGCAACGCGAATCCGGCGACGAGCGGCGCGCGTGCGGCCAGTTCCGGGTAATTGGCGGCGGGCAGCAGCCGCCAGATGTCCATCGGCTCATGGCCGGGCAGCCCGATTTCTTCGAGTTGCGGCAGGCGCAACGCCAGGTCGGCCCCGAACATCACACTCCAATCCTCCAGCACGCGGGGCCGGTCGCCCGCGCGTTCGAGCAGCACGGCGATCCCCGTGGCCGACGACCACGCCGATGGCAGCGAAAACAACATCAGCTTGGTGCGCGGGGCGTCGGGCCGGTCCCGCAACGCCGTGAACACCGTGCGCGCCTGTCCGACCTCCGCCGGGCCGGTGCATTCGGTGCATTGGAATTGGTTCCGGTGCAGCCCGACCACCAGCGCGCCCGCCAGCAGGCACAGCGCGCCGCACGCGACCGGCCCCCGCGCCGCCCACGCCGCGCGCCGCGCCGCCACGCTCTCCAGCGCGTCGCTCACCGCCACCGCCGCCAGCAACGCCAGCGTGAAGTAGATCGAATGGTTGAACCACGCGTTGTAATAAAACATCTCGCCGTCCTGGATGTGCGCCCACACCAGGGTCAGCCCCACGCTGAGCATCCACACCAGCCCGAGCGCTCCCAGAAACCGCCACCGCGCCGGACGCGGCGAGACGGTCTCCACGACGACCGTCACCGGCACGACCATGCCGTCCGCCGCTGGGACCTCTGCCACCACAACCGCCGGGCGGCGGAAAAGGAGCAACACCCCAGCCAGCAGCGGGGACAGAATTGCTCCGCCCCAGAGCAGGGTCATCTGGACATGGTTCGCAAAGTAGTGGCTGATCTGCTCGGGTCGCGTGCCCGGCGGCAGCGCGCCGCTGAGCACGTTGGCCCGATAAGCCCCGAAATGCAGGAAGTAAAAAAGCGCGTCGAGCCACGGGTGGGCCAAGTCGTGCTGGGTGCGCAGATGCGCCAGGATGAGCGAAAAATTGCTCTGCGTGCCTTTGCCCAGGTCCACCAGCAGCGGCAGCACGAACACGAACGCCAAGGTCCCGGCGAGCCAGTGCGCCAGCGGAAACCGTCGCCACGGTGCCACCCTCCGCCTCTCTCCCTCCGGCAGCACACCACGCGCTGCCCGGAAGCACGCCCACGTCAACCCGAGGTAGCCCACGGCGAACATCGGCAGCACGAACAACGGCTGCGCCACGTGGCTGTGGATCGCAAAGCAGCCCGCCGTCACCAGCAGCGGCAAATCCTCGCCCTGCCCCGCCGCCACGGAAGCCGCCGCCACCAGCAGGCAGAAAAAGATCATCGGCAGCACGCACGCCGGCCATGTGCTGAGCACCACGAACCGGAAATCCACCGCGCTGAAATGCAGCACCGCCAACAAAAATGCCAGCGGCACGAAGTACCAGCTGCGCGTCCACCGTGCCGTTACGCCGATCCCCGCCGCCAGAAATCCCAGCGTCAGGAACATCGTCCCCAACACCTGCGCGTTGTACGGTGTCGGCACGACGTGCCACGCCCGGTAAAGCAACGCCTCCATGGCTGCCTGGAAGTAAAACACCGCTGGTCCCGGGTGGTGGAACCGCCAGCGCGAGTACGTCCCGTAAATCTCCTGGAAATGGCTCGCCCGGATGATGGAGAGCGTGTTCGCCGCCGGATCACCGGCCTCGTAGAGTTCCGTGTGGAACAGGTAATGCGCGTTGAACGCGGCCAACGCCGCGACGGCGGCCAGGACGGAGAGCAGGGTCAGGAAAACGGATTTCCCGAGGTTGGAAGAAGCTGGCATGTGGCGAAACGCGCCCGGATGATTTCACGGCCCGGGCCGCCTTGGCAAGCGTCGCGTGCTGCTCTGGCCACCGCCCGCCCTACAAACTCACGGCCTTGCCCTGCAACCGCTGGCCGAAATAGTAGCGCAGGGTCTCGATTGAATTCTTGATCGCGTTCTTGGACACGGAGTTGGACGGAGCGCGGTAATGGATCGGCACCTCGGCGAAACGATGCTTGCGCAGCAGGTAACGGATTTCCGTCTGGTAGAAGTGCGCCTTGGACCGCAACGGATAGTTCAGCAAATCTCCGACGATCTTGCGGTGAAACCCCTGGAACCCGCTGGTGGCGTCGTCCATCTTGGTGCCCAGCAGCCAGTTGCTCAAAAACGTGCCGGTCTTGGAAAGCGTCCGGCGCTTGATCGGGCTGTCGGCCATCGACCCGCCGTTGCAGAACCGGCTGCCGAACGCGCACTCGTTGCCCTCGTTGAGCACGCGCAGGAACTGCGGCAGCGCGCGCGGATCGTGGCTCAGGCCGCCGTCCATTTCGATGATGATCTCGTGCCCGGCGTCGTAGGCCACGCGGTAGCCCTTCATGTAGGCGTCCACCACGTTCTTGTTCTCGGGTGCCCAGACGGTGACGAAACGCCCGTCCTGTGCCGACACGGTCTGGCAGAGTTCCAGGGTGTTGTCCTTGGAAGCCTTGTCCACGATGAAGTACACCTTGCCGCTGCCCAACCGGTCGAGCACGGGGCGGAGCATGCCCATGAAATCTTCAAAATCGGGGGCCTCGTTCGCCATGGGCACGATCACGGCCCAGTCATCGGGGTACGTCATAAAAGGGAGGGAGTTCAAAGGTCAATCGGGACGGGCGTCCAGGCGGCCACCCTCTTCTAGCTGCTCGCCCGGCGTTTGTCCAACGGGACGCACCGGCTTCCGAATCGCCGCCGGGGTCCGGGTCAGGCTTGTCGAAAGTGTTTTGAGCCGGGAAAGTGCCCCCCGCCAGGGGGAACGCAGCTTCCGGTAAAAATCCGCCAGCCCCCGGGCTTGGACCGCCGGGTCGAAATGCCGCCGCGCAAACGCCGCCCCGCCCTCCCCCAATCGCCGCGCCAGGGCCGGGTCGTCGAACACGCGGCGGCATTGGGCGGCGATCTCGTCGGGCTGGCCCGTTGCCAGGAGGAGCGCCTCCCGGCCCGGCTGCACCCGCAGGCCGATGTTGGCGCGCGGCAGCAGCACCGGGCGGCCCGAGGCCAGAAACTCCGGCAGCTTCGATGGCAGTCGGTAGCGGTTGAACGCGTCGTCCTCGCCCGGCTGGACGAGCACGTCCGCCAGACGCAGCAGCCCGGGCAGGCGGTCGCGGTCCAGGAAACCCAGGTGCAGCACGTGCTCCGCCAACCCGCCCGGCTCGAACCGTCGGACGAAGTCCGGCGTGTCCCGGCCCGTGCGGATCAACCGGCAGGGCGTGCCGCGGCGGTTGAGCGCGAACACCGCTTCGTAGAGGTTGGCTATCTCCACGCCGTTGGCGAAATGGCTGCTGCCGGGATAGCAGAGGATTTTCTCTTCGGCCCGGACCCCCAGCGACGCGCGCAGGGCCGGGTCCGGCGGCCCGGGATGATAGA
The DNA here is from genome assembly GCA_964236475.1 of uncultured Chthoniobacterales bacterium. Classification (GTDB taxonomy): domain Bacteria; phylum Verrucomicrobiota; class Verrucomicrobiia; order Chthoniobacterales; family SZAS-18; genus CAHJWO01. The sequence goes on from CAXSED010000009.1 coordinate 15,912, forward strand.
GCGCGAAATCCACCCCCGGCCACAACTCCGCGAACGGCACGCCGGGCGGGGAAAACTTCGCCAGGGCCTCGACGATGCCCGTCACGCCGTCCGCCGTCCGCAGAAAGCGCGGGGCCTCGCGCGGATGCGCCAGGTGCATGGGCAGCCGCGCGGCGAGAAGCGCGTCGGGGAATTCGCGCAGCCGTTCCGGGGTCTCGTCCGCGAACCGGGCGGAAAGGTGTTCCTCGTTGTCCTCCAGGTGAACGACCAGCCGGGCGTCGGGCATCCCCCGGCGGCAGAGTTCCACGGCGCGGCGCACGTGTTCGCGCGGGGTCCAGGCGTGGAGGATGTCGGCGGGCTGGCTGTCGGGGAACAGCTCGCCCCGGCGGTCCCAGGTGTCGGAAAAGAGGACGGGCCGGAAGGGCAGGTCCGTTCCCAATGCCTTTACGCTGGCGCGGTCGTCGCCCGGGATCGCCGCCGCACAGGCATGGCCCAGCGCCCGCAGCCCGGCGGCAAAGCCGGCGATGTGGCCCATGCTGTTGCAAGCAAAATCGTCGTGGCAGAAGAAAAGGACGTTCATGGCGCGAACCGGGAGCGGCGGCGCTTCGAAGATAGCCGCGCTTGGGTTCCAAATAAACGGGGCGGTACTTTCCTTATCCGCCGATCCGACCGCTTCCGGTCGTAACATCTACGCTCTGGCACCAGCTATCGACGCTCTTTCGCCGTTCCGCGTCGGCTCGACGCCCGGGCGCGCTACGGGTGCAGGGTGGCGGCGCTCGCTCCGGGGCGGTTGACTGGCTGCCCGGGCGGCGCGGCGCGCCGAGATCGCGCCGCCCGGTCCGGCTCCGGCGCACGGTTCGGCAGCACCGCGAGGCTTTGCAGCACCGCCCGGTTTTGCAACGCCATCGCTTTGGATTGCACGACCGGCTCGACGAGCAACACCGTCTTTCCCTGGTAAAGCAGCCGCGGGGTCCGGGGCAAGGCTTGGCCGGAGGAGGCCACGACCGTGGCCGCCGGGCGGACGTTCCCCTTGGACGGCGGCATCGCCACGCCGGGTTTTGTCTGCGGCGTCACCGGCGCGGTCGGCCTCGTCACCGGGGGGGCTGCGGGAGCGGCCGCGAACGGTTGAGGGTCGGCGGTCGGCTGTTCGGGGCCGGCAAAAACGCCGGTCTGGCTGTTGTTGCCGCCGGAGGTGGAGCTGTAATTGGCCTGGTCGGTGTACACCTGCAACGGCGCACTCCCGTTGACCGTCACCGTGGTCCCCGTCGCAATCGTGATCGTGGGCGCGGCGAGAATCCCCGCCATGCGCCCGGTGTTGAGCGTGATGTTGCCGCCCTGGAAAGTGATGGACCCGTTGCTCCCGCTCGCGTAGAGAGTCAACTGCGTGGCGGCGGTCAGCACGGAGCCGCCGTTGATGGTGACGGTGCCGTTCGTGCCGAACGCCTGCATCTTGAGCAGGTCCGCGCTCACCGTGCTGTTCGCCAGGTTGATCGCGTTGGTCGCCGTGGACCCGTTGCTGCCCGTGAGCAGGGCGACCGTGCCCCCGCCCGCGAACGTGCCGTTGGCGCCGACGGTGCTCACGGTGGAATCCGTCACGTTGATCGTGCCGCCGGTCGTGCCCGTATCGACCGTCACGGTGCTGTTCGCCCCGCTGGCACGCACGGTCGAGCCACCGATGATGGCGATGTCCGCGCCGTTCGTCGTCAGAGTGACGTGCCCGCCCGTCCCGCCCGCGCGGCTGTCCACCACGGCGAGCAGGCTCGAAGAATCCTGCACGCTGATGCCCGGCCCGCTGGTCCGCTGGCTGGTGACGCTGATGGTGCCACCGTTCTTGGAGGCGAAGGCGGGGGTGGGCGTCGGCGTAGCCGAGCTGGCAGGCATCGGCGTTGGCTCCTCCTGGCTGGCGATGACCGTGCTGCTGCTCACGAGGATCGCTGGCGGCGTGGGGGTGGCGCTCGGAGCCGTCGCCCCGGGGACGCCGGTTTTCTCGGGTGGCGGGGGCGCGGGCGTCACCGCCGCCGAGGCATCCTCCGAGAGGATGGTGATCGTGCCGCCGGTGCCGCTGGCCTGGGTGGTAGAAACGCCGGTGCCGCTGGACGCGTTGAGGACGGCCCCCGTCAGCGAGACCGAGGTCGCCGTGGGCGAAGACGTGCCGAGGCTGGTGAGGGTGATCGCGCCGCCCGCGCCGCTCACGCCGACGGTGGACTGGAGGGCGCTGCCGCCCTGCGCGTTGATCGTGATCGGCCCGGCGGTGGTCCCGCTGGCCCCGGTGCCGCCCGTCAGCGTCAAGGTGGTCCCGGCCACGAGGCCGACCGTCCCGCCCGCCCCGCCGGTGGCCCCGCCGCCGGTGTACGCCGCCGTGCCCGCAGGCACGTAATTGCCGCCCGCCACGGTCAGGGTCGCCCCGTTGGAGACGGTCAGCGCGTCGGCGGCGGTGAGCGCGAGGGTGCCGCCCGCGCCGCCCGTGCCGGTGATGGGGTTCATCGTCGGGGCGAACGCGCCGCCACTGGCGTTCAACATGGGCACGATAGCGGTGCCGTTGGACTGGATGCTGATCGTGCCCGCCGCGCCGGTAAACGTGTTGGGCGTCGTCGTCACCATGAACTTCCCGCCCGGCCCGCCGGTCGTGCCGTTGTACGCGGTGGAATTTGCAGGGATGGCCGCGCCGCTGAAATCGCCGCCGGTCACGTACCCGGTCACCCCGCCCGCGCCGACGCCGAAATTGCCGGTGAGGTTGAGCGTCAGCGAATAGCCGTCGCGGTTTTGGCTGAGGTCGCTGATCCCCGCGAACTGCAACGCCCCGGCGGTGAACTGCCCGAGCGTGAACGTGTTGAGTTCCGACCCATTGAGCCGGTACGCGCTCACCGCGCCGTTGACCACCGAGGCGGGCGGGTTGGCCGAGGTGTTGCCGTTGATGTTCTGCAAGGTGAGCGTCCCCGCGCTGAGCGTGCCCACCGTGAAGCCGCCGTGGACGTTGAGGGTGGACGCGGTCACGTCGCCGGTGGTCGTGAGGGCGCTGTTGGTGCTGATCCTGGTGCCGCTGTCGCCGAAGAGGTTGCCCGCGCCGAGCGCGATGCTGCCGGTGACGGTCAGCGTCGCCCCCGAATCCACGCTCACGCCCGGCGTCTGTTCGGAATCCGTCGCGGAAATCCCACCCGCCACCGCCAGCGAATCGCTGAGTTGCACCGTGGGCGAGCCGTCGAGCGTCACGGCGCCCACGGCGTTGTTGCCCGCGCTGCCGTTCAGGTGGAAAATGCTGCCGTCGCCGATGACGACCGCGCCGGTCGCCCCGGTGGTATTGAGAGACTGGACGCTGACGGTGCTGTCCGGCGAGACGGTCAGGTTGCCCGCTTTGAGGATCGTCACGTTAAAGAAACCGTCGAGGGTCATCGGACCGGTGGCGGTCAGTTCCAAATCGTTGGCAAACTGGTTGCTGCTCAGGTTCGTCGCGTCGATGGTCGCGGCGGTCACTCTAACCACGGTGGCCCCGGTCGAGGTGTCCACCGTGAAGCGTGACAGGTCGAGCGTCGCCACGGTGCCTGCCGTGATTTCCACGTCGCTGGCAACGATGCTGGAGTTGGGGCCGTTGGTAAACGTGGTGCCCGCGTTAATATCCACCGTGCCTGTGCCGGCGAACACCGTGCCGTTGATGGCCACCGCGCCGTTGGTCTTGTCGGGGGCCATGAGCGTGCTACCGGCGCTGTCGATCTCGCCGTTGATGGTGATCCCGCCGCCATTGCTCGTCAGCGTGAAGGCGGAGCCGGCGGCGTCGGCGGTGCCGTCTACCGTCAGGTTGCTGCCGGCGGTGAGGTTCACGTTGCCGCCTGCGTTCACCTGTCCGTTGATGTCCATGGTGCCGCCCGCGGTCAGCATAATGTCTCCGGCGGCGGTGAAAAGATAGGCGCCGGTGCCCGTGTTGAGCGCGCCGCCGTAGCTGGTCGCCTGCACCGTCCCGCCGTTCCCTCCGGTTTCCACGAAGCTGTTGATGTTCAGGTCGCCCGAACTGGTCAGGAAAACATTGCCCGAACTGCCGACGGTGCCATTGAGGGTCATGGCCCCGCTGTTCGCCGCGAGAGTGATGTCGCCGCCGCTCGCCTGCAACTCGCCGTTTTGGCCGAGGGTAAAGTCGCCGCCGTTGGCGGTAAAGGTCAGGCCATCGGTGCCGTTGGCCCCGCCGGTGCCGGTGGAGGCGATGGACCCGTTGATGATGATCCCGTTGCCCGCGACTCCACTGGCGTAGGTAGGCTCGAACGACATGGAATCGCTGGGCAGCGGGGAGGTGGCCCGGGTGAAGCGGCCGCCGTGGAAGGCGCCGCCATCACCGCCGGGGTTGACGACATCACCCACGGTACCGTCAATCGTCAGGGTCTGGTTGGCATTGGCGGAGAACACGCCGCCGTTCATCATCACAACGGCGCTGCTCGACAAGGTGATGTTGCCGCCCGCCGAGAGGTCGACCAGGGTCACGTCCGCCGCGTAGCCGACGGCGTTGGTCGTGGTGACCGTGCCGTTGAGCGTCAGGTTGCTCGCCGCGGCGTTGGCGGTGAAGATGCCCCCCACGCTGAACTGGCTGTTGGCGTCGGTCGTGATGTCGCCCGCGTCGGTCTTCAGGCGCAGGTTGCCGCCGGTGGTGATGTTGCCGACCACGCTGACCCCGTTGGCGGCCACGAGCCGCGTGTCCCCGCCCGTGGTGATCGTGCCCTGGGCGCTGATCGCCCCGCCGCTCGTCGCGTTGAAGTCGCCGCTGCTGCCGGTGATGATCTGGTTGCTGGAAATGAGGGTAAGGTCGCCCGCGCCGTCGGCGGTCGTGGTCGCGTTGATGTCGCCCGATGCGTTGACGATCCCGCCCACGGTCAGCGCGCCGCCCGAGATGAAGTTCACGGCCCCCGCCCCCGCCGCCGTCGCGGAGCCGATCGGGCCGTAGGAGATGACCCCGGTGTCGCTGTACAGGTTGAGCGCGCTGCCCGGCAGGTTGAAGGCGGCGTTGTTCGAGTACAACGAGCCGCCCCTGGCATAGAGCGTCAGACCCGTGGCCGTCGCACCGGAGTTGGTGAACGTCAGCCCGTTCGCCAGCGTGATCGAGCCGTTTTGCGTGACGAAGGCGACGTTGTCCAACCCGCGCAGGTCGAAGGTGCTGGAATAAACGTTGGTGCCCGGGGCGGAGTCGCTGATGCCGTTGACCGCCACGAAAATGAGGCTCGTTGGGCCGCCCGCCGTGGAAATGGACGCCGGGTTGCCGACCAGCCCGAGGCTGTCGAACTTGAGGCCGCCCACGTTGCCAATCGTGCCGAACTGTGCGTCGAAGCCAGCCTGCGTGTCGAACGTCGAAGGGCCGCCCGTGGCCCCGAGGAAATAGAGGCTCGGCAGGCCGTCGACGCTGCTCGCCGTCGCCGGGCTGGCCACCGTGCCGCCCCGGTAGATGCGCCCGGCATCCGTCACGCCCTGGGTGGTGATGAACGGGTCGGTGGCGATGGCGCTGGTCCCGTCAATCGCGTAGACCGTGTTGACGCCGTTGTTGAACGCGCCGCCGACGTTGTTGGCGATGAGGGGCAGCGGCCCGAATTTGCTGGGCGAGGGAGACGGGGCGGGTGACGGTGTCGGGGTTGGCGTGACGCTGGGGGTCGGACTCGGCGTCGGCGTCGGACTCGGCGTCGGACTCGGTGGCGGCGTGGCCGTGGGCACTGCGGTCGGACTCGGCGGCACGGAGGGCGACGGACTCGGGGTCGGCGGGGCGGGGGTCGGGGTCGGTGTGACTATCGGCGGCGTGGGCGTGACGATTGGCGGCGTCGGCGTGACCACGGGTGGCGTGGGTGTAACAATCGGCGGGGTCGGTGTGACCACGGGTGGCGTTGGCGTGACGATTGGCGGCGTTGGCGTGACCACGGGCGGGGTCGGCGTGACCACGGGCGGGGTCGGCGTGACCACGGGTGGCGTCGGCGTGACCACGGGTGGCGTCGGCAGTGGCGTGGCCGGAGGCGGCGGCACGGTGGGACGCGCCGTGGCGTTCAGGCCGAGCGGCGTGTGCGCCCCCTGGCGGGCGGTGATGTTGTGATCGTTTCCACTGATGAAGCTCAGATGGCCCTCCTGCACTTCCGTGCCCCGGCCCACGATGAACAGGTTGGTGTCCGCGAGCTTGCCGCCGTCGATGTCGTTGCGCTGCCGGGTGATTTCCCGGTCGATCAGCCCCTTGGAAGCTACCGGGCCGAAGTCGTTGATGAGTCCGCTCGTGGCGTAGAGCACCTTCAAATCCACGCTCACCGGCTCCGGCATCGACGCCGCCCCCGGCGGCACGATGACCATCTGCCCCGCGTGGACCAGCACGCTCTCGCCGATGCGCTTGGTCAGGAACACGCGCACCGTGCCTTCCAGCACGATGATCTTGGAATAACTCTTGGGGTTGAACTCGACCATCAGCGTCGTGCCTGTGATCGCGGCGGTCACGGCGGCGGTGTGGATTTCCGCGCCGCCCGCGCCTTTGGGCACCTGGAGGAGCATCGTGCCGCTGCCCAGGTTCATGTCGCGCGTGCCGTTGACGAACGAAAAGAACGAATTAGCCCCTAGCCGGGTCAGCGTCTTGTCGGTGAACATCAGCTCCGTGCGGGAACCCGCGCCTGTCTGCACGGCGGACTTGCCGCTGATGGTGTCCGCCACGGCGGCGGGGCGCGGTGTTTGGTTCTCCGGCAGCAGCTTCACGTCGTTGTAAATCCGCGAAACCTGCGCGCTCTTGAGTCCCTCCGCGCGCAACGAAGACACTCCCAGGCCCACGGCTAGGGACCAGCACACGATCCGAAAAAAAGGCGTCATCACAGCATCAGGAAGTTAGAATTTCAGCCGGAAGAATGCGCTGGCCCCGGTGTTGAACACGTCGTAGTCGAACACCTGCCGGTCGGAACGGTCCACGACGCCGGAAATCGATGCGCCCACGCTGCACCAGGGCGTGATCTCGTACGTTGCGCCCGCGCTCCCGGCGAAGTTGAAATCCTGTCGGCCCGACGCGGCGTAGAGATAATAAGCCGCCCGCCCGCCCACCTGCACCGAGAGGTGCCGCGTGATTTGCAGGATGTACCCGGTCGAAAGCCCGAATTCCTCGCGTTCGGCGACGTGCGGCACGGACACGTTCAGCCCGATGTCAAAACCCGCGCTGACCAGTTGCGCGCGCCCGAGCGTGAATAGTTTTTGCACGCCCAGATCGAGGCTGCCGTCGCGGAAGAACTCGTTGTCCCAGACACCGCGCCGGGTCAGCCGGGTGAAGCCGAACTGCGCGCTCAGGACCACGTCGTCGAGCCGGTGCGCGGTGTAGCTCAGCCCGAGGCCGAAGTTGAGCGAGCCGAAGTCGAGCTGGTCGAACGTGTCGTAGGCGAAATATTGCTGACGGACGCTGGCGGCCAGGTTCAGGTCGGGCGTCAGTTTGAAGTCGTAGCCCGCGCCGCCCTCGCCGACGAAGAACACGTCGTCCTGCTGGTTGCGCTGGGTGAGCGCGACGTTGGTGGTATAGACGAAGCCGCCGTTGGCAAAGAGCGTCCACGGCTGGCGTTGCTCGGGCGCGCGCAGGAGCGACTGGACGCCCAGGTCGTTGTCGCCGCTGGTGGCCGGGGCGGTGGCGTTCTCGGTGTTGCCGCTTTCCGCCGGTTCACCCGATGCCAGCGCGCCGGGAGCCAGCGGCAGGGTCGGGTTAGGCAGGCGGGCACGTTCGATCTGGCCCGCCGCCGTCTGGGCGGAAAACTGCTGGGCCTGCGCCGCCTGGAACGTCCAGAGGAGCAGTGACAAAACGATGACGGGGAGAAGGGCGCGGTTCAACAAGGCGCGGACGATTAAGCGAACGACGACGGCGGCTGTCAAGCCGAAAGTATCTGTCCCAGAGATACCTAACCGAAAGTATAGGCCGGTCACTGTGCAAGGCGTGCGTTTCCCGCAAGATACTTTCGGCTTGGCATCGAGAGGCCGGACGCGTAACAAGACAAACACCCATGTTCGCCCCGGTTCTCCGCTCCTTGCGCCGGTTGCACCGGCCCGCCGGGCTGGGGCTGGCCGCCGTCCTGCCGACGCTGCTCCTGGGCTGGCTCTTCTGGCACGAGGTCACTGCCGGGTATGGCTCCGGCTCGACTTCCGCCTGGGAAATGCCCCTTCGGTCGGGCGAATTGAAGGTCGGCAATTTCCTGCGCAACCACGGACGGCCCGCCGCCCTGCGCCCCGACATCGTCTTTCTGGGCATCGACGACGCCACCCTCAAGCTCGACGGCCTGTGGCCCGAGGAAATCGACGCCTCCCCCGCCCTCAAGCTCATCGCCGAAGGCAAAGGCGACTGGAACTGGTCGCGCGAGGTCCACGCGCTCGTCCTCGACCGGTTGGTGTCCGCCGGGGCGCGGCTGGTGCTGTTCGACATGGTGTTCCCCAACCCGAGCCGGGGCGACGACGCCTTCCGCGCCGCGCTGGACCGGCACCGCCAGCACGTCGTTATCGGCACGAAGTTCGTCCACATTCCTCCCCCGGGCGAGGACGCCTGGCAGGCCCCCACCAGCACCCTGATCGCCGACGCGGCGCAGGACCCTCGCGTGGGCTACGTGAACTACCATTCCGACCTGGACGGCGCGATTCGCCTGCTGCTTTTCCGCACCACCCCCTCGGCGTATAACGGCCACGCGCCGCGCCCCGGCGAGCCGGTCTACTCCTCGCTGGTGGCCCACGCCCTGGGTCAACTCGGAGACGCCCGCCTCCTCCCAGCGGACGACGAGCCGAAGCTGTTCCGCTACACCGACTTGCACCACGGCGCGGATTATCCCTCCCATCCGCTCTGGGAGATTTTCTCCGACGCCACCTGGAAGGGCAACTATCAGGACGGCGCGTTCTTCAAGGACAAGATCGTCATCGTCGGCGCGGCGGCCCCGATTCTCCACGACGTGCTCCCGACGCCCTACGGCGAGATTCCCGGACCCGACCTGCAACTCCAGGCGCTCACCGCCGCGCTCAACCGCGATTACTTGACCCTCACGAGCATCTGGACCGACCTCGCGCTCATCCTCGCGGCGGGCGCGCTGGCGTGGGCCGTGGGCGTGGCGGTGCGCCCGCCGCTGGTGCGCCTGGGCGCGTTCGCGGCGGCGAGCGTGGCGTTCGTCGGGGTCTTGCAATGGCTCTACAACCACGGCGGGCTGATGCCGCTGGCGTTCACGCCGCTGCTGGTTTTTAACACCGGCGGCCTGGGCGGACTCATCGGCGAATACGCCGTCGAACGCGCCGAAAAAGCCCGCGTGCGCGGCGTGCTGGACCGTCTCGTTTCCAAGGACATCGTGCGCGAACTCCTGGCCGACCCCGCCCGCTACGGCGCGCTCGTGCGCGGCGAACGCCGGTGCGTGACCGTCCTCTTTTCCGATGTGCGCGGCTTCACCGGCCTCACCGAGGCCGCCGACGATCCCGCCGCGTTCATCGCGCAGCTCAACGAGTACTTGGGCGAGATGGTGGACGTGGTCTTCCGGCATCGCGGCACGCTGGACAAGTTCATCGGCGACGCCGTCATGGCCGTCTGGGGCAGCATGCACACCGAGGGGTTGGACGCCGATGCCCGCGACGCCGTCGCCGCCGCGCTGGAAATGCGGGTGCGCCTCGCCGCGCTTAACACGAAATGGCTCAAGGCAGGCCAGCCGCCGATGGACATCGGCATCGGCGTCAACCACGGCGAGGTGATCGTCGGCGGCCTGGGCAGCGAAAGCTCCAAGATGGAAATCACCGTGATGGGCGACGCCGTCAACCTCGCCTCGCGCCTGGAAGGGCTGACTAGGGACTACGGCTTGGACCTGCTGATCGGCGAGACCGTGGCGCGGCGGGTCAGCGAGACGTTCCGGCTGCGCACGGTCGATCTGGTGCGCGTGAAGGGCAAAAAAAAGGCCGCCGAGGTGATGACCGTCATCGGCCCGCTGACGGACCTGCCCACCGAAACGCAGGAACTGCTTTACGCCGACTACGAGGACGCCATCCTGCTCTACCGTAAACAGGAGTTCGCCGCCGCCGCGCGCCTGCTGGAGGAATGCACGAAGCACAACCCGGCCGACATCCTGACGGCTTTTTACCTCGAACGCTGCCAATCGCTCATCGCCGAGGCTCCCGCGCCGGGTTGGGACGGCGTCCGGCTGATGAAGACAAAATAGATTACCCACTATAGGGTTAAAAGTTCCACGTGGAACGTTGCGACATAACAAACCAGGGAGCTAAATTCCCCCGATGATCATCGACCTCGCCCGTTTCGTTGCCGCCGAGCAGCCCTCCTGGGACGAACTCTCCGCGCAGCTTGACGGTCTCGAACGCGACCGCTCCCTGCGGGGCCGCGCCGGGCTGGACCTGTCCCGCGCCGAACGACTCCACTACCTCTACCAGCGTGCTGCCAGCGACCTCGCCCGCCTCGCCGCGTTCTCCGCCGAGAGCGACCTGCGCCGTTCGCTCGGCGCGCTCGTCGCCCGCGCCTACGCCGAAATCCACTCGCGCGGCGGCTCCGCCGAAAGCACCGGCGGCGCGTTAGGCAACCCGTGGCATTGGCTCACGGTCAATTTTCCCCGGGCGTTTCGCCGCCGGGTGCGTGCCTTCTGGCTGGCGTTGGCCATCACGGTGGTCGGGGCCGCGTTCGGTGCGCTCGCCTTGGCGATTGACCCCGACGCCCGCGCCGTCACGCTGCCCTTCGGCCACGCCGACATGAACCCCGCCGAACGCGTCGCCGACGAAGAGCGCGACCAAGGCAAGCGATTCGCCGGTCAGCACGCCTCGTTCTCCGGCATGTTGATGGCCAATAACATCGGGGTTTCCGTCAAGGCCCTCGCGTTCGGCCTGACCTGGGGCGTGGGCACGATGATCGTGATGTTTTCCAACGGCGTCTACTTAGGCGCGATCATCCTCGACTACCTGCGCGCGGGTCAGGGCGTGTTTCTGGCCGGGTGGCTGCTGCCGCACGGCTCGGTGGAAATCCCGGCGATCCTGGTGGCGGGCCAGGCCGGGCTGGTGCTCGGCGGCGCGCTGGTTGGCTGGGGTCGGCAGGTGCCGTTGCGCGAGCGGTTGCGGGCGATCCGCGCGGATCTCGTCACGCTCATCGCCGGGGTCGCACTGATGCTCGTGTGGGCCGGGATCATCGAGGCGTTCTTCTCGCAGTACCACGCGCCCGTGTTGCCGTACTCCATCAAGATCACTTTCGGCGTGGTGGAACTCGTCGCGCTGACGTGCTTTTTCAAGTTCTCCGGCCAGCGGCGCGCACGGGCGTAAACTACGCTTTCCCGCGTGCCTGGAACAGCACGTCCACCACGTTGCGCACGAGTTGTTCGTCGGTCAGGTCGAACACCAGTTCCTCCGGCAAAGGCCCCGCCACCCGGAACCGCGCGGCCAGCCGCTCGAAAAGTTCCACGCGCGCCTCGGGGTCGAGGTCGTTGCGGCGCAACAGGGCCTGCAACGCCAGCCCGGCCTCGGCGGGCGGCACGCGCTGGCGCAACCGGGCGGCGAGCACCGGATGGTCGCGCAGCGTATTGTACTTTCCGGTGGCCAGTTGCGTCAGGTCCGGCGCGCCGGGCCGCTCGATCCGCACCACCACCGTGTCCGCCGCAAGGTCGCCCAGCCGTTGCGCGCGCGCCGTGAAAAAACACGCCGCCCCGCCCACCATGTATAGCGACGGCAGCCCGTCCACCGCCCGCAGCAGGTTGCGGATCACCACCTGCCGCAAGTCCAGCCGCAGGCCCCGCGCGTCCATGACCCGCAACCGCAACGCCCTCTTTCCGGGGGTCTGCCCCCGCCAGAATCCCTCGAACAGGATGCCGTAAAAGATCGGCACCGCGAAGATAAGCACGATGGACACGCCCGTCGCGGCGTCCGGCGAAACCACGTCCAACAAATGCACCAGGGTGCTGACCACGATCAGCAGGATTAGCGTGCCCAGCAAATCCACCAGCCAAGCGAGAAACCGCGTGGCCGGACCCGCCAGCGGCAGCGAAAACACCACGCCTTCGGGCAGCCGGATGTCGAGGGTATTGTCGCGGGCGGTGCTCATGAACGGAGGTTCCCTTCTATATAAGAGAGACCGCCCCAGCGCGAGTACTTCCGCGGCACCGCCCGAGGCAGCCAGCCGGGGGGTCGGCAAACGATGCAGAAGGGAAACCGGCGTGCTCGTCGGAATCTTCGTTTCTTTCCCTCTCATGAACCCATCCAAACTTCTCGTCGCGCTGTGTCTCGGTGGTGCCCTGTCTCTTTCACCCGCCCCTGCCCGGGCAGCCGACAACGACTGGACGGAAATCAGCCGCACGCCGACGCTGACCATCTACACGCGCGACCACGCGGGCAGCTCGATCAAGGAAGTGCGAGCGGTGGGCACCTTCGACGAGCCGAACTGGGTCGTCAAAAACGTGCTCGACGACGCCGAGCACTACGCGCAGTTCATGCCCCACGTCGTCGAGAGCAAGGTCATCTCGCGCGACCGTGCGAAGGGTCAGGTCATCGCTTATGCGCGCGTCGACCCGCCGATGATTTCCGAGCGCGATTACACGATTCTCGTCCAGGACGAATCGAGCGCCACCGACAAGGGGGTTCTCTACAAGACCAAGTGGTCCCCGGCCAGCGACAAGGGACCGGCGGAGAAATCGGGCGTCGTCCGCATCAAGAACAACGAGGGAAGCTGGCAACTCGAATCCACCGACAACGGCGAACACACGCGCGGCACCTATATCCTCTGGACCGACGCGGGCGGCGGCGTCCCGGCGTTTATCCTCAATTCGCTCAACAAGAAGCGGTTGACCGAGCTTTTCGAGACCGTCGAGAAGCAGGCCAAGGACGACAAATACCAGAAGACAAAACCGGCACTACCCTAGGTTTTGGCGGAGCGGAGGCTTTGCTCGGGAACGGGCGGGGACCGGTGTGCCAGCGGTTGCACCCGGACGATTTACTGAGAAGTTGGCGGCGCTGTGCTGAACTGGACCGCCACCCTGCAAAAGCTCCCCCGTAATGCCCGCCCGGTCCTGCTGACCACGCTTTACGGCCTGTGCGCCGGGCTGGCGGCAGTCGTGTTCGAGGTCGGCATCAACGCCCTTTTCAACGCGACGTTCCTGCGGTTTTCGACTCTGGGCACCGGCATATTTCTGGCCGGTAGCTTCGGCGTCATCGTCGTCACCTCGCTGGTGGCCGGGCTGCTCCTTAGCCGGTTCTGCCCGGAGGCGGCGGGCAGCGGCATCCCGCAACTCAAACTCGCGTTCTGGAAGGACTTCGGCTACGTCCCGGCGCGGGTCGTGTGGGTAAAATTCGTCGCGGGCATTCTGACGGTCGGCGGCGGCGCGAGCCTGGGGCGCGAGGGTCCCACCGTACAGCTCGCGGGCGGCGCGGCCTCCCAACTCGCCGGACGCTTGGGCGTGGCGAAAAACGGCCGCCGTCTCGCCGCGGCTGCCGGGGCTGCCGCCGGACTCGCCGCCGCGTTCAACGCGCCGCTGGCGTCGATCACCTTCGTGCTGGAGGAGATCATCGAGGACCTCAACAGCCGTCTGCTCGGCAGCATCCTCTATGCGGCGGTGCTCGGCGCGCTGGTGGTGCAAGCTATCCTCGGGCCGCGCCCGGCGTTCGACCTGCGCTCGATCAACGTCCCCACCTGGCACGGCTACCTGCTGGCCCCACTGGCGGCGGCGTGCGCGGCGCTGGTGGGCGTGGTTTTCCAGGCCGGGTCGCTGGGCTTGCGCAAGGCTTTCCGCGTCCGCCGTTTCATGGTCGGCATCCCGCCGTGGCTGCGCCCGGCGCTTGGCGGACTATTCACCTGGGGCATCGGCGCGTCGATCTTCCTGCGCACCGGTCACCTCGGCATTTTCAGCCTCGGTTACGACGACCTCAACCACGGCCTCAACGACGAGCTTTCCTGGAAACTCGCCGCCTTGCTCTGCGTCGGCAAGCTGGCTGCCACCACCGTCGGCTACGGCACGGGCGGCTGCGGCGGCATCTTCGCGCCGAACCTGTTTCTGGGCGCGATGTGCGGCGTGGCACTCAGCGGCCTCGTCCGCACCGCCGGGATTCACCTCAGCCCCGACGACCACGTTCTCCTGGCCGTCGTGGCGATGAGCGCGTGCCTGGGAGCCGTCGTGCGCGCGCCGCTGACGAGCATCCTCATCGTCTTCGAGATGACGCACGACTTCGCGCTGGTGCCGCCGTTGCTCGTCGGCGCGCTCATCAGCCAGGCCGTCAGCCGCGTTTTCCTGCATCACAACTTCTACGAACAGGTTCTCCTCGACGACGGCCACACCACACGCACCTTCATGCCCCCGCGCGACCTGCGCTCCTGGCGGCAATACCCCGTCTCGGCCATCGCCAATTTCCAGCCCGTCGTCCTCGCCCCGGACGCTCTCGCCGCTTCCGGGTCCCTCTCGGACGCCCTCGCCGCGCATCCGGCGTTCGAGCGGTTCCCGGTCGCCGCCGACCCCGCTGCGGGCCGCCCCACGCCCGGGCTGCTCCTGCGTTCGGAAACCACGCTGACTCTCGCCGCCGGTAGCCCCGCTCTGGTTCACGCCGCCGCCGCCTGCCTGCGCGACGCCACCATCGGCGAAGCCCAGTCCTTGCTCATCGAATCCGCGCACGGCATGGTCCTCATTCTCGACCAGGCGGAGAGCGGCGTGGTCGTCGGGCTGCTCACCCTCCACGATCTCCTGCGCGCCCAGGACACCCTTGCCCAGCAGGCCGATGCCGCGGGCACTTCGGTCTGACCCGATTATTGCGGACGCCAGAACGTGATGATTGCGCCCCCTGCCACGATCAGCGCGCCTCCGACCAGGATCGGCAGGCTCGGCGGCATGCGGAAAACCACGAAGTTAACGGCTTGCCACACGATGAACAGCGCGGCGATGTACAGGCCCGCCACCTGGCCGAATTCCAACGGTGCCAGGTTCAGGAAAAGACCGTACCCGAACAAAAGCACGGCTCCCGCGCAGAAGATCGTCGCCCGCGCCGGTCCCACCCGGTTGTAAACGGCGATACGGACGACGGCATCCCCACAGACTTCGAGGGTGGTTGCGATCAGCAGGAAGAAAAGGGGGCTGCGGAAAAATCTGGCGAGCACGCGCTGTCTTCGGTCGTTTCCCGTTCTCGTACAAGCAAAACCGTCCGGCGTCAGGCGTCGCCGCCGTAAGCGATGGTCTCCCTCCGCTCCATGAATCGCTCGGGCTTGGCCAACGCCGCGAACCCGTGCTGATGGTACAAGCCGTGCGCGTCCGCCGTCGCCAGCATCCAGCGTCGCAGTCCCTGCAACTCCGGGTGCGCGGCGACCGCCGACATCAGCCGCTTTGACAACCCCTGCCCCCGGTGTGCTGGCAGGATGAACACGTCCGCGAGATAGGCAAACGTCGCCCGGTCACTGACCACCCGCGCAAACCCCACCTGCTCGCTTCCGGCGTACACCCCGAAGCACAGCGAATGTGCCACCGCCCGCTCGACCACCTCGCGTGGAATCCCCTGCGCCCAATAGGAATCTTCGCTCAGATAGCGATGGATCACATCCAAATCCAGCCGTTTGGGATCATTGCTGATTTCATAAATCACGCCTTCCCAATAAGGCAAAATGGCGAAAATCGCCAAGGATTGTAGGGCGACCGTCCCGGTTACCGCCACGGGACGCTTCCGTTGCGATCTGCATCCGTTCCGTCCTCCTCCCGTCTCAAATGGTGTTTTCACCCTCCGAAAACCGCGCCCTTTTCTTCCGCGTCTGGCGCGCTATCGTGTTTCTGCTGGCACCTGTTTTTCCACAACTTATCCACACACTTTTTTACCGGCCCTCCCCGGTCCGGTGAATAACTTCTTAATTTCTCCCGTCATGCCCGACCCGCGTTTCGACCAGTTGGCCCGCCTGCTCACCCGTTTTTCCACCCGGCTCCAGACCAGCGACCGCGTCCTGCTCGACTGCTTCGACACGCCCGCCGAGATGACCGTCGCCCTCATCCGCGCGGCCCGCGAGGTCGGCGCGCTGCCCTTCGTCCAGCTCCACGACGCCCGCGTCACCCGCGAGATGCTCCGCGACGCCGCCGAGGAACAGTACACGCTCCTGAGTCGGCTCGAACTAGCCCGCATGCAGGAAATGCAGGGCTACATCGCTATCCGAGGCAGCCACAACATCGCCGAGCTTTCCGATGTCCCCGGTGACCGCATGACCCTCGCCACCCGGGCCATGAAACCCGTCATCGACCACCGCGTCGGCAAGACCAAATGGTGCGTCCTGCGCTGGCCGACCGCCGCCATGGCCCAGCAGGCCGGGCTGAGCACCGAAGCGTTCGAGGATTTCTATTTCCGCGTCTGCACGCTCGACTACGCGAAGATGGCCCCCGGCATGGCCGCGCTAAAGGAACGCTTCAACCGCACCGACCGCGTCGAGATCACTGGCCCGGGCACTGACCTGCGTTTCAGCGTCAAGGACATCGGTACCATCACCTGCGGCGGCACGCACAACATCCCCGACGGCGAGGTCTTTACCTGCCCCGTGCGAGACAGCGTCCAAGGCCACGTCACCTTCAACGCGCCGACGATCTATCAGGGCATCCCCTTCGACGGCGTGCGCCTGGAATTCAAGGACGGCAAGATCGTCAAGGCCACCGGCAACCCCGAAAAGAAGCTAAACGAGATCCTCGACAGCGACGAGGGCGCGCGCTACATCGGCGAGTTCTCCCTCGCCTTTAACCCGCACGTCCTTAGCCCGATGCGCGACATTCTCTTCGATGAGAAGATCAGCGGCAGCTTCCATTTCACGCCCGGCCAGGCCTACGAGGACGCCGACAACGGCAACCGTTCCCAGGTCCACTGGGACATGGTCTGCATCCAACGTCCCGAGTGGGGCGGCGGCGAGATCAAATTCGACGGCGAGGTCATCCGCCGCGACGGCCTCTTCGTCCCCGCCGAACTCCAGGCCCTCAACCCCGACGCGCTCCTCTAAACACTTTATCCTCCCGGCGCGCTTTCTCAAAACTTCTGTCATCCTGAGCGAAGTTGAAAGCCGAGTCTGCGAGACAGGCAAGCCAAACCTCTCCCTTACCCCGGATTGACCATGCAGGACCGACCAGACTGAAGGTAGCCGCCCCTCCATGCACCCTCTCGAAGAACGCATCGGCTACAAGTTCCGCAACTCCTTGTTGCTGGCCGAAGCGTTGACGCATTCTAGCCTGGGGCACGAAATGCAGCGCGTCCACTTCGACAACCAGCGGCTCGAATACCTGGGTGACGCCGTGTTGCAAGTGTTGGTCAGCGAGGATCTTTACCGACGTTTCCCCGACGCGGACGAGGGCATTCTTTCGCGGGGTCGGGCGCGCCTCGTGTCCGGCGACACCCTGGCGGTTTACGCCAAAGCCATCCACCTCGGCGATCACCTCATTCTGGGCCGGGGCGACGAGTCGAGCGGGGGGCGGCACCGCATCTCCACGCTAGGTGACGCCTTTGAAGCTTTGGTGGGCGCGCTTTATCTGGACGGCGGCCTGGCCCCCGCCCGCGCCTTCTTTCTGGAGCAGGCGCGGGAAGACCTCGCCACCGCCGACCAGCAGCCGCTGTTGCTTCACAATCCCAAGGGCAGACTTCAGGAAATCCTCCAGGCCCTGCCGCCTGGCGACGGCAACCACACCGCGCAGCGCAACCCGTCGTACACCATCGTCGCGCAGATCGGGCCGGATCACGCGCGCAGTTTCACCGCGCAGGTCGATTGGAACAGGATCACTCTGGGCCGCGGCCAAGGTGCCAGCAAGGGGAAAGCCGAAAGTGCTGCCGCCATCGACGCCTTGCATGGCCAGCTCTGGATTTCCGTGACGCCGGATCTGGTGCAACCGGCTGCTGCCATCCCGGCGGCCTGACGCCTTTCACGGTCGCGCGACGCGGGAGCGCCGCTGGTTGTTCACCAGCGGCAGGGCCTTTCCATCGCCGCGTGCAATGCCCGCCTTCTCCGCCCTCCGTCCAAGATTATGCACAACCATTTTCGACCGTCCTCTCCCCAGCTTCTAACGGTAAACCCGTTGGTCTCATCGACGCCATTTATCAACAAAAGTAAAACCTTTAACGATCCGATGCGATCTCCGGTAAAAATATGGGGATAAACTTGTTCATAAACGATCAATAAGAAACAAAAACCTCCAATAAGAACACTTTATTGATTATTTTATGGACTACCGCCGGTAAAACTCAAAAGTTGTTCGCAGCCCAAAAGTTTTGTGGAACACGCCTGGATTCGTAGTGGAACACGATCCGCACGAGTTATTCACACCTTGATGAAGATGATGTATTTAAAGATTTAAAGAATCTTTCTTCCTAAGGATGTGTACAAGCCCATCCCGTCTGGAAAAATGAACTGCCGTTTGTCTGCCTCACCCTCAAGCGATGGGCAACAAGATCCTGCCGGCTCTCCGAGCGACTCCACGACGCACACCCATCGACGGAGAACGTGTCGGCCCCAATGCCCGCTCTGGGCGATGTTCCGTCCGACGAATCTGCTTTCGGCGGCTCGCTTCCGGGGTGGATAGCGACCTCCGGGCGCAAGCGAGCCGTCAGCTAGAGCCTAGCGGGTCGGGTGCACCAGCCGCTTTTTCCAGAGCTGGAGCGTGTCGATAAGCAAAAGAAAATCCTCCTCGGTCATCGGGTACGGCACCCGGGCGACCAGATCGTTTTCGAGGGGCACCGGCAACTCCCGCCGGGCCATGGACCACGGTCCGCTCCCTTCGTGCGAAGCGGCGGCTTCCTCCCGTGCTCGGCGAACCGGCGGAAGTGTTTCCTCGTACACGCCGAGGTCGGTTTCCGGATGGTCGTCCGTCTCGTCCTCGTCGAACAAAGGCCGCTGAACTGGCGCGCTTCGCCCGCTGACGTTCGCCAGGGGCCTCGGCACGCCCCCGGAAACAGCGCCCGTATTCATCGCCCCGTTCGCAGGGGTCGGAGGCCGTGCGGGCGGCTTGGGAACGCTGGCCGGGGCATCCTGACGGCGATCCTGGCCGCCGTACCCGGGCGGCTCTGCCACCGGCGTGGCTGCGGACAACGCCATCGGCGGCAAGGCAGCAGGCGTGGCTTCGAGAGGTGCCGTCACCCCGGCAGCCCCGGCCCCGACCGGCAGCCCGGCAAACGACATCGTCACCTTGTATTCGTCGAGCAATTCATCGACCGCCGCCTCGTTGAAGTTGCGTTCCACCACCAGAAAGCGCTTGAGCGACTGGTCGCTGGGCAGCTCCGTTCCGTAGCGTTCCCACAATTCGGCGTGGATGCGCGGCCCGAGGGCAGCGGCGCGCAGGGCGTCCCGGCGTTCCGGCGAATCGGGATTTTTATCGAGCAGGATGCTCAACGCCAGCCCGGAAAGCCGCACCTGCCGGGTCTCGCCCATGCCCTCGTGATCGACCAGACCAAATTTCTTGAGCGCGGCCACGCAGGAGTATCCCGTGCTGGAATCCTCTTTGTAGCCCCAATGCTGCAACGCGACGCTGACCGCCGCCGGATGCCGCCCCTCCACCTGCCATAGCACCGCCGCCTTCTCCAGCGCGGACGGCAACGCGATGTACGGATACGCGGGGCTGCGGGTGCGGCTGCGTTTCTGGCGGGAATCCATTTCGACGGCCATAAGAATGTTTACAATCTAATCGGGTTTTACCGATATTGGCCATAAAAATATGTTGTGAATTTTCGCCCTGGCCCGCCGGTTTTTACCGGCTTCCCTCTTTGCACTTATTGACAAGGCATCCACTCTCCTCAAGCCCCGGCAAGCCGGGCGTCTACCGGCAAGGATTTACCGGTGGCCTCGCTGTGCGATTCCTCCACTGCCCTGACCATCGGAATCCGGTCACCCCGGGGGTTTGCGTGACCTGAGAGCCGTCCGCATCTGCGCCATGACCCTGGCGAATTTCGCCACGCCCAAAAAGCGAAGCGAGGAGAAGCGTCGCCGCTTCTCCCCGTCGTCGTCACCGCTCGCTGCCGTCAAATATGGATGGCCTGCCCATACGCTTGGCCCGTGGCCTCATGGAGCGCCTCGCTGAGCGTCGGGTGAGCGTGGATCGTCGCCTCGATCTCTTCGTGCGTCGCTTCCAGGTTCACGGCCAGCCCCATTTCCGCGATCAACTCCGTCGCCTCCGGCCCGATGATGTGCGCGCCCAGCACCTCACCATGCGGCTCCCCGAACAGAATTTTCGTGAACCCCTCGGTCTCGCCCACGGCCTGCGCCTTGCCGCTGGCCTGGAACGGAAACTTGCCCACGCGAAACTTGATCCCCGCGTCCTTGGCCGCGCGCTCGGTCAGCCCGACGCTGGCCACCTGCGGCTGGCAGTACGTGCAGCCCGGGAACACGTTCACCTTGCGCGGGGTCTTGCCGTGGAAAATCCCCTCGATGCATTGCAGTGCCTCCCAACTGGCCACGTGGGCCAGCCAGGGCGCGCCGATGATGTCGCCCGCCGCGTACACCCCCGGGACGTTCGTCTGGTAAGAGTCGTCGGTCTGCAAATACCCGCGAGCGTCCTTCTTGAACTCCAGCCCGCCCGGCAGCACCGGCGTCACGCCAATCGCCACCAGCAGCACGTCGGCCTCGATCACCTGCGCGCCGCCTTTTTCGCCCTGGACCGTCACTTTGACGCCGCCCTTGGTCACCTCGGTCTTGTCGACCTTCGTGCTAGTGAGCACCTTGACGCCCTGCTTGGTAAAGCTCTTGAGCAGCGTGGCGCTGATCTCGTCGTCCTCCACCGGCAGGATGCGCGGCATCATCTCGATGAGCGTCACCTCCGTGCCGAACGCATTGTAGAAATACGCGAACTCCACCCCGATGGCCCCCGCGCCCATGATGACCATGCGCTTGGGCTGCGTGGGGAGCGTCATGGCCGCCCGTGCGCCGATCACCTTGGTGTTGTCGAAAGGCAGGTTCGGCAACGCCCGCGTGGCCGTGCCGGTGGCGAGCAGCACCTTGTCCGCCGTGTGCGTTTCCTCGGTGCCGTCAGCCTTCTTCACGATGATCGTGCGCGCATCCTTGAACGTGCCGTCGCCGCGCAGATAGTCGATCTTGTTCTTCTTGAACAGAAACTCGATGCCGCCCGCCAGCTTATCCGCCACGCCGCGCGAACGCCCGATGATCTTGCTCCAGTCGAATCCTAGTCCCTCGAACTTGAACCCGAAATCCGCCGCCCGGTGGCTCATCACCTGATAAAGCTCGGCGTTGCGCAGCAGGCTTTTGGTCGGGATGCAGCCCCAGTTTAGGCAGGTGCCTCCCGCGCGATCGCGTTCGACGACGCCCACCTTCTTGCCCAACTGCGCGGCGCGGATGGCCCCGACGTACCCCGCCGGTCCACCCCCGATGACGATCAGATCATAATTCACCCGAAATACTAAGCGCAACAGGCCGCCGTTCAAGGGCCAAGCACGGCCCGGCTCGCCCTCCTCAACGGCTGACGAAATCGGGAAACGTCACTCGTTCGTAAATCTCGGCGAGCGGCAGTCTACAAAATGACGTTTGGGTAAAATGCTCATGGCGACAGCGTCAAACGCCTTGCCACCCCGGAAAGGCAATCCCGGTCTCAGAGCAGCATCAGCACCGGCGACTCCAGCAACCGACGCAACTCCGCCAGAAACTGCGCTCCCAGCGCGCCGTCTACCACGCGGTGATCGCAGCTCAACCCGAGGTCGATCCGCTGGCCGACAACGATCTCCCCCGCCGCGTTGACCACCGGCTTTTTAAGCAGCGCGCCGACTGACAAGATCGCCGCCTGTGGCGGGTTGATGATCGCATCGAAACGGTCGATCCCATACGAACCGAGGTTTGACACTGTAAAAGTTCCGCCCTGATATTCATCGGGCTTCAACTTCTTGTTCCGCGCCCGGCTCGCCAGATCTTTCACTTCCAAACTGATTTCGGACAACGACTTGGTGTGGGCATCCCTGACCACGGGAGTCACCAGGCCGTCCTCCACCGCCACCGCGACGGCGAGATTGACACTGCTAAATTCAACCACCGAATCACCCGCAAACGATGCGTTCACCTTCGGCACGCGGGCAATCGCCGCCGCCGTGGCTTTGAGGATGAAATCGTTGACGCTGACCTTGGTGCCGTCCTTTTCCCCGGCGGTGTTGATCTCCGTTCGCAGTTTCGTGAGTGCGGCGGCATCGACCTCCGTGTGCAGATAAAAATGCGGGATCGTCGTTTTGCTCTGAAGCAACCGTTCCGCAATGGTCTTGCGCATCCCCGAGAGCGGCAACCGCGTTTCCTTTTGCGGCAAGCTCGCACGGACCGGCGCGGCGGGTGCCTTCACGGTCGGAGCGGCAGCCTTCGGCGCACTCGGTGCCGCCGCAGCAGCAGGCGTGACGGGCGGGCTGGTCTTGGCCTGTCCGCCGCTTGGAGCCGCCGCCAGCACGTCTTTCTGAACGATCCTGCCCCCGGGGCCTGATCCCACTATTCCGCCCAACGGCACCCCTTGAGCCAAGGCAACTTTCTTCGCCAACGGACTCGCCTTGATCCGGTCACCGTTCGCCACGCTCTCCTGACCGTTTGGCGTCGCAACGGTGCCGGGTTCCGTGCCGCTGGACACCGGTTCCTTTTCCATCGCTGGCACCGGCTGTTTCGTTTCGATTTTGGACGCTGCCGCGTCGGATGAAGAGGCTGCCTTCGGCACCGATGCACCTTCGCCCTTGCCTTGAATCACGGCAATTTTCTCTCCGACGGCGACCTTGGTCCCTTCGGGCACGAGATCGGTCAGCACGCCGTCCTCGAATGCTTCCATCTCCATCGTCGCCTTGTCCGTCTCCACTTCGGCGATCACCTCGCCGGAAGAAACTTTTTCGCCCGCTTTCTTTTTCCAGGTGACCAGTGTGCCCTCGGTCATGGTGTCGCTCAGTTTGGGCATGGTGATGTCAGACATATCGGGAAAAGTTGGGATGACGGGGTTGCAGGAATGGCTCGTGAGAAAACGATGAGCTACGTTCAACTAGACGCGTTTGACCAGGGCTTCAACGCGATTTTGCCTGGCAAAGGGCGCAATCCAGCAGTGGGATGCTGCCGTGCAGGTTCGTGTCCATTGGCGATAACACTCAACCGTATAGCATTACTCACACGGTTGCCGACCGCATCAGGCCGGCAAATCCGGAGCAACCGTTCTTTTGGACGGCTAGTTCAATCACCAAAGCCCATCAACGGCGTCACTGGCGGTGTCAGCGGCCCGGGGTATCGACCAACCGTTGGGTCGTCGGGAATGCCGGCAGAAGTGCCAGCGCCATTGTAGGCTAATGGATCGGAATGCCGATTGGCCAGTTCATAGCGGTTGGCCCGTGGATTCGTGGGCGCGGGCTGGCCAGCCGACACGTTTCCATGCTGGCTGCAACCGCAGACGAGCAAACAAAGAGCAGCAACAGGAAGGAGAAAACGCGTGATCATCGTTTGAGGTAGTGAGAGCAAAGGCATGTTTTTTGTTCCACGTGGAACACTGTCATTAGGCACCACGGTCAGGCCGGGCAAATATCGCGCACCGCCGCCACGATCTTCGCTACGCTTGGCAATACGGCCTCCTCCAATGCCTCGTTGTACGGCATCGGCACTTCTTCCTGAGCCACGCGCCCAATCGGCGCGTCCAACTCATCAAAAATGTGCTTCTGGATTTGGAACGTCAATTCCGAGCCAATCCCGCAGAATGGCCGATCCTGTTCCGCGATTACGACCCGATGCGTCTTCGCCACGGATTCCAGCACAGCGTTTAGGTCCAGCGGCTTGATCGAACGCAGGTCCAACACTTCCGCGTTGATCCCCTGGGACGCGAGCGTTTCCGCCGCCGCTAGCGCCATCCGCACGGTCTGCGCGTAACACAGGATGGTCACATCAGTGCCCGGACGATGGATCGCCGCCTTGCCGAACGGCACCAGCAAATCCTCGCCCAGATCATCCACCATGCCCTTGGTGCTGTAGAGCATTTCGCTTTCCAGCACGAGCACCGGGTTATCGTCGCGGATCGCCGTTTTGAGCAGTCCCTTGGCATCGCGCGGCGTCGCCGGGGTGACGACCTTCAGCCCCGGCACGTTGGAGTAAAAATTCTCCGTGGCATGGGAGTGGGTCGCGCCCAACTGGTGCGCTGGGCCATTCGGCCCCCGGAACACGATGGGAATGTGGAACTGCCCGCCCGACATGGTCAGCATGTTCGGCGCGTTATTGACGATCTGGTCGAACGCCACCAGCGAGAACGAGAACGTCATGAACTCGATGATGGGACGCAATCCCACCATAGCGGCCCCGACTCCCAGCCCGGCAAAACCCGCCTCCGCAATTGGCGTGTCAATCACCCTTTTCGGCCCGAACTTCTCTAGTAACCCCTGGCTGATCTTGTAAGCGCCATTGTACTCGGCCACTTCCTCGCCCATGAGGAATACGTTCGGATCGCGTTCCATCTCCTCGGCAAGAGCTTCGTTGACGGCTTGGCGGTAGGTAATCTCTCTCATGGAACGAAGGGTAAACTGCCTCTCAATAATCGAAATTTTGGAAGGGTGCGACAATAGCTACAGGCTCGGGGGCGGCTTCCCTGGTCGGGTAAACAGAGGGAGCTACCAACTCAGTCGGCGTCTCGACGTATCCCAAAAATGGTTCACGGAAGAGCCAACATAAAAGAAACATGGTGCCTAGATTACAGGTAACAGCATATACCGTGACGGCCCAACCCTCTAGCCAAGGCATTTTCTCTATCACGTTTATAGTAACGATCACCAAGCCAAACGTGGAAGGGTAGCACCCTGCCAACAACGGGTTTCTCGGACCACTGTTTCGAAGTCTTTTTAAGGCAACCTGCGTGTCCAACACACCACAGAAACAGATGAAGAGTATCCACCAAGCTGATATAGGCCTGTAGAACGAGCCGACCACGAAGATCAAGGCACAAACGGCCAGTGCGTATGGATTGCGGTGAATGAAAGCTCGCGCCTTTTTCTTCCGCTCCGCCTCATCCAATGGCGGTTGCGGACTCAAAAAAAGCGTACGCACCGACGGTCGAGGGACAGACGGGACGTCTTCAGTTGGAGACAGGTTGGCCATTGACCGTATTCACGAACGTATGATTGTACAATGCGTCTAGCGGCGGCTCGGGGCTTTGCTCGGCGAACGTCACGCTGTCCACGCCGATCTGCTTGGCCTTGGCGTCCATGAGGAACACGTTCGGATCGCGCTCCATTTCCTCGGCAAGAGCTTCGTTGACGGCTTGGCGGTAGGTGATTTCGCGCATGAGAGGTGACTACACCAAGGAACAATATGGTGGGACTTAAGTCTAACTATTGTTGGGTCCTTGGCTCGTCGTTTGGATATAATGCAGAAAAACTTCCCGAAAGACGTAAAGCAGGAGGAAAGCAACCCCGAAAGAACAAGCAAGCAAACCCAAAGCGTGGACGAGGAAGATAAACGTATCTTCATTGCCCGATTTGTAGGTAGCCATCGGAACATTACCTGAAGTACAAATCACGGTGTAAATTGCTGCCGCATCCTTGTTGCCTTGGCAACTCGCCAAAAGCCCTTTTGTACCCGATAATCCTAGGGCAGCACAAATGATTGCCGGAAGGACCGGGAGAACACCGTACCATAAGCTGAAAGCGATCATACCGGCACAGCAGGCAACCACCCAAGGAGCCAGCCTGAAGAGTTTTTGAGTGCTTTCCCAGCGCGTGGAATCTTCTACCACCATGCGATAATATTAGTTGCCTATGGCGACACCATTCACGGTATTCACGAATGTATAGTCATACAGCGCATCTAACGGCGGCTCCGGGCTTTGCTCGGCGAACGTCACGCTGTCCACGCTGATCTGCTTGGCCTTGGCGTCCATGTCATCATACGCCTCCTGGGTCAACGAGCCTTCGTCGATCAACTGTTTGGCCAGCTTGGCAATGGGGTCGAGGTCCTTGTACTTGTCGAGTTCCTCCTTGGTCCGATACAGGCCGGGATCGCTCATGGAATGCCCCCGGTAGCGGTACGTGCGAATCTCTACCCAGTACGGTTGCGGCTCCTCGCGTACCTTGTTGACGATCTCCGTCAACCCGTCGCGCACAGCCCGGGCGTCCATGCCGTCGATCACCGCGCTGGCCATGTCGTACCCGCGACCCCGGTTGACGATTTCCTTGAGCGGATTCGACCGGTGAGCGTGCGTGCCCATGGAAAAGAAATTGTTCTCGCAAATGAAAATGACCGGCAGTTTGAACAGGCCGGCCATGTTGAGCGCCTCGTGGAACGAGCCGATGTTGATCGCGCCGTCGCCCATATAGCAGAGCGTCACCCGCCCATCGTTGCGGTACTTGCTGGCAAACGCGAATCCTGTCGCCAGCGGCAGGTGCTGGCCGATGATGGCATGCCCGCCCATCATGGAACGCTCCTTGTCGAAATAGTGCATCGACCCGCCGAGTCCCTTGGTGATGCCCGTCGCCTTGCCGAACAGCTCGGCCATGCAAGCGTCCGCGCTGGAACCGCGCGCCAAGGCGTGACCGTGATCCCGGTACGCGGTGATCAGATAATCGTCGGGCCGGGTCGCCGCCACGCTGCCGACTACCACCGCTTCCTGTCCGATGTACAGATGGCAAAATCCGCCGATCCGGTCTCCGCGTTGATACTGCTGGGCAGCACGTTCCTCGAAGCGGCGGATGAGGAGCATCTGCGAGAGCATTTCCAGTTCTTGCTGCTTCTTGCTGGTATCCATAAATGGCAGGGTCTTCGTCGGTCGAAACAAGGCTGCGTCAACCGGCGGTCAATAGGGGTAGGTCTTCGGGGCGTTCCTCACCGGTCCGCGCTTACCCCCGCCAGCGGCCCGGTAAGAAAGGCCAAGCTGTCGGCGGTCAGCGTGCGTCGGCAAAAACGGCGTCCGTGCCGACCGCGTTTTCGGGGCGCGAGGCGAGACGGACACAGGCGACGAACACCATAGAATAGAGCAGGTCGCTGACAAGCCCGTTTCGGAAAAAAACGTAGGACGGCGGGAACCCCGGCATGCCGACCGTGAGCGCCTGCCACAGCCCCGCCGGGGTCTGCGCGTAAACCGTCGAGCCGAGCCAGGCCAGCGCATTGCTGGCCACGTAGAACAAGGTCGAACCCGCCAGACTCGCGCCGAGCACGGTCGCCAGGCTCCGCTGCCGACGCAACGCCATGCCGCCCAGGCCGATCACGGCAAGCAGCACGTAACGCCCGAGCAGGTACGCCGAAAAGAAGTTCTCGTGGTAATGCAGGTCGATCACCACGTCCGACAGGAACAGGATCGCCAGCGGCACCGCCAACGCCAGCCGCCGGGGCAGGAACATCCCGGCGCACAGGGCCACCGCGCTCAACGGACACGCGCCGGGTAGGACCGTCGTGTAAAACGCGCCTGCCGGCTGCCAAGCCAGGAAGATGCGGAACAACGCGATGAGCGGAATCAAAAGGAGGGCGGGAAACATGGAATGTCGCGTGGTTGAACCAATGCTGATTGTCCCGCAACCCTCCCCGCTTGGCAACCAGTATCTGTCCGGTAGACGGCGGTCCCGGGGCGGCCCGCCCTTCACAGGTCCGGGTGGTCGCCGTTGCTCTCTTCCCGCACGATCCCGCCATCGGCCCGGCTGACCCGGTCCGGCCAGATGTAGTAACCGTGGTACCGTCGGCGTCCGCCCGGACCCGGCACCAGCGCGACGTACACCCGCTCACTGGAAACGCTGATCGATGCCGGGTGCAGCGCCGTCATCGCCGGAGGATACTCCGCCGGTTGCAGTTCGCGCCAGCCTCCCCCGCCCTGACACAACGCTGTAGCCTCGCGCCGCAAAGCCGCCTGGTCGGTGATGGGTGGCCAATCCACGCGACCGAGGATGCCCATGCTACGGCCGGTGTATTCCACGTACGTGACCCCGAGTCCGATGGCCGCCAGCACCACGAACACACGCACAATTCTCCGGCTTCGCATCGTCGTGGGTGCCGGAGGCTTCAGCTCCACTTTGCGGCGAGCAGCCGGAGATCCGCGACGACCGACTCCACTTTCTTCAAATCTTTGCGGCGGCCTTCCGCCGGTTTGAGTTGTAACGTGCGCAGCAAGGTCAACATGTCGCGCAACTCATGGAATTGCGTGGTGGCGTGCGCCTGTTTGCGCCGGGTGGCGGCGCTCGGTTTGGCCACGACATCTGCCTTTTCCTGACTGGCGGCGGTGGTGCCGGCGGCGACGACCCGATCCCGCAGGCCGCCGATCTCGGTCTCGACGCGTTCCGTGTAACGCTGGCAAATGCCCCGGAACGTCCGGCGGAGCGTTTCCAGTTCCTCGGCGACGGATTTGTACGGGGAAGCTTCGGCCAGCGGCAGAGCTTTTTTCATCGGCTTTGCGGGTTCAACCAGCGGGGACCGCTCGGAGGATTCGCGGCCACTTTCGCCCATCTCCACCTTTTCGCAAGAGCCGCGTGAATCGCGGTGGCGAGCGAGTATACTAGCCGCTAAGTGTTCACGTTCCCAAAAACCTACGATGTGTTAGTCATCGGTGCCGGGCACGCCGGAGTCGAGGCCGCGCTGGCGGCGGCTCGCATGGGCGCGCAAACGGCGATCCTTACGCAAAACTTGGACACCATTGGCCAGATGTCGTGCAACCCGGCGGTCGGCGGCTTGGCCAAGGGACATATGATCCGCGAGATCGACGCGCTTGGCGGCGCGATGGGACTTAACGCCGACGCCACCGCCATCCAATGCCGGATGCTCAACGCCTCCAAAGGGCCCAGCGTGCGCGGCCCCCGCTCGCAGTGCGACAAGAAAGCCTACCAGTTCCGGCTCAAGGCGGTGTGCGAAGCGCAGGCCAATCTCGACTTGCAACAGGGCAACGTCGCGCGGTTGCTGGTGGACGGCGAACAGCGCATCGGCGGCGTGGAAACTTCGCTCGGCGTCCGCCTCCTGGCGCGCACGGTGGTCATCACGACGGGCACGTTCATGCGCGGGTTGCTGCATGTCGGGATGCAGAACCAGACCGGCGGGCGCATGGGCGACGCCGTTTCCACGCTCAGTGACGGTTTACGCGAACTCGGCTTCGAGGTGGCGCGTTTCAAGACCGGCACCCCCTGCCGCCTCAACGGTCGTTCCATCGACTTTTCCCGGTGCGAGCCTCACCCCGGTGACGACCCCGCGCCGACGTTCAGCTTCTGGCCGCAACGTCTCCAGAAGGGACCGCGCGATTTGTTCACGCTCAACGAATGGCGCGACGGCGTGTTCCACGTGGAACAAATCCCTTGCTGGACCA
Organism: uncultured Chthoniobacterales bacterium; assembly: GCA_964236475.1. GTDB lineage: Bacteria > Verrucomicrobiota > Verrucomicrobiia > Chthoniobacterales > SZAS-18 > CAHJWO01. The sequence continues at coordinate 45,041 of CAXSED010000009.1, forward strand.
CGAGCACCAACGAGCGCACGCACGCCATCATCCGCGACAACCTCGACCAGTCGCCGATATACTCTGGGCGCATCGAGGGCGTCGGCCCGCGTTACTGCCCGTCCATCGAGGACAAGGTCGTCAAGTTCGCCGAGAAAACCGGGCACCAGCTTTTCCTGGAACCCGAGGGTCGCCACACCAGCGAGTTCTACGTCAACGGCATTTCGACGAGCCTGCCTTTCGAGGTACAACTCGCGTTCGTCCACACGATCCCCGGACTGGAACAGGCCGAGATCATTCGGCCCGGTTACGCGGTCGAGTACGATTATTGCCCGCCGACGCAACTGCGCCCGACGCTGGAAACCAAGCGGGTCGAGGGCCTGTTCTTTGCGGGCCAGATCAACGGCACCAGCGGCTACGAGGAGGCCGCGGCGCAGGGCATCATTGCCGGGATCAACGCCGCGCAGAAGGTCGCGGGCGGGGCGCCGTTCGTGCCGGGTCGGTCGGAAGCGTACATCGGCGTGCTCATCGACGATCTGGTGACCAAGGGCACCAACGAGCCATACCGCATGTTCACCAGCCGCGCAGAACACCGCCTCCTGCTTCGCGCCGACAACGCCGATGTGCGCCTCACCGCCCAGGCCCATGCGCTCGGCCTGATCGACGACGCACTCTGGTCAGTCCACACCCAGAAGCTCGCCGATCTGCAAGCCGCCCGCGAGTGGACCGCTACCGCCCGCCACGATGGTCTGCGCCTGGACGCCTGGATGCGCCGCCCCAAGAATGATTGGCGTGCCCTCCCCTCCGACCTGCGCCGTGGCTGGTCCGCCGAAATCTGGGAACAGGTGGAAACCGACCTGCGCTACGAAGGCTATATCCGGCGGCAGGAAGAAGGCGTGACCCGGGCACGCGGCATGGAGGAAAAACTCATCCCCGCCGGGATCGACTATGCCAGCATCCGGGGTCTGCGCACCGAAGCTCAGCAAAAGCTGACCAGGATCACCCCGGCAAATCTCGGCCAGGCCAGCCGCATCAGCGGCGTGACCCCGGCGGACATCGCGCTACTTTCCATCTGGGTGGAACGCGGCACGCGGCTGGGTTGACGTGAGACGCAGAGAAATATCGGCCACGATGAGCCGTTTATGGAGCGCGCTGTTAGGCGTGCGGGGTGGATGCTGGATGGTAGTCACTGCGGTAAGTCCGAAGCATGGGGAAGTCGATCCTCGGCACGTTAGCCAACAAGCGCGAGGTTTGCGGGTAGGCCGGCGTAGCAACCCCGCCGAAGCAACACGCGACGGCGCTGCGGACACGCTCCGGTTCGGTGGCAAGGGCGGACGAGAAGCAGGCATCCCCAAGGTGAAGAATGATAGTTTGAAGCTCGAAGGAAAGACCCTCGCCAGCGTCGACGTTGATCTCAGGAGACTCGGCTTGCCGGAGTGCCTCGACAAAGTAGGCGTGCAAACCCTCGAACTGGCCATGGTACGCTAGCGAGAAACGATGGTAGGCGGGGTTGCTTTCGGGATGAGCCAGCGCGCTCTGCATCCAGGTCTGGAACTCGGGCGGGCCACGGAAAACCTGCGGTGAGGTTGCAACCCACCAGGGCGAGAACGAGGACAGCAGAGAAAGCTCGCATAAAAGAACGCCTAACGCCGCCAAGCTCTGCGACAGCGGAGAGAAAGGCAACCATCAACGCCGGACGCTACCCCGCCGTTCGCTGGAGCGTGTCGTTAGGCGGATGCAATTTGTGGGTGTGCAACGCGAAACTCAGTGCAGTGAACTTGCCGCTATACTTCGCTGCGATGAAGAGAAAACGCTCCTCCGATGCTGTGATGCCGTCATGGTCAAGTGCTCTCAAAAGCTTCCGGTGTGCCGTCGAAAAAGTCCACTACCCCGGTTTCCAGCGAATATTCCGCGCCGACTACCAGCAAACCGTCGTTCTGGATCAACTGCTCGATCAGCGGCGATCCGTGCCGTAGATGGTTGGCGGAAGCGTGAATGTTGGCGCGCACGGCGTATTGCAGCAACGTTTGCGGGTCGTGCTGCAAACCGGTCGTCAGCAACCCTTCCACCGAGGGACGCACCCGGTCCACGATGGAATACAGGTGTCCTGACGGACCCTGGCTGCCAGCCGGTTGTTGGAGAGTTTCAAGCGTTGCCTTGATTGCCCCGCATTGGGAATGGCCCAGCACGACGACCAGCCGCGTGCCAAATCGTTCCACCGCGTACTCGATGCTGCCGATCTGCGAGGGCGCAACAATGTTCCCGGCCACGCGGATCACGAACAAATCGCCCAATCCCTGGTCGAATACGATCTCCACCGGCACGCGCGAATCCGAGCAGCCGAGGATCACCGCAAACGGTTCCTGACCCCCCGTCGCTAGTTCGCTGCGGTGCGTCTGGCCGGTGAACCCCTCGCGTCCGGGGGTCTCGGACACGAAACGGCGGTTGCCGTCCCGCAGGCGTTGGAGTGCTTCTCGTGTGGTGATCATAAGCGATAGACCGTTTGTTGCCCGGTTGAGAATAGCTTCTATAGGGACCTGTGTTCCGGCGCAAATTCTTATCGATGGTCCGAAGGCTGACGATTCCATCTGCGAGCGGATTCGATTTGACGACAACAGCGAGTCAAACCCCGGAGGAGCGCAGGGCTGCCTCGCACAACGTCCGGGCCGATGACTCCCAACGGAAACCCCGTGCAAACGTCCGGCCAGACGCGCCCAGGCGGGTGCGCAGGACCGGGTCGTCGAGCAATCGGTTGACGGCAGCAGCGAGGCCCGCCCGGTCGCCCTCCGGCACCAGCAGGCCCGTTTCGTTTTCGGCCACGGCTTCCTCTACCCCGCCCGAGCGGTACGCCGCCACCGGGCAGCCGTGGAACGACGCTTCCAGGAACGAGATGCCGAACCCCTCCACGCTGTTGGGCAACGTGATGCTGGCTTGGACGTAAACCGTGGCTCGCCGGTAGATCGCGCCAAGCGTATCGTCATCCACCGCGCCGAGGAATTCGCACTGCACCCCGCCTTCCCGGCAGGCGTCCTGCACCTGCCGCCGGTACGCGGATTCCCCCACCCCGACCATCTGGTAGACGAGCCGGTTCCGTCGCGCTTCGGGCAGGAGCGCCAGGGCATGGGCCACTTCGAGCTGACCCTTGCGCGGGTGCAGCCGTGCGACCGTCAGGACCCGCATCAACCCGTCGTCAGGGTCTGCCATCGGAGTGAACCCGGCCTCCCGCGCAAAGACCGACGGTAGCGCGCCCGGCGCCAGCACGATGGCTGCTCCGCCCGGCAACAGGCCGCTCTCCCGGGCCAGCCGTTCGATGGGCCGCGTCACCACGCCGAAGCCCGCCGCTCGCGCGTAAAAACGCCGCGCCAGCCAGCCCCACCCCCGGCTGCGCCCGAACCGCAGCGGTTCCGAGCCGTGCAGAAACACCGTCACCCGGCGCGCCGGGACGATCCCCAGCAGAGCGAGCACGAAGAAAACCATCTGCGCGCCGACGCTCATCAGCACCACCGGCCCCGCCCGGAGTTGTTGCCGTCTCCGGTAAAACCCCCACCCGAGCCTCAGCAATCCGCCCGGAGTTAGCCGCCCGCTCGACGGAAACCGAACCACCGGGAATGCCTGGGCCGAACCGGTGATGTCTTGTTCTCGCTCCTGCTGCGCATCGAGGCGGCGGCGATAATCGACCGTCCACACTTCCACCGCGTATCCTGCCTGCCTCGCCGCCGATGCGATCTCCTGCACATAGATGGCCACGCCGCCCCGGAACGGCGCGTATTCGTGGCTGACGAGCACGATGGGGAGCGAGGTTTGAAAAGGGTGGCGCAGAGGTTGCAAGAGCGGCGAAGTTATACGACAGAGTCGGTGCGGAAAGACTCGTGATTTTTACATTCCAGAGTTTGAAACCAAGCGGCAAATAAGTTTTACACCCAAGGGCGCATGTCACCACCGACGGAACAGGAGATCAACCACCTCAGAACGTCCCTCAAACGTTGCAGCGCGGAAACCATCGAGGCCGCTGTGCGTTTCCGCACCACGGGTGACCTCGCGGAACTGCCCATCGTCGTCTACGGCATCATCGAGCGGCACCTGCCGGCGGAGAACACCCGCAGCCTCGCCAATGCGCCCGACGACACGCGCCTGATCGAGGACCTCGGCATCGACTCGCTCACGCTGCTGGAGATCGTGCTGTCCATCGAGGAAACGGTCGGCATTTCCATCGAAAACGAGGAACTGCGCGAGATCGCCACGCTCGGGCAGGTGAAGACGTTCATCGCGCGCAAGATCGCCACGGCCAGCGACCCGACCGCCGCCGCCGCGAAAAAGGCGCGGCACTACACCAAGCTCGAAGTGACCGCGCGCCTGCCGCAGCAGCCGCCGTTCTTTTTCCTGGAAGACGCCGAGATCGACGGCAACATCGTGCGGTCGCGCTACATCATTCAGGGGACGGAAGCGTTCCTGGAAGGCCATTTTAAGGACAACCCGGTCATGCCTGCGTCCCTGGTGTTCGAGGCCATCGGACAGGCCGCCTGCCTGTGGGTGCTCGAATGCGCGCCGGAGCAGCTCCACATGGAACTCGGCCACAGCGAGGTGTTGTTTGCCTCGATTGAAGAGGCGCACTTTTATCGCCGCGCCAAGCCGGGCGACACCATCGAACTCGAAGCCGAGATGATCCATCTGCGCGCGCCGCTGGCGGTGTTTCGCGGCACGGCGAAACTGCGCGGCCAGCGTTTGGCACAGATCGAAAGCCTCAAACTGGCGTTCGGACCGGACATCGCCGAACACCTCGAAAAGAAGGAGCAGCAGGACGCCGATCCGACTAATCCCCCCGCCGTCACTGCGGACGATGATTTGCCCATCGTGACCGAAGCGTCGCTGACCGATACCCCCAAGGGAGCGGTGAGAAAAGACGCGCTGGCGCAACCGGACCCGGAAGCAGCGGTTCCACGTCACCAGTCAACGGAGGAATCCGAGGACGACGTGGACCGGAATTTCGGGATCTGAATCCTTGTGGTGATCTTCCCGCGTCGGCGGTGGCCGCCCGCGTGGAATGACGCCGCTTTGCCACTAGCACTTCCGTCGGCCCGGTCGGATATGGTATAGTCCATCCATCCATGAAACGAGCCGTCATCAGCGGGCTGGGTTTTATCACCAGCATCGGGAACAGCAGCGCGGAAGTCGTCGAGAGCCTGTGCAAGACGCGCACCGGTATCGAGCATTACCAGCCGTTTGTAGATGATTCGACCCACCCGGTCTCCCTGCTGGGCACGGTGAAGGGATTCGATTTTCCCACGACGGATTTCGAGGATTGGACTTTTCCCTCGACGTACAAGATGGCGCGGGAACTGTTGCGGCCCATGGCTCCCAACACGCTGTACTCGTACTTTGCCATGCGGCAGGCCATCGACGATGCCGGACTGACGCCCGAAGAAGTGTCCGACGTGGAAACCGGCCTCATGACGGCCAGCGGCGGCTCGATGTGGATGTCGTACTCGAACCTTGATGGCATGAACAAACGCGGGGTGATGAAGACGCCGCCGATGGCGATCATCAACGGCATTCCCGGGTCGCTGTACATCAATCTGGTGCCAGCGTTCCGTATCCTGGGGGCGTCGCTGGGGTTTTCGAGTGCGTGCTCGTCGTCGTCGCACGCGCTGGGCATGGCGGTCGATCTCATCCAGACGGGTCGGCAAAAGCGGGTGTTCGTGGTCGGCGCGGAGGATTGCAACAAGTACAACGTGGTGCCGTTTGCCGGGGTGCGGGCGTTGAGTTTGCAAACGGACCCGAGCAAAGCGCCGCGTGCTTTCGACAAGAACCGCGACGGCTTCGTGGGCACGGGCGGCGCGGCGGTGCTCGTCGTCGAGAGCCTGGAAGCTGCCCGGGAACGTGGCGCGCAAAATATCTATGCGGAAGTGCTCGGCTGGGGACAGGCCTCGGACGGGTACAACGTGCTGGCGTCCGTGCCGGATGGCGACGGGCTGATGCGCACGATGCAGATGGCGCTCAAGGACGCCCAGGTTTCGACGGACGACATCCAGTACATCAACGCGCACGCGACCTCGACGCCGTTCGGCGACGTTTCCGAAATCAACGCCATCAAGCGGACGTTCCCGGAGGGACGGCGGCCCCTGGTCAGTTCGACCAAGAGCCTGACAGGCCACGGCCTATCGCTGGCGGGGGCGATGGAAGCGGGGTTCTGCTGTTTGACGCTGCGGCACGGGTTCGTGCCGGTGTCGGCGAACATCACCGAGCTTGACCCCATGTGCGAGGGGGTGCCCGTCATCACGGAGCCAGTCAGATTGGCTCCCAAGATTGTCATGAATAATTCGAGCGGGTTCGGCGGGACGAACGTTTCTGTCGTGCTGCGGAAGTGGGACGAAAAATGAGGCGGCCAGCGGAATCGGACAAACGCGACTTCCTTTCCGCCTACCGCCCCCACCCCGATGTCCAAGCGCGTTTTTCTCACCGGAGCCAGCGCGGGGATCGGGCTGGCCATTGCCCAGGCGCTGGCTGCCGCCGGGTGTAAGGTGTGGGGCACGTCGCGCCGGGTGGACCGGCTGCCCGTGGGTTTGCCAGGCTTTCACCCGGTCGCGCTGGACCTCAACGGCGACGACCCGGCGTTGCGCGCCGCCTTCGAGCAGGCGTTGCAACAGGCGGGCGGACGGTTCGATGTTGTTATCAACAATGCGGGTGGGGGATGGTTTGGACCAGGAGCGGAGATGCCGCCGGAAGACTTGCGCGCGCAGTTCGAGACGCTGGCGCTGGGACCGATCCGCCTGACGCAACTCGCCTTGCCGAGCCTGCGGTCAGAGCGGGGGGGACTGGTGGTGAACATCACGTCGTTGGCGGCGCGGCTGCCCCTGCCCTTCGGGGCGGCGTACAGTGCCGCGAAGGCGGCGGTGAGCGTGTTCACGGCGGCGTTGCAGATGGAGGAAACCGCACCGCTGCCCGCTGGACAACACCCCGTAAGATTCGTGGACGTGCAGCCGGGCGATATCCGGACGGGGTTTAACCGGGCAATGGCGTTCTGGACCGGGATCGACCAAACAAACGATCCGCTTGCTGGCGCGGTGCGCCGTTCGTTGCACGCGAGCGACGCAAGTTTGGCGTCCGCGCCGCCGCCGCAACGGGTTGCCGATGCGGTTTGCGGGATCGTTTTACGCGGCAAGGGCGGGCCGATGGTCACAGTCGGCAGCCTGTGGCAGGGGCTGGGCGGCTCGCTGGCGTACCGCTTTCTCCCCCGCCGCTGGCTGCTCTGGACGGTGCGGAAAAATTGTGGGTTATAATCTTTACAATTTGTTCCATGTGGAACAGTCTGCCTCAAGTAAAGGGTGTGCAGGGAAGACAGAAGTGTTTGTACGGGGACCAGGCATGGGAAATGCTCGTTTAGCCGGGTCCGGTATCGTTGTCATCGCCATCCATGAAATCTACTACTTCCCATCTTTCGTTGGCAATTGCCGCAGGCGGTTTCCTTGCCTTTGTCGTGTTGGCCTCCGGCGTGTGGCTTCCGAGGTTTCCGGCGGGCGGTCTCACGCAGGTCGGGCGGACGGAAAGTGTCACTTTTGAAGACGGTTCTGTTCTGAATCTGACGGAATCGGATTACGTGCAGGATACGTTGAAGAAACGTCGGATGCGTGGTTGGAACGGTCACGAATTCCAGCAGACCTTCGTGATGGCAGATGGCGAGGAAATCGAACTGACCAGCAATCGTCCCCAGCCTGCGACGAACGACAATGAGCTGAACACGGGCAATTACCTGATGGTTGCAGCGACCACGGTGAACAGCAACGAGCACCCGATTCTCGACGGTAAGAACAAGCAGGCAGTGATGGCCAACCTGCAAATCGATGGCAAGGACAAGGTCATTACCAACGATGTGGACAGCAAAGACAGGGTTTATACCGATGTGATCGATGGGAAGGACCGGGTCTATACCGATGGTAAAGATGCCGTGCAGCAGCCGGTCTTTGCGTTGACTGCAGACCAATCTTTCTTGGGAAACGAAGGTCTCGATACGTTTTTGCTGGGCGACAGCGGCGGCGGGGGATTCGATCTCGGCAACCTGCGTTCGCCGACGGGCGACCCGGTCGGGACCGGTGGCAACATTACCGCTCCGCCCATCGGAGGAGCGGTCCCGGAGCCGTCCGCGCTGGCGTTGGTCGGTGTGGCGGGTGCGCTAGGTCTGGTTTTCAAGGCGCGCCGCCGTTAATTGGGCAGCCTTCTTTGAAGCGGATTCGTCGGGACTAAATCAGAACGCTGTTCGGAGCTGTGTAAATAGCGTCCGCGATGTTGCCGGTGTTGCGCGTTGCCGCCGGTTCAAAGACTAGGACTTCGGCTTCGCTTTCGGCCAGGGTCCGGTGCTCCGTGCCGCGCGGCACGACGCAAAGCTCCCCCACCCCGAGGGTGACCGTTGGCTGGTCACGAAATTCGATGGTCATGCGTCCGCGCCAGACGAGGAAAAGCTCATCTTCATTCTCGTGGCGGTGCCAGGGGAAGACGCCCGCGAATTTGACCAATTTGAGTTCCTGTCCGTTGAGCCGCACGGCGACCTTGGGCCGCCAGTGTTCGTCGATGAGAGCGAACTTTTCGGCGAGGGAAATCGGATCAATGCTTGTCATCGTCAACGTACCCAGTGAGGCGGAAAACCTTTGATCACGTAGCCCCAGGCGGCAACTTGAACCAGATTCTCATGGATGGCGAATACACAAGCCATCATGATCATTAAAGCGAGGTGACGAGATCTGCCTGCCGGTACCATGCCCAGCGAGGCGCACGCAAAGGTGAAGAGATGGAATGGAACGCCTGCTCCCGGCGCAAATGAGCTGAGTGAGAAAAGCAGAACAGGCAAATGCTAAGGCGCGGTGCGAGGACGCAGAACCGTATCAATTCCACGTTGAGCCAAAATCGAAACCTTGCGACATTTCGATCAACCGCTATCGGATGACCCATCTCTACGATCAAACGAATTTAACGGGCGAGAGGAAACTCCTCCTTCACGATCTCGAAAGCGGCATCGCTGGCGGCGAGGGCCTCATCAATGTCCTTTTCCTGATGCGCGGCGCAGAGGAACCAGTTGTGATGCGGATGGAAAAAAACCCCGCGCCGGACCGCCTCGCGGCAGAACGTCTGGCTGCGGAAGAAATTGCGCTCGTCGGCGAAGGTCAGGAAGGGCATGGCATCCATGCCAGTGTAGCGGATGGGCAAGCCGTGCTTGGCGGCTAGGCTTTCCATACCCTCGCGCAGGCGTGCGCCCATACGGGCAAGGTGTGCGGGCACGTCGTCGCGCTCCAGCACGTCGAGCGTGGCCATGGCGGCGGCCATCGGCACGGCGTTGTTCCAGAAACTGCCCGTGAGAAAGACCTTGCCGGCGGCCTTGGCGAGTTCCTTGCGCCCGAGCGCGGCGGAAAGCGGGTGGCCGTTGGCGATGGCCTTGGAAAAACAGGAAATGTCCGGCTCGAACCCGAAATGCCGGTGCGAGCCGCCGAGGTGCAGGCGGAAGCCGCAACGCACGTCGTCGAGAATCAGGACCACACCCTCGCGGCGGCAGGCGGCCTGCACACCCTGAAGGAAGCCAGGCGCGGGAAGCTGCGAATCGGCGAACGCCGGGTGGTGGAACGGCGTGATCATGACCCCCGCTACCTGCCCGCGATGTTGGCGTAGCAGGGTCTCGAAGGCTTCCAAGTCGTTCCACGGGAAAGCGTGGATATGCGCGTAATCCTCCTCGATCAGCCCGCCGTGGCCGGGGGTACACCAGGCGTGGCTGCCGTGATAGGCGCCCTTCGCCACGAGGATTTTCTTGCGTCCGGTGTGCTCGCGGGCCACCTGCAACGCCCAGGTGGTCATGTCCGAGCCGTTCTTGCCGAAGACCGCCCAACTGGCAAAATCGACCAGCGCAACAAGGCGCTCGGCGAGGTCCACCATGACGGGCGTCGGGTGGTTGAAACAGTCGCCCAGCGCGCGCTGGCGTTCGGCGGCCGCCTCGACCTCCGGGTGGCGTGCGCCGAGGACGTTGGGGCCGTAGCCGCAGAGGAAGTCGATGAACTCGTTGTCGTCGGCGTCCCAGTAGCGGCAGCCCCCGGCGCGAACCGCGTAGTACGGCGAGGCCATCGGCAGCGTGGCGGCGGGGTGCGTGTGGCCGGTGATGCCGCCGGGGATCACGCGGGCGGCGCGCTCGAAGAGGGCCAGGGAACGGGCATAGGAGCGGGACATGACCCCTCACTATACGCCGGGGCGGGCTGCCTGTCTCGCACGTCAAAAGCAGCGTTCCAGCGGCGGGACACCTGTTTGCTCACGCTGGCCGGGCACACCATCGGAGGAACGCGCGCAACGCCAGTCAGTTCCGGCAAGGAGCAGTCCGTCAGGGCCTAACCCGCCAGCTTTAGCGAGCGAACCGGGATAGAGAAGGGACTTTACCATTTCCTTACAAATTCGCTCATTTTCATCATCATTTCCTCACAAACACCTGCGATTATTACTGGAAGGCGTAAAAAACGCTCGACTCCAAACCACCCAACGAATCAGACCATGAAAAAACCATCCATCCTCCTGACCCTCGCAGCCGCCGGGCTGCTCTCATTGTCGACCGCCCAAGCCAACGACCTGTTCTTGAACGGCAGTTTCACCGGTAATTTCCGGTACAACGACGGCACGACGACGAGCGCGGGCACCTTCGTGGAAACCCATGCCACCAGTGGCACAACGACCACGGACACCGTCGTCTACACGCTCACCAGCACCGGCGCGACGAGCACGGACACGACCGTCACCACCACTAATACCGACGACTCGAAGACCGTGGTTTACACCCACACGGCTTTCGGCGCGACCGCGCCGTTCACCGCGACCGTAACGTTCGCCGCGTTTACGACCACCACGACCACCACGCACGGGAGCACGATCACCCGCACCTCCGCCAGCCCGTACGGTACGGGCACGTTCACCGCAGCGGACGGCACCACGGGAACGTTGACCACCATCGCGGCTGACGGTATCGAAGCGACCGACCTCAACGACGCCACCACCGGCCTGACCCGGGAGTTGCGCGAAGACGGCGACGGTTTCGCCAGTTCCAAGACTTACAGCGTCAGCCCGGCGGGCGCGGTGACGATCACATCGTTAACCCGCTTCAGCGGATCGCACGGGCATCATTGATCGTACAGGGAAGAAGGGTGACCCGGGTTCTAGCCCCCGGTCACACGGGAAACGGGATTGACGTTGTCCGCCGCTCCGGTTGGAAATCAACCCAGGCCATCGCCAGCAAAAGCTCCTTGTAGATTTACCCCGCCGCGCCGCTGAAAGCCATGGCCGGAATGGCGGGCGAACCGGGCGGTTTGATGTAGCCTTCCACGCGGTCCATGACCACGCTCATGCCGTCGGCCAGCGGGACGAGGCCGCGCACGTCTACTTTTCCCAAGCCCACGGCGGCGTTGGGGTCGAGGCGGCCCAGGAGGGCGTCGTCGGCGGTGGGCAGGTCCGTGAACGTGATGACGGCGTCCGGCGCGGCTCCGGCGGGCGCGGGACCGGGCGCGCTGGTCATGCAGCCACGGGTCCAGCGCATCCAGCCGACGAGGGAAAGAGCAGGCACGCGCAGTTCGACCAGGCCATCGGGCGTGTGGGTGAGTGAATGGCGCGCCACCGGGTCGTGCTCGGCGACAGTGGGCACGGCTTCGACCAGCACGCGGAAAAGCAGGCGCAGGTGCAGGCGGCGGAACGATTCGTCGAGCAGGTCGTCGGGCGTCGGCTGGAGGTAGCGGTCGAGCAGCTTGGTCAGCGCGACGAAGGGCCGGACGTGGAGGATGCGCCAGAAGCCGCCCGTGGGCAGCGGCGGCAGGGCGGATTGGTTGAGGAAGGTGCGGTTGAGCTGGCGGGCAGAGAGAAAAGTCAGGACGAGACGCGCGGGCGTGCTGGCGCCCGGCATGACATGGAGGGTGCCGTCGCCGGGCGAGACGAGCGTGGCTGCCGGGCCGCCGGGCAATTGGAGGCGCAGGGAGAAACTCCAATTCGCGGCGATCCGGCGGGCATCGGGCGAGAGCGCGGCGAGATCGGCGAGCGCGGGCAGGACGGCGTGCAAGTGCAGGCGGGCGAGCGTGTCCTCGCGGCTGGGAGCGATGATCATGGCGGGACGGAAACTCTCACGCAAAGCCGCCGGGCCGCCAAGGAGGAAAAGACCGGAGAGAAACGTTTGCGGCTACTTCGCGGCTTCGCGCAGGAACTTCCGGGGCCGGGTCGTCGGATGCCCCGAAGCATCGTCGGTCAGTTGCACGTACGGCGCGGAGGTCCCCTGTTTTTGCGGCTCGGGCGGCAGGGTGGCGGCGCGGTTGCCGATCAGGCGCAGGATGTCGGTGGGATGCGCCTGGGGGCGGCAGTCGATCATGCGCTGGCGCAAGGCGGCGAGTTTTTCCGGCTCCGCCTTCCAGGCGGCCAGGATGGCCGGAAGCTGGTCCGGGCGATAAACGGTTTCCGCCAGTCCGTGCCGCCGGGCGTAACGCATCGTGATCCATTCCTGCGGCATGAAACCGCCCACGGCGTTGAAGATGATCGGGCAGCCGCTGATGATCGCCTCGCTGGTCGTGCCGGTGCCGGGGCGGCCCACCACGGCGTCCGCCGCTTGCATGAGCAGGTGCATCATGTGCGAATGCGGCAGGCCGAGCACCGGGAAAGCCCGGGCGTTGAGCTTGGCCCACTCGCGCACCTTGTCGAGCGCGCGCACGTCGCGTCCGCACAAGGCAATGATCTGCAAATCCCTGCGCGGCTTGCGCTTGCGCAGAGCTTCGAGGAACGCGAGGTGGTTGTTCGCGCCGTGCTCACCCGTGGAGAGCAGCAGCGTGAAACGCTCGGGGTCCAGGTTGAGGCTCTGGAGGAAGGTGACACGCTCCTCCGGGGTGAGCGGCGGGTGGTAGAAGCTCGGGTTGAGCAGGAAGCCGCCGACCGCCGTCCGGTCGGCAGGCATGCCGAGGCGGCGGGCCATCGCGGCGGTTTCCGGGACCGCGCCGATGAAGAGATCGGCGTCGGGGTTCACCCAGTGACGGCTGAAACCGTATTTGCCGAAGAGTTCGCCGCAGTAGGTGATGCAGCGCACGTTGTCACGGCCCAGATGCTCGCGGACGAGGTCGAAGAAGCCGTGGTTGAGCGAGCCGTGCGTGGAAAGGATCACCCGCGGGCGGACGTGATCGAGGATGGCGCGGAAGCGGTCCGTGCCCAGGAGCCGGTGGCGCGAGAAGTGCAGCCCGGCGACCTCCAGAAAGTTGAAGTAAACGTGATGTGCCCACGGAGCATGGCGCTGAATGCGGTTGTACAAGCCGACACCGAACTTGTAGAGCGGATGCGTGTTTTCCAGACACTTGTGGATCTGGAGTTCGTTGGCGGCGGCGCGACCATAGGCTTCCCGCGTCCAGTGGACGAAGGAGTTGGCACGCATGTTGTGCCCGCCGCCGGTGCTTGAGGTGAGGATGAGAGTACGCACAATGCCGTGTGAAACGCCTTGGCTAGGCTACCTTTCCTGCCGGGATGGTCCCGGCCTGTCCACAGGTGAAGTCATCGTGTGTATACGCCGCGCATTCGTCGCGTGGTTTGCCGAAGTTTGTGAAGATTGCGCAAACATGGTACGTCGAGGAGCCGGGTTTGCCAAGCCAAAACGGATTCCGGCTCGAAGGGCGACGGGAAAAAGAGCAGGGCCAGCAGGAAGCAACTCTGCGGAAAAGTGATGGTCATCGTGAAGTACGTGCCGACGTGGAAAAGGATAAGCAGAGCGGCCCATGGCCGGGCAAGTGAAGGACGGAAAGCCACCAGGAAAGCAAATAGTTCCAAGTAGATAGCCACGGGCAGGGCGGGCCAAGTCAGGAAGGGATGATGGATGATCCACGCGCCGAAAAAACTGGTGGAATGGGTCTGTAGCAGACGCTGGGCCACGTGTGCGCCGAGGCCGCCGGGTAAGAAGGCGTTCCGTTCGCCGCAAAGGAGTTGGTACAGGGCGGCGGCGAATTTGCCCACGCCGCTCATGGTGTAGGAAAGCAGCACGGCGGCCTGCGCCAGCCAGAAGACGAGGAGAGTTTCCTGGCGCGTGCGGCGGGCGACGAGCGGAGCCGGGCGGTCCCAACCGGCGGGCAGCAGGATGAACACTCCAGCGACGATCAGCGTCAGGTGCAGGCTGTGGCCGATCTTGCCGAACGAGTTCTTCAGCGCAACGTATTCGAGCAGGCCGAGGAAGGTGAGGACCCGGCTGGCGCGCCAGGATACGGTGAACGCGCCGAGGATGTTCGTCGCCAGGTAAAAGGCCAGGAGGAGGCGCGGCCCGGCGACGGGGCCGACCTTGTGAAGCCAGACGATGGGCCAGAGCGGCGCGTTGGCGGTGCGTTCGAGCAGGCCGGACAGATCCGTGAACTGCGAAATCGCCAGATAGAGCAGAAACGCGTAAAAGGCGCGGATGAGTACCTGCGCGACCGTGAAGCGGCGGCCCTGGGCGCGGAAAACGCCATCGGGAGGCGGGGCCGGGGAAGGCGAGGCCGCGAGCCAACGGCGGAGCCGGGACAGATGCTTCAAAGCGGGGTGCAACGGCCAGCCTGGAAATCTTCGTCCACCCATCTGCCAGCGGCGTCAAAACGACCGGCGAGAATGTCTGCCTCGGTCCGACGATCCCACCGGTCCGGCGTAAACTCTTCAAACCAAGCAGAGAGACGCACCAGTTCATCTGGTGACAGGCTGGAGACAGCCGCTGGCAGATCCTGTGTAGACATCGTTCCAAACGATAAAAGGAAAGCGCGCACAGGGCAACGCAAAAGCGAACCCTCACGGCTCCCCGGCGGTGAAGCTTCGCAGCGTGCGGCGCGCGCGCACCTGGCCGGTTTCCCAGCGTTCCACGGGCTGGTAGGTGTTGCGCACCAGGTCATACTGCACGCGCGGGACGAGGAACTGGCCCTCGATCTGGCGGCGAAGCGAACGACTGCGGGCGTCGTCTTGGCTGGCGACGGCGTCGCCGAACTGTTGGATGAGCTGGTAGGTGACAATCGAGTGCGGCGCGGCCACCAGCGCAGGCAACTGGCTGTACGGCGTGGGTGGATCGACGGGATGGCCGTCGCCAGCGCGCAGGATCAGGTCGTAGTCGTTCGTATGGTGGGGCACCAGCAGGAACAGGAACCACGAGGCGAGCGGGAAGATTTCCTTGCGCGGCGTCAGGTAGCCGACCATGCCGACGACGAACTCCACCATGAGCAGCCCGACAGCCAGCAGGCGCAGACGTTTGTAGCCGAGGAGCGGGGAACGGCGTGGGGTGGCGGGCATCGCAACGGTGAAAAGACCCGGTCATCTTTTCCTGTTTACCGCACGCTGTCCACCCTGCAACGTGGGCAGGTGAATTCCACGCGACGCACCCCATGAAAATCCTCTACGGCGTGATGGGCAACACCTACGGCCACGTCATGCGCACGCAAGCCATCGTGGAACGACTCATGCCCGAGCACGAATTCCTGTTCGTCGGCGGCGGGCGCGTGCCCGAGGCGCTGGGCCAGCGTGGCTGGAACGTCCACGAGGTGCCCGTGCTGCGGACCGTGCACCGGGGCGGCAAGGTGTCGGTGTCGGCGGTGGTGGGACAGATCATGGGTCGGCTGACGGAAACGCCGCGCGTGGTCGGAGAGATCACGCGGTTGATGGACGATTTCCAGCCGGACCTCGCCATCTGCGACCGGGAATTTTTCCTGCCGATTGCATGCCGCCGCGCCGGGTTGCGGTGCGTGTCGCTGGACCATTCGCACGTTTTGAAGGCATGCCGTTACCCGGTGCCGATGAGCGAACGGCTGAGCTGGTCGTTGGCGATGCTCAACGATTATCTGTTGTTCGATTTCACGCGGCACCATCTCATCGTCAGCTTTTTCCATCCGTCGTTGCGCCAGCGGGTGCGCGGGCGCGGGGATGTGGACGAACTGCTGCCGCCCGTGTTGCGGCCCGCCGTCACGCAGATGGCGGCGGCCCCCGGCGAACACGTCCTCGTCTACCAGACCAGCAAGACCTTCCAACCGCTGCTCGAACCGCTGGCGCAGTTGGACCGACCCGTGATTGTCTACGGCTACGGCACCGAGACCGAGCACCGGCGCGGCAACCTCCTCTTCAAGCCCTACGACGACCGGCAGATCCTCGCGGACCTGGCGGGGTGCGCGTATGCGGTGGTCAACGGCGGGCACAACCTGATCTGCGAGGCGCTGCATTTCGGCAAGCCGGTGCTGTGTTTTCCCATCGCGCGGTTGTTCGAGCAGTTCATCAACGCGTGGCACGTGCGGTCGCTGGGCTACGGGGATTTCTGCACGGACCCGCAGCCGGGTTCGGCGGTGTTCTCGGCGTTCGAGCGGCGGCTGGACGGGTACCGCGCGGCGGTCGCGGCGGCGGGGAGTTTCGACGGCACGGCGCGCGTGGTCGCCCGCGTGCGGGAGGTTATCACCGGCGGCGAGCCGAAACCATCGGCGACGCCATGACGCCTGCTCACCGGGTCCGGCAATGGCTGTACGGCGGGGTGGTCGCGCTGTTGGTGACGTGGGGTTTGTGGGCGCGGTTCCGGCTCCCGCTGACGCCGTTTGCCGACCTGGACACGTGGCATTTTCTCAACCCGGCGTTGTCATGCCTGGCGGGCAAAGGATTCTACCATACGGAGGGCGGCACGTTCGTTTACCCGGCGTTTCTGCTCGGGGTGTTGGGCTGGTCGCCGGATCTGCGCGCGGTGACGGTCGTGCAACACTTTTTAGGGGTAGGCGGCGCGTTGCTGTTGCTGCTGGCGTGGCGGCGGCTGCGGGCGTTGGTGGAGGTGCCGCTCGTGCCGGGGTGGACGTGGGATGCGGGGGGATTCGTCATTTTAGGGTGCGCGCTGTTGGGTGAAAACCGCGTCGGCTTCGAGCACATGCTGCGGCCCGAAGCGGTGACGGGGTTCTTCACCGCGCTCAATTTCGCGCTCACGCTGGAATTCATCCGACGGCGTTTTTACGAGCGCGCGCCGGTGGCGTCCGCCGTGGCTGGGGGGCTGCTGCTGGTCAACTCGGGCCTGCTTTTCCTGCTGAAACCGGCGTACTTCGCCACGGCGATGCTGGCGGTGGCGCCGGTCGTGGTTTCGCTGGCCGATAGGCGGGAGCGGTGGCAGGACAAGGGATGGCTCGTGGGACCCGCGCTGGGGGCGATCCTGGCGATGTTCACGGTCGAACACGCGCTGGCGAACAGCGACACGTCGGGGCGCGAATTCCTGGCAAAGACGCTTTTTGTCATCCACGCGCCGATCATCGCCGACCAGATGCAGGCCGACCTGTCCCGGCCCGGAATTTCCGCGACGGGCCGCGCCGCCCTCGCCGCCGTCCAAGCGCGCCTCGTGACAGACATTGCACAGGCGCACGGGCGGCGCGGGGGTTGGGAAACGCTGGGGTTCAATCCCGACCGGTTGATGTACGGCGGAGATTCGTTCTGCGCGCACGTCGCGGAAGAGATTCCCGACCAGGAGAAGCGGCGCGCTTTTTACGTGGGTTGGTATCGGCGCAGCTTTGTCGGCCAGCCGGTCCAGATGGCGCGCAAGATCGGGCGCGAGTTGGGCGAATTCTACGCGCCGGGCAACGCGTTCGGCGACACGGGCTGGCGGCTGACCCTCGGGCAGCTTTACAAGACGAGCCGCAAAGCGTTCCAGTACCACCCGGACGAGATCGGGTTCCTGCCGATGGGTCAGCGGTATCTGGAGAGTTGTACCGCGTTGGGTAAGAAGGCCAACGGCGGCATCATCACGCAACCCGTGGGAGTATCTTGGATCGTCACGCTGCTCGCCTATTTGTACCTGCCTGTGCTGTTGGGGAGTCTGGCGGTCGCGGGAGGATGTATTTTCCGGCGCGAGTGGCGGGGGCGTTTCGGTTTGCTGGCTGCTCTGGCGTTGCTTTTCTACGGGTACAACTTCGGCAACTGTCTGGCGACCGCCGTGGTGCATTCGCTCAGCGTGCGGCGCTACATCACGGCGCAGTTTACCGCCACGCTGTTTTCGGAAGCCGTGGGACTGATGCTGTTGGCCGAGGTGGTGGCGGTGTGCGTGCTGCCCTTTTTCCGGCGGCGTCAGCCCGGGCCGTAGCGGTCACTCCCACGCGCTGCGCCGACAGCCGAAGTACGCCACGATCACGCCCAGCGCGACGT
>CAXSED010000010.1:0-63099 GCA_964236475.1 uncultured Chthoniobacterales bacterium
AGTCCCGTCGCCCCACCGCAAACCGTATCAATCCCTAACGACTATAAAGTCTATTAAAGAAACCCGATTTTTCGCTCTGAACAAAATGGTAGCGGCCTTCGTTTCGCTTCGCCACTGTTTTGCTGTGCGTGGCTTCGACGAGCCATTGAGTGACACATCAGCAAGTGCAGCTAACTGATCGCGCAACTCTGTGACCTGATCATCCGTCAATTTACAGTCGTATCCGAGCAGATTTCGGCAACAAGATATGCTGAGCATTGGCAAGAACCGTCGGAAGGTGGTCCCGATGGAATTGCCCGGTGCTTGAACATCGCTGGTTTATTCGCGCGCAGGGAGGTTGTAGGTATCCGCTTCATCGAAACTCCAGTGCTATAGTTCATCAGCTGCGGATTGGTTACATGCATGTTTTAGCATGGCCAAAGCAGCGCAGCAATCTTCAAGTGGAACATAACTTCACCCAAAGCGCGGAATGTCGAAATACCTGCGAGTTGCTCTGATTACCCTACTTGTCCATCATGACGAAGCACCAGGAATTTGCTGGCACTACTTCACGACCTGACAGTAATCAGTGTGACTAGCGGTCCACAAAGAAGAAAACGTCGCCCGATTACATCCCGTTTACCCGTAAGCAAAGTCCGCACTTGCCCGCTTTTTGCGACCTGGACGGCATAATCGGAACATGAAATTTAACTACTCTTTAACAAGGGAACTATTCGCGCAACGTCGGAACGATGAATTGAGCAGTGTCTCCGCCACTATTCTTGGGCTTTCAAAGCATTTGCCTATTGTGTAGGCGCGGCAGTGTTAAACCAACGCTTGTGACCGTGATCTGGAAATATGCCGACCCGTACGATTTGGGCCGTTGCAAACTCAGCTCTGTTCTCAGCAATCCATTCGGTGACTGCCTGCGCCAGCGGCCCTGCATCAAACTCATACCCACTAAACAGTGGGTGGTTCGCCATTAGATCGTAAGGGAGGAGCACGCTCTCAATATAGATTCCATTGTAATCGGGGTAAGCCGCCTTCAAAATCGCGAGGTACTCCATTGAAAGCTTCTTCTGTAATGCTAAAGCCTCGGCTGACAATGGCGGGAATTCCCTTGCGAGGCGCAGGCGCTCTTGCTCTGCTCGCGCGCTTGGAGACGGCTGCGTTTCGCACCCTCCGGAAGCTAATAGGAACAATGCAGCCGCAAGGGTGCCGGCACATCGCATGGACGCCAGCTTAAGATTTAAAGATCGAAGACGAGTCATTTAGGACGGCACTCTGTCGTCCTGGCAATCGGGTAGCAAGCAAAATACGGATTATAATCCGTGGACGAATAGGCATCTAGGAGAAGAGGCTTCCCGGCTATTCCGGGTGCAACAGGCAAAGGCAAATCCGTCGTTGAAAATTTTGGGCGAACGCATCCGTATCGCTCGGAAGGCGGCCGGATTTTCTCAAGAAGACTTTGCCTTCACGACTGGATTGGACCGCAGCTATATGGGTGGTGTGGAGCGCGGCCAAAGGAATCTTTCCTTCCTTAAGCTCTGCGCCATCGCTCTCGCATTGAAAAGCGATTTAAGCAGCTTGATGACCAATTTACCCGTGGCTTCGACGCCTAAGCCACCGGAAACGTGACAAACCTCACGCGGGTAGGGCTTTGTAACAAGATTTTGACCCTCTAGATGAATGTGGAAAATTTGCCACAATGCCTTCCGCCGGTAAAATCTGGTTTGAGGCATCTGCTGGAGGCCTTTCCTCTACAGAAGCTATTAAATTCGTGAGCCACCACATATCCTCCACAATTCCGCGTTCACGGCCTCGATCGGAATTTGTTCTTGCTCGATCAGGTGGCCGCCTTCGCGCACCAAGCGCCAGGCTGCTTCTTCATCGGGCGTGAGGAAGTGCCGGGCGGGCGTGTGAAAATCCAGGTTCCCCGCGTGTGCCAAACCGCAGTGCGCGTGCCAAGCGCATAAGTCCATGAGCAGACTCTCGGTTTTTGGATATTCTTCGCGAAGATTCGACAGGATGTTGTAGCCAGTGTCGTCCATGTCGCCCCCAGTACATGAGACGGCACGAACGCAGCCAGCCGACATCGTGCAGCAGGGTAGCCGCCTTGCCGTTGCCGAGTAACGCGACAGTCTTCGGCAACGGAGGGAGTGTCAGGAAGCACATCTTGTTTTCCACAACTACGGCTGTGGTTGGGCGGAGCGTCAATTGCCGAAACGCTCCGACCGGCAGCGTCGCATCCGCGACGGGATGCCCAGTGGCAATCCGCAGCGCCTCATCCAGAAACCGCAGCCGCACATGCGGCTCATCCTCCAAGAGGTGGAAACGTTCGTTAAAAGTGTGCCCGTGTTGATTGACCCGGTCCCCGAGAAGGAAATCCAGAATCGGACGCAGCAGGTCGCGGTGCTCGTCGATGAATTTCGTTGGCACTCCGGCCGGTAATTGGCGCGCGTAAAGTCCGGGACGCGGATTTGCGAGGAAGTAGCCGCAAACCCTCAACACCTTCGGCCAATCCTCGCTGGCTTCCACTACGCGGCCTGGATGACGCCGCGCCCATTCCTCGAGCGGCGAACATTGCTCACGCGTCAACGCCAGACACGCGCGCAACCGGGCGAGTTCCGCCTTTTTCCCTGTGGCCGCTACGAATCCCGCCTCATCCTCGAACCACACCCGCAACGGAAACCGTTGCCGTCCCCACCGCGCGGTATTTCGCTCTTCCCATTCGATTTGGTAGCCTACGCGAGGAGCACCCACCGCGAGCGCGTCGCAACCCGCCTTCAATTTTCCGAAATCTTCCGTCGGCGATGGCCGTCCGAAACGCACCTCCTTCGGGAAAAAACTTTCGCCCGCCGAGATCGCTCGCAAATAGTCGGAGTGACGTTTGCCGGCCCAATCGCGGATGTCCTCTGGCGTCATCATGCCGCAGCTTCCGTGTCGTTCCAGGCGGCCTTGTACTCGGCCCGGCTCGCCCGGCTGATTCGCGAGTTGTTGCGCTCGGGGTTGGCCGTCAGGTGGAATGTGTCCACATAATCCTCGACGATCCGCGCCTTGGCATCGAAGGGGTTCACCACGATCAATTGCAGACCGAGATTTTTGAAAAGGTCGAGCGCCTGCCGCGAATACTCCTCGTCGGTGTGGCCGAACACCTCGTCGATCACCACTAGGCGGAAGGCGTTCGGGTTGTCCGGCGCGTCTGCCAAGCCGTACTGCGCCGCGATGGCCGAGGCAAGGATCGTGAACGCCAGCTTCGCCTTTTGCCCGCCGGAACGACCGCCGGAGCCGGTTAGGAAATTGAGCTCGCGACCGTCGTCCGCAGCAAGTTCGCGCACGCCGAACTCGACCCAGTTGCGCGCGTCCGTGACTCGCCGTGTCCAATCTTCCTTGCTCCGGAAGTCCTCCATCAGCCCGCGAATGTTCCTCAGGATGCCCTCGCGCTGGGCCGCTGACGGGTGGAGGCCGCCCTCAAAGCAGGCCTTGAGTCGAGCCCGGAACTCGCCGATCTCTCGGTTAGCCCGGAACTCGCCGATCTCTCGGTTAGCGGTCGCGGCAGGCTTGATTTGGACGTAGCTCTCGTTGGTGAAAGGGATGCGGCGGAGCGCGCCATTGACGAGATCAATCCGCTGGCGAATGTCGTCCTCGTGCCCCTTCAGGCGCGAACTGAATTGCGCCATCCCGCCGACGAGACTCTCGTCCATCAATTTTTGAAAGCGCAGTTTGTGTTTGGGAAGTTCGTCGGTCTCGAGGCGGATCCGAAGCGCGGCGAATTCCCCGGAATCCTCGACGCGATTCTGCATCTCGCCTTTGTACTCGGGATAGTCGCGCAAAAATTCACTCATGAGCGGCAGCATCTCTCGGTCGGCTGAGTTAACAATCCCAGTTTGGTGGTTGCTTTGCCCTCTGAGTCGCGTGGCAACCTCGCCGGCCACCTTGTTGATGTTGTCCAGGTTCAGCGTTTGCTCTTGCTCATATTCCGTGAAGGCCATGGCGTATTCGGCCGCGGCGAACTCGGGGAAAGGTGCGAGGCTGGCAGCACCCCCCGCTTGTGCCTTGTCGTTGGCCTCCTTCTCTTTGCCCGCCCCACCCCAAGCGGCGATTGCTTCTTCCGAGCGTTGACCGGCGGCGGCCTTCTGTTCCTTCGCCTCGGCGAGCTGACGTTCCAGTTCCTTGATCTCGTTCGCGGCTTCAAGCAGTTGCCGGCGGTCAGATTCGAGCCGGAAGACCGCCTGCTGTGCCCCCTCCCGGTCGACCTCGGCAAACAAGAGGACGGCCAAGACGCCCTCAAGGGCTTTGAGGCGCTTTTCGAGGCGCGTCTTGGTTTGCGCGGCGGTAACAACGGCGGCTTCATCGGATTTTCGGCGTATTCGACAATCTTCGAGGTCCGTCAGAAGCTTGCGAATCTTGCATTCCGCCGACCATCCCAAGACCCAGTACCGGGGATCGTCCACACGATGCCGGTCATCCTTCACATGCCGGGTGCCAGACTCTTTGACAAGGCCCTCCCGGGTCACGCCGGCGTCGCAACGCAAGAGCTGGGAGGCGTCCTCGCAGCACACGTGTTGGGAAGAGCGCGCCACCTCTAGTGCGACCCACGCATGCAGGCGATGATCCGTACGGTAATCGAGCCGTGCCGCAACGCGATCTGGGCGGAGCGAGATATTCCCGATTGCCGTGCCGCGCTCCGGTACCCGCAGAAACCGCAGCCGTAACCCGAGGTGCCGGCCGTTGATCCAACGTGCCGCCGTGTCATAGGCTGTTTCAGGAACCAGCAGCGAAATCGCGAACCCGCGCAGGACTCGCTCGATAGCGCCCGTCCATTCGCTGTACGCGGGCTTTATCTCGATCAGTTCGCCCGCGAACGGCAGCGCGTCGTTCGCAAGTCCCGTGTCGTCGCAAAGCGCGTCGCGCAGATGCACGAAGTCCGCTGGGATCGCCACGCGCCGGGTCCGCGCGAATTCCAGGTCGGCGAGGATCTGTTTTTCCTCCGCTTTCGCCAAATCGAGTGCCCTCCGTGCGTCGAGCACTGCCTCATCAGCCTCCACGAGGGCCTCCTCGTCGCTTGCCTTTGCGGTAGTGCCGACCAAGCGGGTCGCGTCAAATGCCTCAGGGCTAGACGGCGTGGACAACCCAAGAAACGCAACCTGCGTCCGCCAGGGGGAGTGACGCCGTTCGACGAGCTCCAAGTGACCCTTCGCGAGTCGGATTTCCCCGTCGATTCTAGTGAGTTCCCGGCCAGCCTCACTTCCGTGGATTGCCCGGTCGAGGCTCGTGCATCGTTCTTCCAGCGCTTCCTGTTCCGCCTTTGCAGCGTGGTAGCGGGCCTCCAACCGCCGGAGGTGCTCCGCGATCTCGCTGGCCTGGACTTGCAAGAGCTCTAGGTGGCGGGTGACATAGAAGAGTGGCGCGGCTTGTTGTAAGCGTGTCAGTTCGGCGATGCGCAACTCGGCGGCCGCCTTGCGCTCGTGCGCCGTAGCGATTGTGGTGAGCGCCACGATCTGACTCTCTGCGCGCTGGATGGCGTCCCAGCATTCGTTGAGTTCCTTGTAGTGGGGCTGTAGTGTCTCATGGATGAACTCCAGTGCGTCGACCGACTGTAGCATGTGGGTGCGCACAAAATCGTTGATGCTGGTGACGTCCTTGACCCCGATTGCCTGGTTAAAGACCTCCAGAGCGCCATCGCCCGTCAAGCCGAGGAGGCCAGTGAAACGCCCGGCATACGCGCTGAAGCCGTCTTTGACCTCCCATTTCCTGCCTTTCAAATCGCGCTTCCACTCGGCTGGAGTGCCCGCGCCGAGTTGCGAGAGATGATCGCGGATATTGCGATCTTCGACTGCAACGAGGAAAATTTCGTCCACGTTGTCGCCGTCCACATAAAGGATCTGAGCAATGGTAACAGCGGTCTGTTTACTCTCGTTGCCGAAGACCGCAAGCAGGGTTGAATGTTCGCGCTCGCTGCGGAGGTATTCTGGTTTGCCCTGGGCGGCCACTTCGGTCGCCTGGCTCTTCCACGCACCCCTGACATAGCTGTATCGCGTGCGGTCCACGGGACGTTTTTCTCCCGCGGCGTCGTTATAGCTGCGGCGCAGCAAGCGCGGCGGCACAAGCAGGGTGCGCAAGGCATCGATGGCGGTCGATTTTCCACTGCCGTTCTGCCCGACCACGAGGCTCCAGCCCGAGTCAGGCACAAGGCGGTGGATCTTCCAGTGGAAGGTTCCCCAATTTTGCATCTCCAGCCGACGCAAACGCCAGCCGGCGCGGACGACCTGCTTCGGATCAGGGGATGGATCAAGTTCGGGTGTCTGCATGACTGCGTAGGCGGTCTCGAATGGTTTCCAACTCGGCGGGACCGATGCGTGCCTTGACGATGCGCATCACCTCGAAGAGGTCGCCATCCATCTTTCCAAGAAAACCTAATTCGGCAAGCCGGTCGATTGCCCGATCCAGGGAGCGGACGTCTTTAACTTGATTGTTTGTCTCGCGCAAAAACGCGCCGACTAGCTCGCGCAGATCTTCCCGCCTGCGAACAAGTCTCCGAGAGTCGTCCGCGCTCGTGTCGAAACGCAGAAACTCCTCACGCAGGCACACTAGCAGCAGGGTCGCGTCGTAGCTCAGGGCGCTTCGTCGGACCAGACGCGGGACGCGCTGGGTATCGTCCTCCGGTTGGATCTGCCGCAGAAAAGCGAACCCTTCAGCCGGGTCGCAAACTAGTTCCTGTCCGATCTCGTGGAAAAACTGGCGGAGTTCATCCTGGGCTTCATTGGCGACCACTACGTCCCAGAGTGGGCCATCCTCACGGTAGAGCGGCTTTTGCAACAACCAGACTTTGGCAAAGGACAACTCGGGAAATTCGGTATTACTCATGGGTGGGCCGGCTAAATAGCACCACGGGCACCTGCCATTCGGAACCCGCACCTGTTTGAAAGGCGAGAGTTTGATCCTCGCTGACGACGTGCTGGTGTTCCTCCATCGCCACGGCGACGTAACCGAGCACTTCCAGCACGCCTTCCTTTGGCGGAAACTCGTTCAACACATCGTCGAGCCATACTCGCTCATGTTTTGCCAGCAGGCTTTCGACGTTACGGCGAAGCTGGGCGATCCGCACATGCGGCAGTTCACGCAGCTGTCGAAAGGCTTCCGTGTCCGCGGAATCATCGGCGAATTCCGCAGGCACAGTGGCAGAAAGGATCTCGCCCGGCTGCCATGGTTCCCGGCTCATCGCAGCATAAAACGGCGGCAGTTCTTCCAGAAAGAAAAAATCGTCGGGATCCGGCGGCGAGTCTTTAGAGCGCAAAGCGTCGGCCTGGATCTCGCGGATGGTTTCCCGCATCCGGCGGTGCTCGCCAAGTCGGACTGTCTCGAGAACGCGACGGAGATTTGCTGCCATGCGTTCGTTGGACTTGACCACCTTTTCCCCTTCGCGCAGCAGACGGCCGAGGAGTTGCCCGAGCGTTCTGTCCCCGCGCAGTGTGGGCTCGATGGATGCGAGCGAGTAAAGACGTTCCACAGTTTCGCGAAAACGTTCCTGCCGTTCTTGGGCCAGCAAGAGGTTCCAGAATCCGTAGAAGCTCTGTCCCTGCGTGGTGCCGTGCAGTGTCTCGTAAGAATCGAGAAGATGACTAAGGGTGCCTCCGCGCGAGGCGTTCGGCTGGGTGTGCTGCTCGGCAATCTCACGTGCGATGGATTTGAAGTTCTCCTCGATCTGCCGAAAATCGCTCAACAGTTCGCGCGCCGTCGCCAACAGCCAATGAAAACGCTCGTTCATCTGGACCGGCGAAAGCATCGCTATCTCGCCGGACAACTGTATGTGCGCGATCTCCGAAACGATCCGGCTCTCCTGTTCGCGGAGTTGCTTCAGGCGCTCGTCAGTGTCGCCGTTCGAGAGCGTGAGGAGTTGCTCGACTCCTTCGAAAATCAATTCAAGACGGGACTCCGTCCCAACGAACTCCACCCGCTGAAGCGACTCCAGCCACAAGAGGGCTTTCTCCGCTGCCGCCGTCAGCTCGAAAACTGCCTCGGCTGAGGCATCAGCTTCGGGATAGTATTTCTTCAGCCAGCCGCAGCGTGGGCCGCACCATTCGTCCAAATACTCCGCGGCACTTTTCTCAACCGCGAATAGTCGCTCTTGCCGCAGCTCGGCAAGATGGCTCTCCAACATCCCGCGCATCTCGCCCGCCGCAACGCTCAGGCGGAGCTGCTGCTTGAACGTTCGATGAAAGAACCCTAGCACCATGGCCGCGTTGCGCGCACGGACTAGCCCGACGGCCGGTAGGTCAAGCAGCCTTTCAAAATCGTGCAAGTTCATGGCAACGCGTAGAGATCAAAATCCGAGCCGACTATGGCACCTTCCCCCGACCCCAAGCAGACCTTTTTATCCTCTCTCGATCCGGAAAGCGAGATCTTCATCACGCTCGAGCTTGAATGCTCGGCCGTCGCGTCGTTCAAATCCTCGTAGTCAGGAAGCCGCGGATGGAGACCAAATCAGCTCACCGCAAGGCAGTCGCCCGCGATAGCAACGAGTAATTCAACGGCGTAATCGCCTCGCAGAACAGCTCAAACCCTAAAGGTACCCAGGAAATGTTTCAAAGCGTGGCATCCTCTGGTCTAGGCCGACAATCCGCGACGAAATCAGCCCATGCTCCATCCCGGCTTGGCGTGCTCGAGACATCGGCCCGTGCGAACGCGAGGCGCTCGCGCATCGCCCGAGCATGCTCCGATGACCAAGCATCCAATGCGGTCACAAGGGCTACGATGTCGCCGGTCGAATCAGTCAGACGCAAATCCCTTTCGTGGACAACTTCGACAACAGCATAGGGTCGGAAATGGGTGTGATGCTGATCCTCAGCACCGGCGTCGACCCAGTACAACCAGCCGGCAGCGGGCGGATCTTGGTTCGGCGCTGGCTGCACGAATTCGGCGTGGATTGGGAGCAAACGAAGATGCGTTTGGGTATCATCAATCAGCGCGCCACCCTCGATCAATTTCTGTAATATTTTCGTCTCGGCATCCATTGTTGTTACAGACTCCTTTGTGCATTATTTGCATCGATGTGGCAAATTTGCCACATGCATCTACCGGGTTGCAACCATCAGCCCCAGATGCTCACCTAAGTATCAACCTCGGGGTGAAAATCAGGCTCTAGTCGGTCCGGCTCTGGCATTTGGGAAAGCGGCATTGGGATGCCGTCGCCCCCGTCGAGCCAGAGTTCGACAACAGGGCTCTCGAGACTACCGGAGGGCGAAGTCCTTGACCCGTCGCATTTCTGAAATGGCTTGCGTGGGTTGAGAATTTGGTCGGCTTGATTCATGGCGACATTGCCGCCAATTAACAAGCGAATGGCGTCGCCAAGACGGACGTTTGGGTTGCTCTTGATGATGATCGTCTTGCCGTCTTTGCTGGTCGTGATGTCTTTCACAACGACGAATTTTAAGACCTCCTTGGCTTTGGAGTGGGCAAGCATGATGATCTCGAACTGCGAATCCGCGATTTCAACCCGATGCCGGGCGATTCGGGCGGCGACATCTCGGCCTTCTTTTCCGTTTCACGCCGGTAGATGGCGGCGACCTCGGCTGTCGCCGCGTCGATGCGCTCATGCCAGCGGTACTTATTTGCCCAAGAATACAAAGAATTCTTGCTGCCATCCCATTTCTTTACCAAATCTGGCAAGGTTCGGGCATCGCCCAGATCAACGTATGCTTGAAACGCGGCGTAAGCTTTAGAAGACTCGCCTTCCTGCATCATGCGAGGTGGGCAGCGGTCAGCAAGTGACCCAAGGGAGGCTTCATCATTCATTGTTTAGTATATCCCTGCCGACACGCTCCATCGATTTTCTGCCCGCCACATTGGCCGGGTGCGCATGGCGGCCAGGTTCTAATCACGCGTGGGAGACTCCGACAGGGAGGTTTTTGTCTGATCAACGGCGCAGAATATGGATTCACGCTGCGGTCCTCAGCGCATTGACCCTTTGAAGCCAATCTGTTATCTGGTTCCAACTCGCGACTGTTAGGGTCGCCACTCGATTGCCCTTCTCCCAAGCCTGAATCCGGGCGGCCGAAAACCGACTATTTACGGCATCGCTTGTCCGTAGGCGCTCCCCAGCTTTCAACCGACAGGATCGACCGCTGCGGCCCCTTCACCTCAGAGGGATGTGCATTCTTCCCCCGGCGAAGGGACGGTTTTGGCAGGCAGCTTCGTTTTACAGGCCAGTGATCCCGAGTTTGCGCTGAATATCGTCCAGAGGCACGCCCTTCGTCTCCGGCACCTGGATGATTGCCCAGATGAGTTGGAGCACCATCATCGAACAAAAGAACGCAAAGATGTAGCCCGCATTCTGGGCGTGTACCACCGTCTCGACTCCGTTGATCATCTTGGAGATGTCCAGCTTGTCGATGGCGACAGGGAACAACGTCGTCACGAGCGCCGCGAAGACCCAATGCGTGCCGCAGCCCAACGCGGTGCCCGCCGCCCGGAAGCGGTTCGGGAAAATTTCCGAGATCAGCACCCAGATGACCGTCCCTTGCCCGACCGCGTGCGAAGCGATGAAGGCAAACAGGAAGTACGTCAGGTTGGCGAAATGCTCACCGAAGAATGCCCACGCACAAAGGCCCAGCGAGGTGATGTATCCCAGTGAGCCGATGATGAGCAGTGTCTTGCGGCCCAGCCGGTCGATCAGCGCGAGGCCGACAAAGGTAAAGATCAGGTTCGTCACCCCGAGACCGATGTTTTGCACCAGAGCCGCGTGTTCGCTGAATTGACCCGTGATCTTGAGAATCCGAGGCGCGAAATAGAGCACCGCGTTGATGCCGGAAAGCTGGTTAAAGAAGGCCACCAGAAAGGCGATCATAATCGGCGTACGCAAGCGCCAAGAGAAGAAGCCCGAAGCACTCTGCGCGGCATCCGCCTGTGCCGCCGTGGTGATGGCGTTCGCCTCCGCGTCCAACTCCTGCGCGGAAGCCTGCGGATTGATCAGCCCCAGCACGCGCAAACCTCCCGCACGATCTCCTTTGCGCGTCAGCAACCAACGGGGACTTTCCGGCAATCCGAAGCACATTACCAGGTAGATCACCGACGGAACCGCCGCCACGCCGAGCATCCAGCGCCACGAGTTCTCGCCGTGATTATTCAGCGCCAGATTGGAGATTTGGGCGATGATGATGCCGAAGACAATGTTGAATTGGAACAGGGCCGTCAGAAAACCTCGATGCAGGGCCGGGCTGATTTCCGAGATGTAGAGCGGGGCAGCCACGGTAGACACGCCGATGCCGAGTCCGCCGATAAAGCGCGCCAAGATGAACACCGCCGGACTCGGCGCGAAACCGCAGCCGAGCGCCGAGGCGAGAAAGAGGACTCCCAGGAGGATCAACGTCAAGCGTCGGCCAAGCTTATCCGTAGGCCAGCCGCCGCCGAGCGAGCCGATGATCGTGCCGTATAGCGCCGCACCCAGCAGGAAACCATGCTGACCGCTGCTGAGATGCCAGACTTTCTGGATGGCTTCC
Organism: uncultured Chthoniobacterales bacterium; assembly: GCA_964236475.1. Taxonomy (GTDB): domain Bacteria; phylum Verrucomicrobiota; class Verrucomicrobiia; order Chthoniobacterales; family SZAS-18; genus CAHJWO01. The sequence goes on from CAXSED010000010.1 coordinate 11,478, forward strand.
TCGGCACCCGAAATGACTACCGTGTCGAAACCGAAGATGAACCCGGCCAATGAGGATGTGATTGCCCAGAAAAACAACCGGCCAGTCAGCGGCGTCTGGGTTTCATAGGCTGACAAGGTCGCGGACGTGGAGGCGTCGGAGGAAGGTAAGTTCATGAGGGGGTGGGAGACAAAGCTGATGCTGACGGCGAGTCCGTCTCCACCGATCCGGCGGAGAACACTGCATTGACCTTGGGGGGTGTGGCAGAATCGCTATTAAAACGGCGACGCGGTCCGAATTGCAAAGAAAACCTTCAGGCGATCAACATTCCTTAGACGCTTGACGACTTGCGACCGCTCTTTTTGTGACGATTGGACCGGGAATTTCGTCTTGCCGGAGGGCTTAGGGTCCAGACCTGTCAGGGCACGAAAGCCTGGATGGTGCGCGCCGAACGTTCTTTTCACTTGCCAGCGGTTTCGTGTCGGCATAATGAACGCTGTCGGTGAGAGGACGATTTGCGTGTTCCGAAAGATCTCGCTCACGACGAAATGGGGGTATAGCTCAGTTGGTAGAGCGTCTCGTTCGCAATGAGAAGGTCTGGGGTTCGAATCCCCATACCTCCACTTTCTAAATCTTGGACAGCGCGCATGGGCCGTGGCTCCGCCAAGCCTTTTTGCACACGCCACTAGGCCCGAGGTGGTGTAGCTCCACCCGCATGTCCCCGTTCACCGCCCTCGCGCTGCTCCTGACTCTCGCCGCGCTCTCAAGCTACGCGAACCACCGCTTCGTCGGCTTGCCGACCACGGCGGCGCTCATGCTCGTCTCGCTGTTGCTTTCCCTCGGATTCATCGTGGGCAGTCTCTTCGGCCTTCCTTTCAAGGATTTCCTCGAAACCTTGCTCCGGCAGGTGAACCTGAGCTAATCACTGCTTGGCGGGGTGCTCAGTTTCCTGCTCTTCGCCGGGGCGCGGAACATCGACCTCCACCAACTGCGCGAACAACGTTGGCGGGTGTTCTCCCTCGCCTTCATCAGCACACTGCTCTCCGTCATTCTTGCCGCTGGATTCGCTGCCGGGGTCTTCCGCTGGTTAGCCATGCCGATCCCCTTCCTTTGTTGCCTGATCTTCGGGGCGTTGATCTCGCCAACCGACCCCATCGCCGTGCTTTCCCTGCTGAAAAACGCCCACGCCCCCGCCGCCCTGGAAGTCAAGATCGCCGGGGAGTCTCTCCTCAACGACGGCGTGGGCGTCGTCGCCTTCGTGTTCTTCCTCGAATCGCTCTTGGCGACCGGACCCGTGCTCGACCTGGAATGGCAACGCGCGCTTGTCCTGATCCTGCATGAGGCGGGCGGCGGGATCGCCCTGGGTCTCGCGCTCGGCTGGGTGGCCTTCCATCTCATCAAGTCGATGGACGACTACCGCATCGAGGTCTTGCTGACGCTCGCGCTGGTCACCGGCAGTTACGCGCTGGCGCTCGCCTTGCACGTCAGCGGTCCGTTGACCATTGCCGTCGCGGGCATCGTCATCGGCAACCCGGGGCGGCAGCTCGCCATGAGCGACAAAACCCGGCGAAATCTGGACACCTTCTGGGACTTGGCCGACGAAGTTCTTAACGCGCTGCTCTTCGCGGTGATCGGCCTGCAAGTGGTCGCGCTCAAGCTGCACGGCGGCTATTTTCTTGCCGCCTTGGTGATGATCCCGGCCATGCTGCTGACGCGGATCGTCAGCGTGGGTGCACCCGGCACGCTGTTTCGCATGTTCGGACGGCCCGTGGAAGGCCGGGGCGGCTTTCTGCTGCTGGTCTGGGGCGGCTTGCGCGGCGGGGTGTCCGTGGCGATGGCGCTTTCTTTCCCCGCTGGCAATGAGCGCGACCTGCTGCTCGTGGTGACGTATGTCGTGGTCGCATTTTCGATTCTTGTGCAGGGCACGACGATCCCCTGGCTTCTGCGCCGGACGCTGCTTAACCCTGCGCCTTTACCCGCATAGCATCGTGGTAGGCAGACACCTGTTTTTTCGGGGCCTTGAAACGCCACGCGCCTTCGACCATCCGGCGGAGCAACGCCTCATCTGCCGCCTGGAGATTCAGCAACACGTTGTCATAGTTGCGGTAGTGAGCCGTCACCGAAAAGACATCGGGGTGCCGGTCGATCAAGGCATCCCGTTCCGCTTTGGAAAAAGCGACCACCAGCGTCTCGTGATCGTCCCGCAGGCGCGCCACCATTTTTCGCCGCACGTAAAAGGCGGGCGTGCCGTAGCAAATCCCTTCCTCCACGCCGGGCAGCGCCAGAGCGATGGTCCTGACGGTTTCGATGGTCACTGACATGCGTTCGGTTCACGGCGTTTCGTTTGCCATGGCGTCGCGGAAATACGCTTCAATCTCCTCGCCCAGCGCGTGCGCGCTTTGCTCTGCTCCGGCGCGGAACTGCCGCCCGAGCCGGATCTTGATCTGCACGGGAAATACCGGCACGCGCCCTAGCGTCCACCGCTTGCCCAAGTATAGATACGACATTTCGATGAACACCGTTTGCACCGGCGCGTCTGCCAGCTTGGCCATGAGCGCAAACCCCTTCTTGAACGGGTTGACGGGCGGCGCGACCGTCCGGGTGCCTTCCGGGAAAATGAGAAGGTTGTCCCCCGCGCGCAACGCGTCCCGGCCCAGCCGGATAAACTCCCGCCCGTGGTCGTTGGGCAGATAACCCGCCAGCCGCGACGAGCTGCCCATGAACGGGTTTTGCAGCACGCTTTTCTTCATCAGGCACGTCAGCCGGGGCATACGCGCCAGGAAGTGCGGCGCGTCAATCAGGCTCGGGTGCGATGGGGCGATGATCGCCCCCCGCAATGCGCGGATCGTCTCAATCTCGGGAAAGTCGACGTGAAAGACGCCGATCCCCTCCATGATTGCCTCCCACCATTTGACGCCAACGTGGACCACGTGCTGGCACCACCGCTTGCGCCGCTCACCGCGCACCGGCACCGCCACGACCCAGCAGACCACGATGACGAGCAGCGCCAGAACGCCGTAACAAGCAAACCCGGTGACCGCGCGCAGCACGTCCGCGCCCGCCGCCACCGGCGAGCGGGACACACGCGGCGGTTCGACGGCAGCAGCCGCTGGCACGCCCACGCCCGGAAAATCGGTCTGATTCATGCAAAAAGCCGACGAATCGCGGCAGATCAGACGACCGACGAAAGGTCTCCCGCGCCGGCGGCCACCGAATGTCCCGGCGGCGGGAGGCGCGTCCGGCCCCGGGATACGAGGGCACCGGCGGTGCAGGGAGGGTTCATCGGGGTAAAATTGAACCACAGATAAGGCGTGCGCCGCAACTGCGCTTCGATCATGGCGAGGAACCCCTGAAAGTGCGCGTGCGCCGCCGCGAAATTCTCCGCCCGGTGCTCGTGTCCCGGTCGCGGGTGAAACATCGGCGGCATGTGTACGACAATGCTCTTGGGTTCGCCTTCCACCGAGACGGCGTAAGACAATGTCACCGGCAACCCGTGCATGATGGCCAGATGATAAATCGTGAACGGAAACAGCAGCCGCTGGCCAAAGAAGTCGAACCCCTCCCGCTTGGAGCTATACTCGAAACGGTCGCACTGCATCGCCAGCGAACAACCCGAGCGCAGCGCGTCGTTCATCGCCAGGATGAGCCGAGACCAATCGTTGATCCAAATGAACGACACGCTCCCGGCATAGCGGCTCGCTAGTCGGTCGATGTCGTCGGAGTTGCCCACTTTTTTGCGGACCATGTGCGCGCGCCCGCCCAGGTTACCCAGCAGAAATCCCAGGAGGTCGGAATGCCCGACATGCATCGTCCCGTACAGAGTGGCGCGATCCTGCGCCAGCCATGCGCGCAACTCGTCGCCGTGGCCATCCGCGAAACGCACTTTGGGTTCCTCTCCTTCGCAGATTCCCAGCCGCAGGATCAGGTATTCCGTGTAGGTGCGGATGTGTGTCCAAACCTCGCGCGTGGTTGGTTCGCGCCCCAGAGCGAGCCGCAGATACTGGCGCGAATACCCCCGCTGGCGCGGCAGCGTTCCCCAGGCGATCCAGGTCCCGATGTCCATGCCCGCCCGGTTGAACCAGTCCGGCATGTGTTTGAGCGACCAGCCGATCAAAGTGTAGCTGCCATCCGGTCCCGGGTTGCGGTCGCCCGGCGAAGGTTGTCCGGCTTTCCGAGCGCGCGTGAAGCCACGCCACCCACCCACAGCCACGGGCAGCACGACGAAGACGACGACCAACAGGAACAACTTCAGTTGATTCATTCGCTACAGCGGATCATCGGCGAGATCGCCGGAAAACTCAATCGCGCATCGGTAAATGACCCGACTCAGCGAAATGATGGCGTGTCGATATTGTCCTTGTCCACCGGCGCCAGCGTCCGGGACTCGTAGGTGCCCTGCTGCGGCGCGACAAGCGTCAACACCCCGTTGCCCGCAAAAATACCAGGCTCCAACGTCACGAGAAAGTAATAGGACTCCCCTGCTTTCGCGTCGAGTTCGGCCCCCGACTTGTGCCCGTCCACGTCGAAAAGGTAACGGCCCGGCGCGAGCCGCGCGTGGAACTTTTTGCCGTTGGAAATCGTCACCAGATCCTGCCCGTTCATCCGCACGGTGGGCCGCAACCCGAAGCCGAACAGCTTGCTCGGTCGATAAATCGTGAGTTCCACCGTTTTGCTCGCCGCCAGACCAACGGGCGCGGGTGCCATGGGAGAGAGTCCGGGGGGCATCGGTTCGGCGGCGCAGCCCGCAACCACCGCTGCCAGACCAAGGGCGAGGAAAGGACGAAACAGAGAAATCTTCATGAAAAGCCCAAGCCCTAACAAAGCCGGGCCAGCGGCGCAAGCCCTGGGTACGTCAAACTGCGTACCACGAGAGTTGGATCTCCCCTCCCGCCGGACTGACGCACCGGAGCGCGCGCCGCTCGCGCACGGCGGAGAACAACTCGTGCAGGTCGCCTTCCACGGCGGACGACGCGGCCCGCCCGGTCGCGCGCGGCGTTTCTCCGTTCGCTCCGTTCCAGCAAAGCTCGCCTACTGCGTCGGCGGACGGCGCGTCGCTGAGCTCCAGCGCGAAACCGAACCCGACGTTTGACGCCGCGTCCAACTGCCGCAGCCAGGTGCCGACCTCCTCGCCGCCCGTGAGCAGCACGCGCGCGCCGGGCGTCAGCAGCGCGGTCATCGCCGCCTGCGCGCTCAGGTCCGGCTGCCCGGCCAGCGGGGTCAATTCCCGTACCGGGCAACCCCGGTTGATGAGCACCTGCTCGATGGCGCTCGGGTGGATGGAGGTCTGGAAAAACAACGGGCTGGCCGCCGGAAAGCTTTCTAGGTAGCGACCCGTGGCAACGGTCTCGCCGAACGTCGTCGCATAGATCACGGCATCTTCCGGCGCGATGGGAAATCCCCGCATCACCTCGCCCAGCAACAGCCCCAGGTGCGTCATCCGCCGGGCAACGTTGGGCAGAAAATTGCGCGCCCATCCTCGCAACAATTCGGCGGGAACTTCCCCTTCAAACGGCCCCTGGGCCGCCGCGCGCATGACGTAGCGCCTAATCATGACTGAGCAGACAGGCGTAATGCGCGCCGCCGAAAGCATACGCGTTGAGCACGACCCCGCCGAAACGCGCCAGATCGAACGGAGCCGTCGCCACCTGCTCGGAATAACACGCCCCTGCTGTTCCCACCGTGCCGGGCACACGTCCTTGCCGGATGCTCTCTACCGCCAGCGCAAGCTCCACCAACCCACAACTGCCCAGCGTGTGACCCAGCCCGCCCTTCCAGCCGACGAGCGGCGACTCCGGGAACAGCGCGGCCATGTGCCGGGCTTCGAGCCGTCCCGCCTCAATGGTGCCTGTCCCGTGCCCTTTGATCCACACCGGCCTGTCGCCCGCCGCCGCCTGCATCCGCCGCCCGAGTTCGCTCATGCCGACGCCCTCGGGATGGTTCCCGGTGAAATGGTACATCTCGTTGCAGCCCGCCTGCGCCGCCAGTTGGAACTCCCCGCCCCCCGCCCCGGCAGGCGACACGACCGCAAACGCCGCGCCGTCTCCCAGTCCAATCGCGCCGAACTCGCGGTCGCCGTAGGGTGCGGGCATCACCCCCGGCAGCAAGATTTTCATGGCGTGAAATCCTCCCGTCACGAACGGACTCAGAAAATCGTAGGACACCACGAGAGCTTCTTCCGCCAGCCCCGCCGTCACCTGCCGAGAAGCGTACAGCAGCCCCAAATTCGCCGACACGCAGGCGTGCGAATAATGTGTCACGTTCGGCCCCCAACCCTGCCGCTGGCGAATCCATGCCGTCAGTCGCTGGGGCAGGATGAACGGGAGCTGCCCTTGCGCGCGCGGGTGGCGATGGTGGGCATACATGCTGTCGATGCCGAAATTGCTGCTGACGATGAAGATCGGAAAACGCTCCGTCCCCCAGGGGCGATCCGGCACCCCGGCGAGCATCGCAAAAAACGGCTGCGCCCAACGCGGCTCATCGCCATCCGCCGGTTGCCAATCGTTGCACAGGGCCAGCGGCACCAGGTCGCCACCATCGCAGCCGAGCACCGGCTGGCAGCGGAGCGCACTCTCGCCGCGCAAAAGCGCATCGGTCGTTGCCCGGGCGTTGCCAAACGGCGTCAGGCAATCAATCGCCGTCAGCGCAACCGCCAGAGGGTTTACCCGGCGCGGGACGGCTGCCGCCGTCGGCGTTGGTTGAACCACGGGTGAAGCCGAGAGGCTGGCAATCATCGGAGTCGGGTAAACTAGCGGACGCGCCCTTTGATAATCAACCGGCAAAAAGCATTTTCGACCCCGCTCAAACGACGGGTTGCCGTCGGGCTTCGATGAAGCTCGCCAGCGTCGCCACGCTTTGAAACGCCTGGAGCGCCTGCTCGCTGTTTGCTACCTTGACGCCGTATTCCTTTTCCACGTTGAGCGTGAGTTCCAGCGCGTCGATGGAATCCAGTCCCAAGCCGGTCTTGAAGAGCGGCATGTCGTCGCCGATGTCTTCGGGGGTCACGTCGATGAGATTCAGACGGTCAACGATCAATTTTTTGAGGTTTTCCCTCAACTCAACGGAGCTTTCCATGCGGTTTTCAAAAAGGGGAGTCGATGCGGCTGGCAGCAGGTGGCACGCTAGCCGCCCGGAACCCGACAGGCAAGCACGCGACCACGTTTCCATCCCGCAGCAGGAAAGGTACTCAGGCATTACGCCGATGGAAAGTCCGCAGATGCGTCCGGCTCGTCATGCACGATCATGGATGGTGATCATCCTTCGCATCTCTCGCGCCCCGGCTTTGCTAGTCGTCCTGACGTTGTTCCTGACCGGCTGCGCGTCTCCCGACCGCCAACCGCCACGCGTGCCGGTTCGCTCCACTCGCTACGAACGATCTCCCGCTGTGTCCGCGCACGCCAAGACTTTGCTGGTGTTCCTGCCGGGCCGGGGAACCACCGGCAAGGATTTCTCCCGGCAAGGTTTTCTCAGCGCGCTCGACCACGCAAATCCCCCAGGGACGGCGGATGCCGTGACCGTGGACCTGACTCTTCCCTATTATGAGCAACGCAGCGCCACCCGGCGGTTGCACGACGACATCATCGCCCCCGCACGGGCGGTTGGCTACCGGCGCATCTGGCTGGTGGGAGTTTCGATGGGCGGCTTGGGCGCGATTTTCTACGACCACGATTACCCCGGGGAGATCAGCGGCATCGTAGCCCTCGCGCCGTTCCTGGGCGAAAAGAACATCGTCGCGGAGATCGAGGCTGCCGGGGGACTGGAACGCTGGCAACCCCGGCAGCCGTTGGCCAGCGACGATTTCCAGCGGCAACTGTGGCTCGCCATCCGGGCAGGCCATTACGGTCAGCCGGGCCACCTGCCGCTCGTGCTCGGCTACGGGACCCATGACCGCTTCGCCTACGGCCACCGGCTCCTCGACGCCAACCTACCGCCGGAACGGGTGTTCCGAACGTTCGGTTTCCACGACTGGGCGACCTGGCATCACCTGTGGACGGAAATCCTGGCCTCGCCGGTCTCGCCGCTGGCGGACAAGCCGACGAAACGCTGAGCCTAGTCCAACGCCCCCAGCATACCGCGCAGTTTGGCCAATTTCGCTTCTCCATCGACCTGCCGCTGGCGATGCTCGGCGACCACGGCGGGTGGCGCGTGGTTGACGAACTGCTCGCTGCCCAATTTTTTGAGCGCGAGTTGCAGATCGGCGTCGGCCTTGGCGATTTCCTTTTCGAGACGCGCCCGCTCGGCGTCCAGATCGACCAGACCTGCCAGCGGCATGAACAGATCGCCCAGCGGCGTGCGCGCCGAGGGCGTGCCACGCGGCGCGTCGTAATCCGGGTTCAGCGCGAGTTCCTCGGCGTTGATCATCCGGGTGAGCGCGCGCACGGTGTTCGCCAGCGTAGCGGCGTCTTCGAGCAACTCGTCGCGCAGCCGCAGGATGAATTTGGCTGGCTTGTTCGTGGCGACGCCATATTCCGCCCGCAGATTGCGCGCGGCGCTGACGGCATCGTACAAGTCTTTCGTGGCGAACCGCGCTTCGGCGACTTCCTCCGGCGTGCCGGAAAGGCTCAGCGGTCCACCCAGGCGGCGGTAAAGCAGGAATTGCGACTTGCGCAGCGGCTTGGACGTTTCCGGTTCCTCGGTGACGGGCAGGGGAACATCATGCGGCAGTTCCGGCGGCACGGAAGCCAGCTCCAAGGTCACGGCGGGACGCGGCGGGAAACTCAACCGGACGGAAAGTTCTTCCGTGAGATGCGGCATGAATGGGTGCAGCAACGCCAAAAACTCTGTCAGCACCCGATACATCGTGAACAGGGCCACATGCTTGGCCAAGCCGCGTTCGGTCACGCGCTGGCCGGGCTGCACGCTCTCCACGCCGACAATGTCCGCCTTCGCCGCTTCCACGAACCAGTCACAATAATCGTTCCAGAAGAACTCGTAGAGCCGTTGTGCGGCCTCGCTGAACCGAAATTCCTTATAGGCAGCCTCGACGGCGATCTGCGTGTCGCGCAGCTTGCTTTCGATGTCGAGCACGTAGGGCGCGGGCCGATAGCTGATCCGCGTGCCGAAGGGCAGCGCAGGCTCTTGCATCTGGTAGAAGCGTGCGGCATTCCAAATTTTGTTGGCGAAGTTGCGCCCCTCTTCCACCTGCTTTTCGTCGAAGCGAATGTCCTGTCCCTGCGGCGCGATCCGCAGCAGGCCGAAACGCACGCCGTCCGCGCCAAACCGGGCGATCAGGTCGAGCACGTCAGGCGAGTTGCCGAGCGATTTGCTCATCTTCTTGCCTTTGCTGTCGCGAATCAGGCCGGTGAAGTAGACGTTGCGGAAGGGGATGTTATCTGCGTCGGCTTCGGTGCGGCCCGGCTTGAATTCCAGTCCGGCGATGATCATGCGCGCTACCCAGAAGAAAATAATGTCCGGCCCGGTGACGAGTACGTCGGTCGGGTAAAACTTGGCCCGGGTTTCTGGGTCCATCGTCTCGTAGGCCCACAGCCAGGAGGAGAACCAGGTGTCCAGCGTGTCGGGGTCCTGTGTCCATCCTTCGCCGGGCGAACCAGCCTGCACGCGGATCTCGCCGCCCGGTCCGTACCACGCCGGGACGCGGTGCCCCCACCATACCTGTCGGCTGATGCACCAATCCTGGATGTTCTCCAGCCACTGCGCGTACACCTTTTCCCAATGTTGTGGGAAAAAGCGGATCAACCCGTCGCGCACCACGGCGAGGGCTCCGGCGGTTTTCGGGTAGCGCAGGAACCACTGTTCGCTCAGGCGCGGCTCGACGGGCACCTCGGAGCGTTCGCTGAAACCGACGTTATTCTCGTACGCCTCCTCCCTAGAGAGCAGACCCATTTCCGTGAGCATTTCCGCCGCCTTTTTACGCGCGGCGAAACGGTCCAGGCCGTTGAGAAGCGGCACGTCCGGCGCGTTGATCGTGCCATTGGGATGGAGCGCATCCAACACCCCGAGGCCGTGCCGCTGGCCGATCTCGAAATCGAGTTTGTCGTGAGCGGGCGTGATCTTGAGCGCGCCAGTACCGAAGGCGAGGTCCACCGCCGCGTCGGCGATAACGGGAATCTCCGCGCGGGGAAACGGACGCCACACGGTTTTGCCGACGAGGTCCTGATAGCGCCCGTCCGCCGGGTTCACGGCCACGGCCAAGTCAGCCATGATGGTTTCCGGGCGGGTCGTGGCTACTTCCAGAAATCGGCCCGGCTCACCGGCCACCTCGTATTTGACGTAATAGAGCGCGCTCTTCTGGGCGCGGGGAATCACTTCCTCGTCCGAAAGCGCCGTTTGCGCCGCCGGGTCCCAATTCACCATGCGCTTGCCCCGGTAAATGTAGCCTTTGGCGTGCAGGTCGATGAACACCCGTTCCACCGCCGCCGCGTAATCGGCGTCGAGGGTAAACCGTTGGCGCGACCAATCACACGAACAGCCCAGTTTTTTCAACTGGTCGATGATGATGTTGCCGTGGATGTCGCGCCATTCCCAGGTCCGGCGCAGGAATTCCTCCCGGCCCAGATCGTGCCGGGTGAGCTTTTCGTTTTTGCGCAGGGCTTTTTCGACGGCGCTCTGGGTGGCCAGTCCAGCGTGGTCCGTGCCGGGCAACCAGAGGACCTCGTGGCCGGTCTGTCGCGCCCGCCGGGCCAGGATATCCTGGATCGTGTTGTTGAGAACGTGGCCGAGGGTCAATACACCGGTAATGTTCGGCGGGGGGATCACGATGGAAAACGCCGGGTGCGCGGCGGAGACACGTTTGGGATCAGCGGTGAAACAGCCTGCATCCAACCAAGCAGCCTGCCATTTGGCTTCCACGGCGGCAGGCTCGTAGGCTTTCGGAATTTCGGAAATTATCGGGTCCATCGAAAAGAACTCGAAAGATAATCCGCGGCTCATGAAAAGCCAGCGGCCCGTCTACGACGGTCAAAGGAGAAGTAAAGTTCTTTGACCTTTACACGTTTATGAAATTTTATCACTTATATGAAGAACGAGTTGAATACGATGTTCATCGACTTCAACTCGTTCTTCGCGTCCTGCGAACAGGCGGACCGGCCAGAACTGCGCGGTAGGCCGGTAGTGGTCGTCCCATTGATGGCCGAGACGACCTGCTGCATCGCTGCCAGCCGCGAAGCCAAACCCTTCGGGATCAAGACGGGTACACCCGTTCACGAGGCGCGACGGCTTTGTCCGAACCTGCTGGTTGTCGAAGCGCGCCCGGAACCGTACATCAAGTACCAGCGGGCACTGAACAATGTCATCCGCGATTGCGGCTTGGACCCGCACGAAGAATCCATCGACGAGGTGCATTGCACGCTCTGGGGAGAGTGGGTGCAGGAAGAACCCGCGCGCGAACTGGCTCGCCAGATCAAGCTCGCCTTGGCTGAACGGGTCAGCCCGGTTCTGACCTGTTCCATCGGCATCGCGCCAAACAAGTTTCTCGCCAAGACCGCGTCCGACATGCGGAAGCCCGACGGGTTGGTGGTCATCCGTCCGCAAGACTTGCCGGACATCCTGCATCCGCTGGAACTGCGAGACCTTTACGGTATCGGCGGAAACATGGAAAAACGCCTGCGGGCGAATTTTATTCAGTCGGTGGCCGAGCTTTGCGCGGCTTCCCGCCAGCGGCTGCACGACATCTGGGGCAGCGTGGAGGGAAACTTCTATTACGACGCGTTGCATGGGTTGGAAGCCACCAAACGCCACCCGACCGAGCAGCGCACGCTCGGCCACAGTCATATCTTACCGCCGGAACTGCGCACCGAAAAAGGCGCGCGCAGCGTGTTGCACCGGCTAGCCCAAAAGGCCGCCATGCGGCTGCGTCGCGCCGGGTGCGTCACGGCCCGGATGAGTATTTTCGTCAAATACGTGGGCGGACAGGCGAACTGGAGTGACGAGATCAAGTTCAATCCGACGCAGGACGTGCTAGAATTGCTGCGGACCCTGGAGATTTTGTGGGCCAGGCGACGGATGGGGCGCAGGTCGACGCCGTTCGCGGTGGGCGTGAATTTTCTCGAACTCAACGACGAGGCGAACGCGGTGCCGTCGCTATTCGAGCACGCGATAAACGACCGTCGCCGGGCGTTGCTGGAGGCGGTGGATCATCTCAACGTGACCGGGGGGAAGAACACCGTGTATTTCGCCGGGGCACACGGGGCGGTGGATTACACGCCGATGCGGATCGCTTTCAACCGCATCCCCGACCCGGAGACTGAAAGGTAGGTCTCAATAGCGCGGCCTGCGGACACCGTGTTCTGTGGTGGATGGCGCCCGGAGGTCGCCACCCACCTTGAGCCCAATCCGGACACAGCCCGCTGGGGCAAATGAAAGACGACACGCGGTTTTCGTGCTTTATTGGCGGTCTTGCCGTGACCCCTTCCCTCGACCAAGAAATCGCCCGCCGACGGACCTTCGCCATCATCAGCCACCCGGACGCAGGCAAGACCACGCTCACCGAAAAGCTGCTGCTCTACGGCGGCGCGGTGCAGCTCGCCGGGAGCGTCACCGCCCGGCGCAAGCAGCGCGCCACGACGAGCGACTGGATGGAACTGGAAAAACAGCGCGGCATCTCGGTCAGCTCGACCGTGCTGCAATTCGATTACTCGGGCTACCGGGTCAACCTGCTCGATACTCCGGGGCACCAGGATTTTTCCGAGGACACATATCGCGTGCTGACCGCCGTCGACGCTGCGATCATGGTCATCGACGCGGGCAAGGGCATCGAAGCCCAGACGCGCAAGCTGTTCGAGGTGTGCAAACGCCGGGGCGTGCCGATCTTCACCTTTATGAACAAGCTCGACCGGCCTGCGCGGGAACCGCTCGACCTGCTCGACGAACTGGAAAGCGTGCTCGGCATGGCCACCTGCCCGATGAACTATCCGCTGGGACTGGGGCCGGACTTTCGCGGGGTGTTCGACCGGTTCGAGAAACAGGTGCATTTGTTCGAGCGCACGGTGGGCGGGGCATACCGCGCGCCGCTGGAAATCAGCGATCTGGATTCGCCGGTGGTCCGGGAGCGACTCGACGACGCGACCTTTGCCAAGACGCGCGAGGAAATCGAAATGCTGGAGATGGCGGGAGCGGCATTCGATCCCGCCGCCGTGCTGCGGGGCGAGCTTTCGCCGGTGTTTTTCGGCAGCGCGGCGAACAATTTCGGTGTGCAACTGCTGCTGGACGGTTTCCTGAAGTATTCCGCGCCACCGGCGGGCCGGACGGTCCTGCACCGCCCGTTGCGGGAAGGCGAACGCGAGGAGAAGCGTCCCGCCATCGTCCTGCCCGGCGGCGCGCCGCTGGACATCGACGGCGACGGCGAATCCGCCTTCCTGCCGCCGGACGCCGAGACGTTTTCCGGCTTCGTCTTCAAAATCCAGGCCAACATGGACCCCCGGCACCGCGACCGCATCGCGTTCGTGCGGGTGTGCTCGGGCCGGTTCGAGCGCGACATGGTAGTCACCCACCTGCGCACCGGCAAAAAGGTGCGGCTCTCCTCGCCGCAGAAGCTTTTTGCCCAGGAGCGCGAGATCGTGGACGAGGCGTTCCCCGGCGACATCGTGGGTCTCGTCGGCCACGATGCGTTTGGGATCGGCGACACGCTCAGCGACCAGGACAGTTTTATTTACGACGAGATTCCCCGGTTCGCGCCGGAGTGTTTCGCGTATCTGCGCAATCCGCAGACCGCGAAGTACAAGCAGTTCCGACAGGGGCTGGATCAGCTTTTGCAGGAAGGCGTCATCCAGGTGTTTCACCTGCGCAATTCGGTTGCCAACGTGCCGTTGCTGGCGGCGGTGGGTCCGCTCCAGTTCGAGGTGGTGCAGTACCGCCTGCAAAGTGAATACGGGGCGGAGTCGCGGCTGGAAACGGCGGCCTGGGACCGGGTCCGCTGGCTGCCGGAAGATTTCGCCAGCGAGGCGGTTGCCGATCTGAAGTTACCGACCGGCGCAGCCATCGCGGACGACGGCGACAAACAACCCGTGCTCCTGTTCCCGAGCGACTGGTCACTCCGCTACTTCCACGAGCGCAACGAGGGCGTAACCCTGTACGCCACGCCGACCAGAGAACCCGCGAAAACCGATTTTTAAACGGGGAAGAGTTGAACGTTTGGAGGACCAGAGGTCTCCAACGGGGGCACCCACCCCATTTGGTGATCCGCCCATGTTTTCAGCTTTTGACGGCCCGGAACTTGCACGGAATTTGCTTGTCAACGGTTTTCAGAGTCCTCAGTCTCACCCTGCCATGTCTCGCCGCCCTTTTTCGCTGAGCGTCCTGTCGCTGTGCCTCGCGCTGGCGGGCTGGAGCATGGTTGCGGTCCCTTCGGCGCGCGCCGACAATGCCTGGACTGTCGTGAAGTACGGCAACGGCGAATACCTGACGCTGCGCAACGTCGCGCAGTTCTACCATCTCCAATACAGCCAAGCCCAGGGGAAAGCCGTCGTGCTGCAAGCGCCCGGCACTACGATCAAGGGTGACATCGGCTCGAAGGAACTCATCATCAACGGCATCAAGGTCATCATGATCGCCGACCTCGTCGAACACGATGGCGAGGTGCTGCTTTCCCGGCTGGATTTGACCAAGCTCGTCGAGCCGATCCTGCGCCCAAACCGCATCCGGGGCGCGAGCGCGATCCGCACCGTCGTCATTGACCCCGGACACGGCGGGTACGACCATGGCGCGACCAGCATCTACGGCAACGAAAAGGATTTTGCGCTTGACGTGGGGCTGCGATTGCGCGCGTTGCTCCAGCGGCGTGGCCTCAACGTCCAAATGACCCGCTCCGACGACACGTTCATCCCGTTGGAAGAGCGCTCGGCGTTTGCGAACCGGTTCCGCGACGGCATTTTTGTGTCGATTCACTTCAACGCGGGCAGCGACTTCGGCACGGGGATCGAGACGTACACGCTGGCCCCGCGCTACGTGCCGTCCACGGGCGATGACAGCCCTTCCGCCTCGCTGCTGATGCAATGCGCGGGTAACGCCGAGGACCCCGAGAACATGGCGTTAGCTACCGCGATGCATGCGTCGTTGCTCAGCCGGTTGCCCATGGTGGACCGGGGGATCAAGCGGGCGCGGTTCTGCGTGCTGCGTCTGGCGACGATTCCCGCCGTGCTGGTGGAGGGGGGCTTCGTCAGCAATCAGGCGGAAGCGGCGCGCATCGCCGTGCCCGCCTACCGGCAGGCCGAGGCCGAGGCGATTGCGCTGGCCATTCAGAACTATCAGAGCGCCATCAACGTGGGTAGCATGGCGCCCATCATGGCCGGGCCGAACAGCCAGCATCCGTCCCTGAGCATCACGCCCGGGTCGGTCGGCATGCAAAACGGGATCCCGACCATCGGTGCGTCGGCACCGGTAGACCCCGCGCACATCATCAGCAATCCGATCCAGGGCGGCGGGCCGACCGTCGTGGTGCCGCACAGCGCGCCATCGAGCCATTGAGCGCGCGGGTTGACAGCGAAGAGGCAGCAGATTTCGCCATGGGCCTCCCCGTGGATGAAGTGCTCGCGGAAGAGTCTGCCCGCCGGGCGCAGCCCATCGGGGTGTTTGATTCCGGGGTGGGTGGCTTGACGGTGGTCAATGCTTTGCGGCGGCTGCTCCCATCGGAGAACATTTTTTATCTCGGTGACAACGCCCGCATTCCCTACGGCAACAAAGGCGCCGCGACCGTGAGACGTTACAGTTTCGAGCTGAGCGGGTTGCTGCTCGCGGAGGAAGCCAAAACCATCGTCGTGGCCTGCAACACCGCTACCGCGCTGGCACTCCCCCGATTGCAGGACGCGCTGCGGGTGCCGGTGGTCGGTGTCATCGCGCCCGGGGCGGCGGCAGCGGTCGCGGCGACGAGCAGCGGGCGGGTGGGCGTCATCGGCACCCACGCGACAATTTCCAGCGGCGCCTACGAACGCGCGTTACGGACGCTGGACCCGGCACTGGAAGTGAAGGCGGTGGCATGCCCTTTGTTCGTGCCGCTGATCGAGGAAGGTCTCCTCGACGACCCGCTCACCGACCAGCACATCGCCCGCTACCTGCGCCCGCTGCTCGATTCGGGGATCGACACGCTCATCCTCGGCTGCACGCATTACCCACTGTTGCATGATGCTATCGCCCGACTGGTGGGTCCGGCGATCCGACTGGTTGATTCCGCCCAGAACTGCGCGCTGGCGGTGCGTGATCTGCTCGCGGCCTCCGGTCTCGCGGCGCCCGACAGCCAAACCGGCTCGTTGCAAGTGGCGCTGACGGATTCCAGCGACCGTTTCCTACCCGTGGTCGAACGTGCGCTCGACCTGCGGGTTGGCGACGTACAACTACGGCGTGTGCAGGGAGTGTCACTGGCGCACGCCGGTTGATTCTTTTTCCCCCAACCGTGGACAAAACCCTTCTCATCGTCGCAGCAGGTCTGTTTATGATCACCCCAGCTGCGTTACACGCCGCCGACCCGACACCCCTGGCCGCGCCCGCCACCGAATTTACCTGGCAAAATCCGTTGCCCGTCACCCCCGGCGGTTTGAACGGACTCCGCGATCCATTTATCCTCAAGGAAGGCGATACTTGGTACATGACCGGCACCGGCAAACCATTCTTTGCCAGTGACTACGCGGCCAGGGGGAACCCCAGAGGTGTGCCGCTCTATTCCTCGCCCGATCTGAAGACGTGGAAGTTTGAAAGCATCCTGGTCCCGCGCGTCGAAGGGTCTTGGTATCAAGACCACTTCTGGGCGCCAGAAATTCATGCCAAGGACACACCCGGAGGGCGCAAATTTTATTGCACCTTCAACTGCAAAAACGAAGCCAAACACGTAGGCGGCATCGGGCTAGCGGTCGCCGACAAAATCACGGGGCCATACACCGTGCTGACGCCCGATGCGCCGCTGGTCACCGGCAACGACGGCGACCTCTTCACCGATACTGACGGGCAGGATTATCTTTTCGAGACGGGCGTGGCCTGCATGAAGGTCGATCTCGAACATGCCAAGGTCATCGGCAAGCCTTGGGATTGCATCGGCGAGGGATTACCGGACGATTGGGACACGGGGCCGGGCCTCGGGCGCGAAGGGCCGCAGGTCATGAAGATCGCGGATGCTTATTATTGTTTTTATTCGTCGTGGGGACGCGGCTACGAGGTAGGATATGCGACGGCCAAGGACCTGCATGGACCCTGGACCAAATCGCCGGACAATCCGATTTACGGCGCGCAGAGCGAGTCGGCTTGCCGCAGTCACCACAAGGTTTACACGCAGGCGGCGGAAGTGCCGTTCACCGAGGTCGGCCACGGACAACCCTTTATCGGGCCGGACGGCAAATGGTGGATCAGCGCGCACTACGGCCAGAAACACAAGCCGCCCGAGGCCGCCGGTTATGCCGGTTGGGAGCAGCCCGGGTACGATCCACTCGTGTTTGAAAACGGCGTGTTCAGGCGTGTGACGCCTTCATGGACACCGCAGAAGGTCTCGCTGCCGAAGTGAGCGGGGACGTGCGCACTGCCCGGCGACAGTCGGCTTGAATGAGATGGGCAGCCGTCACATCCCCAATTGGAACAGACGTTCCCGGAGCTGGTCGGTCCAGCGCGAGAGGTAGGCGAAACGTTGGTAAAGGTCGTGCAACCGTCTAGCGGCATCAGGCAAACGGGCGTCCCAGGCCACGTCGAAAGCTTGCAACTCCGACACGGCAGCGGCATGAAACGCTTCCAGTTCTTCGAGACGCGTCTCGGCCCGTTCGCGGAGGAAAAATTCTTCCCGGGCCAGCAGGGCTTTGGCGAGGGTAGATGGAGCCGCCAGTTTCTTCGCCAGCAGGGCATCGGTGGTTTGCACCAGGCCATGAATGGGCGCGAAGAGTTCGGCCAGCGTCGCGGGGACACTGGCGGGACCGGATAAGCGGATCTGCGGATATTCGAGTTCCAGCAAGTGCCGCAGCCGCGCCTTGGGGTCGCGCAAGGTGGCATGCGCCTGGTTGAGCCGGGCGAAACCCGCGTCCGTTTCGGCGTTAGAACCGGCGGCCTGCTGATCGGGATGCTGCTCGCGGCTGAGCGCGTGAAACCTATCCTTTACCTCTTCCGGATCAAGCCACGGGCGGCGCGGTTCGCCGAGCAAGGCAAAAAAATCGTCGGCCATGCGGGCGGTGTCAGGCGGAGAAACTCTCTCCGCACGAGCAATGCGCCACGGCGTTCGGGTTCGTCACCTTGAATCCGCCTTTCTGCAAATCGTCGCTGTAGTCGAGCAACGACCCGCTGACGAACAGCGCGCTTTTCGGATCGACCACCACGCGCACCTGTGCGCTCTCGACCATGATGTCCCGGTTGGCCGGACCGTCAACGAGGTCCATCTTGTACTGTAAACCCGAGCATCCGCCGCCGATGACCGCGACACGGAGCGCGCCCTGCGGACGGCCCTGCCGTTCGAGCAACGAACGCAGCTTGGCACTCGCCGGGTCGGTCACCTTGACGAGCCGTTCGTTGCCGATCTTGTATTTAATTTCGGCGGCTGGAGCGGTCGAGGTCATGTTCATTGTGACGACCGCAGGATACCACCGCCAGCAGACGCCGTCCAACCCCATCGGCGCAGAGTTCAGCGCACCGCCGATCCATTTTCCATGGCGACGCATTGACGCCAGACGTAGTCGAACATCGCGGCAAACTCCACGCGCTGAAGATGTCCGATCTCTTTTTTGTACTCGGTTTCGCCGTACTTATACTGTTCGCAAAGGTGCGTGAACAGGAACGGGTCCCAATTCGCTTGGCGGCTCATGTGCGGCGAGGCGTCGCTCGCTCGGCCCTGCATCTCCTGAAAAACAGGTTGCTCGCCGGCCCGGCGCATCCAGAAGCGAGCATTGTCGAAATCTCCCTCGCGGCGGTGAACCATGCCGTGCCAGTAAGCGGCGATGTCGCCCTGGCCTCTGGCCGCTTCCTTGTGGCTGTCTTCCAAGGCATTGTGAAAGTAGAACAACCCGGCGCGCACCAGGGGCACCGGGGCAGCGGGCTTCAACTCGGCACCACCGAATATCCTGGCGTCGTCGGCCTCGCGGATGCGGATGACCCGTTCGTAATCGGTCGGCTCCTTCGGCAGCGGATCGTCGAGCGTGCCTTCGTGCAGCAAAAGACGTTGAACAAAGTCCGGGTAGCGGCTCATCGAAAGGTTCAGAGCATACCGCGCGCCGGAAGGGTTGTCACTGACGACGACGGAAGATCCGGCGCGGGCAAGCAACCTGCTACCTGGGACCTTCATGCGCTATCTGAAACCCTGGAAGGTCCCGTTCGTTTGTGCGTTATCCCTCACCAGCCTGCCACTGGTGCTGGTGATCATTTCCCGGACGGCTGCCACCCCGGCGAAGGAGGGCGCGACCCCGGCCTCTGCCGCGCAGGTTGCTTCCGCGCCGGACGTGGTGGAGGTCTCGCTCAGCGACGCGCTGGGCCGCCACTGGCTCGAAGCGCAGTACGTCGGCAACGGCCACAGCGAGATCAAGGCGACGCTGGCCAACCGTTCCAACAAGCCGTTGCGGCTGACGGTCGGTTCGGGGCTGATCTTCGAGACCGCCGACCTGCGGCAACAGATGGTGATCGCGCGCGGCCAGACGCTCGATCTGCCGGTGGGCAGCACCCGGGCGGCCTGGCTGGCGTGCGCTGCCACCCACTCGACCAATACGCTGACCCAGCAGCCTTACCGGCTCTGCCCCGACACGCTGCAAAACCTGACGCCGCTGTTCGCCCAAGTGGACCAGAGCCCGGAAATCTCGCGCGAAGCGATCCAGACCGCCGTGCTGTTGCTGTCCGAAAACGCGCCGCTGGGTCTGTTCGCCAAGTTCAGTCTGCTCTCAGGAGATACGCCACTGCCGGTGGTCTCGACCGCGTACCAGGTCAACACGGGCGAAATCCTGGCGGCGTTCACCTTGCTCAAGGAGGCGCGCTATCCGCGCATGAACCTCGTTGCCGCGCAGGAACCGCAGTTGAAGATCGAGGCGATGATCGACCCCCTCGCCCACGCCGCCGCCGTGCATTATTACAACCTGAACCACGAGCAGGAGTGGGCCTACTGGCGCGACGAATTGTCGAAGGGCGACCTGAGCACCCGGCATTACGCGCTGTACGGCATCGGGCGGTATTATCCTGACGTGGCCTTGCAGATGCTGCCCGACTGGGCGCGCGCGGCCCAACTGAGTTCGATGATGCGGACCTCGGCGATTCAGGCGATGGCCGAGACGCACCGGCCTGAAGCGATCAGCGTGCTCCAGCAGTTGGTCAGCGAGTTCGGCGCGGCGACGGAACTGGGCCGATCCGCCCGCAAAGCCATCGGGTACCTCGAAAACCAGCGGAACCCGCCTGCTTCGACCAGCGTGGTGGATTTCAAGCTCTCGCAGGCCACTTTACGCTGACCTTGCGACAGTCGGCGTTTGCCGGTTGCCGGTTGCCCGCCCCCCGTCGGCGGCAACCGGTTTTCATTTGGGGAGTTCGGCGTTTTGCCTTCTGTCTTCCCCCACTTTACAAGCGGTTTGCCTTGCACGAAGATGCCCGCCTCTCATGTACAACTTCCTGATCGATTTTTTGCTGACGATCCACGTCATTGTGTCGCTGTTGCTGGTCCTGGTCGTCCTGTTGCAGCGTCCCCGGAGCGAGGGACTGGGCACGGCCTTTGCCTCGGGCATGGTGGAGCAGTACATCGGTCCGGCGACGAGCGTGCTGGTGCGTTTTACCACTTGGATGGCGGGCCTCTTCTTCTTTCTGACGGTATCGCTGGCCGTGCTCTACGCCCACCAGAACAGCGGCAAGAGCGCCATCGCGGCGAAGCTGCGGGCGGCGGCAGCGGCGGTGAAGGCGACTCCTGGCCCCACGCCTGTTTTACCCGCGAGCGCGGCCCCGGTGGTCGTTCCAACGGTCTCGACGGCGACCCCTGCCGTCCCGGCCCTCCCGATGACCAGTCCGGCACCTGCCATCGCGCCGGCCGCCGTTCCGTCCGGGACAGTGGTCCCTACCCCGGCTACGACGGCCCCACCCGTGGCGCCGGAAGTTCCGGCGGCCACGGTGATTCTCACGCCGTCCCCCTCAGCCACGCCCACACCGGCCCCGGTTCTGCCTCCGTCCACACCTGAACCTGCTGCCACGGTTGCGCCAACGCCGACCCCGGCACCCACGGTGATGACCGCGCCTGCCGAAACGCCGCCGAGCACAAAATCGGTGGACGAGGCTGCCCCGACTCCCACTCCCGTTGCCAGTCCGAGCGACATCCCGGGCAGCGTGGCCCCCGTCCCCGCCACGACGCCCACGCCGTAACCGGTTCGCAAAGCGGAGTGAACGGCACGCGGCAAACGGCGGTCGGGCAGGCAGAAGACGAAGCCGCCTCAGTCCGGCCTTGTTGCCGATTTTCGACGCTGTCCGTCTATCTGTTCGCGTTTCTCCTGCCGTGGGTAGCCATCGGATGTGGACGGAATCTCACCCGGGCTGACCTCGTCTTTGCGAACGGCGGCGAGGCCGAAACGCTCGATCCGGCGTTGATGACCGCACAACTCGACATGCGGCTCGCCTATGCGTTGTTCGAGGGGTTGACGACGTTTGACGCGGGCGGCGAACCGAAGCCCGGCGTCGCCGAACGTTGGGAAGTTTCGTCCGACGGCACGGCATACACCTTCCACCTGCGCGCTGACGCTCTCTGGACCAACGGTGAGCACGTGACCGCCGGGGATTTTGTCAACGCGTGGCACCGCGCGCTCGCGCCCGCAACGGCGTCACGCAATTCATACCAGCTCTGTTACCTCAAGAACGGGCAGAAGTTCAACGATCCCGGCGCGCACTTCACGGATTTCTCGCAGGTCGGCGTCCATGCGCTCGACGACCGGACCCTGCGGGTGGAGTTGGAACATCCCACGCCCTTTTTTCTCGATCTCTGTTGCACGAGCGTCTTTCTGCCAGTTCACCTGCTCACGGTCCAACGCTGGGGCGACGCCTGGACCAAGCCCGAACACATCGTCAGCAACGGTCCTTTCACCATGGAGGAATGGCGGCTCAACGACCGGATGCGGTTGCGCAAAAATCCGCGCTATTGGGACCATACCCACGTGCGACTCAACACCGTGGATGCCCTGCCGATCAGCCAGGCGAACGTGGCGCTCAACTTCTTCGCGGACGGCGTGTGCGACCTGCTAATGGACAAAGGGCTGACGCCGGTCATGCTCATCGCGGACCTGCGCAGGAAGCCGTATTTTCATTCCGCGCCGTTTCTGGGAAGTTTCTTCATCCGTTTCAACTGCACGCGCGCGCCGTTCAGCGACCCGCGCGTGCGGCAGGCGTTTGCGCTGGTGGTGGACAAACGGTTGCTGGTCGAAAAGATCACGAAGGCCGGGGAGATTCCGGCGGATTCGTTCGTGCCGCCGGGGACCGCCGGTTACCAGTCTCCGCAGCCCGGTCTGGGCCACGATCCCGAGCGCGCCCGACGCCTGCTCGCCGAGGCCGGATTTCCCGGTGGACGCGGGTTCCCGCCGTTCGCGTTTCTCTACAACAACGGCGAGCAAAACCAGTACATCGGCGTCGAATTGAAGAACATGTTCGAGCACGAACTGGGCGTGTCGATGGGACTGCGTCCACAGGAAAACAAGGTGTACCTCAACACGATGGGCAGTCTGGATTACGATCTGGCACGCTCCAGCTGGATCGGCGATTACGACGATCCGAACACGTTTCTGGACATGTGGGTGACGGGCGGAGGCAACAATCGCTGCGGCTGGTCGGATGCGCGCTACGACAAGTTGATCGCGGAGGCGGGCAAGGAGTTCGACCCGCAAAAACGCTTCGACATTTTCCGCCGGGCGGAGGAAATGCTTATCAGTGAGGGCACGCCTATCTGCCCGCTGTATTATTATGTCGGCATTCAACTCTACGACGGCAACCGTCTCGGCGGCGTGCAGGGCAACGTGCTCGACGAGCACCCGATCCGTGAGATGTACCGGAAATAGGGCGGGCATCCGCCGGTCCGCCCGCCGTTAGCGCCACGCATGGACTACCTCGTTTAT
The DNA here is from genome assembly GCA_964236475.1 of uncultured Chthoniobacterales bacterium. GTDB lineage: Bacteria > Verrucomicrobiota > Verrucomicrobiia > Chthoniobacterales > SZAS-18 > CAHJWO01. The sequence continues at coordinate 34,421 of CAXSED010000010.1, forward strand.
CTCGTTTACCGGGCCTTCACCGCGTTAATCGGCGTGCTGCCAATGAGGGTGGCGTACCGGCTAGGACAAGCCCTGGGATGGCTCGGCTACGGAGTATGCTGGCCTTACCGGCGGCTGGCGATCGCCAATCTGACCGTTGCCTATGGCGACGCGTTGACTCCCCGGCAGGTTCGCCAACTGGCGCGAACGCACTTCACCACGCTCGGCGCGAACCTTTTGGCGAGCATCAAGGCGGCGCGCTACGGGCCGGAACGTTTGCGCGAGATTGCCACCGTCGAAGGGATGGAGATCATCCAGGCGGCGTTGGATCGCGGCAAGGGGGTGGTGCTCATCATCAGCCACATCGGCAACTGGGAGCTTTTCGCCCAACTTTGCCAGTTCTTGCCGGAATACGAGTGGGGCACGGTGTATCAGCCGCTCGGCAACCGGTTCATCGAAGGGCACATCCAGCGGATGCGCAGCAAGGTCCAGCTTTTCAACCGCAAGAACGGATTCAACGCACCGACGGCATTTCTGCGGGCGGGCGGCGCGCTGGGCGTGCTGGTCGATCAGCACGCGGGCGACGGGGGGGTGTGGACGCCGTTCTTCGGGCGGCTGGCCTCCACGTCGCCGCTGGCCGCGTTGCTGGCGTTGCGCACCGAGGCGGAACTCGTGCCGTTAGCCGTGCATACCGACGGACCGGCGCGCTGGCGGGTGGTCATTTCAACGCCGGTGCCGCGCGTGAACGAGACGGGAGCGCCCGCGTCGACGGAGGCGTTGACGGCGCGTATCAATCAGGTCTTGGAACGGCAGATCAATCGTACCCCGGCGGATTGGTTCTGGGTTCACAACCGCTGGAAAACGCCACGTCCCAAATTTTTGCTCGGGACGTACCGGCGTGGGGTCGTCCTGCCGCCGGAGGTCCCGATCGAGAGTCTGAAACCGTTTCGCATCCTCGTGCGCTCGACGAACTGGCTCGGCGACGCGGTGATGACGATCCCCGCCATCCAGGCCATCGCCCGGGGACGGCCCGACGCCAAGATCACCGTGCTGGCGCCGGAAAAACTCGCGGATTTATTCGCCGTGGCGCCGGGCGTCGCGGACGTGCTGCCGATCCCCCGAGGAGCCGGAATCGTGGGCGTGGCGACGGTCATCCGGCGGGCCGGACCGTTCGATGCCGCCGTGGTGCTGCCGAGTTCGTTGCGCTCGGCGTTGGAAGTCTGGTTGGCGGGAGTGCCGCGCCGGGTCGGGTACGCCGGGCATTGCCGACGCTGGCTGCTCGGTCAGGTCATCGCCGAGCCGCCCGACCCATTCAAGCTGGCCGGGGTCGAACTGGATACCGTTCTGCGCACCGCGCCCGCACGTCCGCACCAGTCGGCACGCTACGCGCATCTGGCCCGGGAAATCGGCGCGGCGGACGTGGCCCCTTTCGGCGAAAAACCCGTCAGCGGCGCGACGACCGGCGTGGAACGAGGCGGCTGGCTGCGGCTGGGGCTGTGTCCCGGGGCGGAATACGGACCGACGAAACGCTGGCTGCCCGAGCGTTTTGCCGAAGCGGCAAAACGGGTGGCTGGTCAGCGCGCGTGCGAGTGGGTGCTTTTCGGCGTGACGAAGGACCTGCCGCTCGGCGCGCCCATCGTGGAGGCATTGGGAGACCGATGCGAAAATCTGATCGGCAAAACGACGCTCGCGGAGTTGATCATTGCGCTGCGGGGTTGCCACGCGTTGCTGACCAACGACACGGGCACGATGCATCTGGCGGCGTGGCTGGGGGTGCCGACCGTGGCGATTTTCGGCTCGACCGACCCGGTGTTGACAGGTCCGCTCGCGCCGCCGGACCGGGTGCGCATCCTGCGGCATCAAGTCGAGTGCAGCCCATGTTTCCTCAAGGAGTGCCCGCTCGATTTGCGGTGCATGAAAACGGTGGGCGTAGAGGAAGCTGTCGAGGCGGTGTTGGCAATGGCATGGAAGCCGAATTGAGGTTTCCAGTCAGGATCGCCACTCGATCACCGGCTCCACGGTGATCTGCGTTTTGAGGCTGTTGGCGATGTAACATTCGCGGTGGGCCAGTTCGACCAGTTGCCGTACCCGGTTTTCGTCGGCGGGACCGATGGCCAAGGTAATCCGGGGCCGGAGACGAATCGCCACGAGGCGCACTGGCTTGTTGTCCTCGGGCATGATCCCTTCTGCGTTGTCTTCGTAGGCCAGGATGTCCAACCGCGCGCGAGCCGCCACCGCCAGGAAAGAGAGCAGCTGACAGGACGAGGCCGCCATCACCAGCAGTTGCTCCGGGTTGAACCGCGCGGGGTCGCCCCGGAATGCCGGGTCAGACGATAGTGCCAGGGTTGCCGCTGCCGGGGTGGCGGTCAACTCATGGTCGCGCCGGTAGTGTTCGTAGCCGACGCCCGTCGATCCGCTCCAAGTGCAGCGGGTCTGGTAGCGATGAACGTGTGGGGTACTCATGGCAGCGAAAAGCCAAGTTTTTACCAAGGGATCGGTTGCCGGGCACGCAGAAACTGGCCGGTCAAGCTTGCCGGAGCTTCGGTGGCCAGCCAGACCGGGGTGTCCGCGCCTTCCTCCACGGAAAGGTTGGCCCCCTCCCCGCCCATGTCCGTGCGTACCCAGCCGGGGCTAATCGTGTTGACGGCAATGTTCTTCGACTTGAGCGCATCGGCGAACTGGAGGGTGACTGCGTTGAGCGCCGCCTTGGAAATACTGTAGGCGGGATACTCGTCGCTCATGTCGTGAAGCTGACCGAGCGCGCTGGAAACGTTGATGATTCGCGCGCCGCCGGTGGCAGCAGCTAGCAGAGGGATAAGTTTTTGCGTCAAGTAGAGCGGCCCGAGCGTGTTGGTTTCGAGCGTGCGCCGGAGCAGGCCGAGGTCGGTTTCGAGGATGCTGCCGTCGCGGTCTTCGAGGATACCGGCATTGTTGACGAGCACGTCGAGCGAGTGGACGTGTATGCCAAGTTCGGCGACCGCCCGATCGATGCTCGTGGTGCTGGCCATGTCGATCAGCAGCAAATCGACATGGGCGTCCAGGTTTTCCGCTTTCAATTGCGCGACGGCAGCCTCCCCACGCCCGGCGTCGCGCGCGCCGAGGAACACCCGCGCGCCTCCCCGGGCAAGCTGGCGGCAGATTTCGTAGCCGATGCCCTTGTTTGCGCCGGTGACGAGGATGTTTTTTGAGGTGTTCATTTCTGTAATGTAGCCCGCGATGAGACGGTTTTTCCAACGTGGTGTATAGAAGCAGGGAAATGTCCCCGGTTCTGTCGTCCGAATCCTTGCATGCGGAAAGCCTCCGCTGGATGTTTCAGGTGCCCGTAGACCTGCCATTTTTCGAGGGACATTTTCCCGGGCATCCCATTCTGCCGGGCGTGGTTGCCTTGGGCTGGATGTTGGCGGCGGCGGAACGTTTTCTGGCGCGGCCGGTAGAAGCGGTCGAGTTGCTCAACATCAAGTTCCAAACAGCGATCCCGCCGGGCGCGGTACTCGAGTTGACGGTTGCCCCGAAAGCGGGCGGCAAACTTCAAGCGGTGATTCGTTCGGACGCGGGGATTCACGCTTCGGCCTTGATTCCTGGCCAGGAAGGGTAGATTCGTCTGCCGCGCGATGCCGTTTGGCAAGGCGCGGATGCCCGCACTTTTCATCCCGTCATGAACAAGATCGTCCTCGCTGCCGTGCTTGCCGCGTGCGCCTCGTTGTCGGGGCCGCTGGCCAGCATCCACGCGCAGCAACCGTCACCGTCGCCTGCGACCACCGCCGCTCCGCTGTTCGAGTCCGCGAACCTGGTCCAGCCCGCCAAGGTGCCGTTCACGTTGCGGAAAGCTTTTCACCGGCTGGCCCATGACCGGACCGAGTCCATGTCGTTTGCCGAAACGCGCACCTTCGCCATTTCCAAGAATCCGTTGCGACAGAACGGGACCCTGCGTTCCAGCAAGGACCACGGCCTGAGTTTGTCGTACGAAAGCACCAAGCCGCACGTCATCATCGTGGACGACAAAGGCCTCATCGAACGGCAGCCCGATGGCCACGAACGTCAGGTCATGGTCGCCGACCACCCGGAACTCGGCACGCTGACCGACCTGTACCTCAATTTACTGCGCGGCAACGCGGACAAGCTCTTTGCCTATGCCGACGTGTACTTTACCGGCAGCGCGCAGGTCTGGCAGATGGGGCTGGTGCCACACGACGCCAACCTGGCCAAGCGCGTCGGCAAGGTCGTCGTCAGCGGCGGGGGGCGGGACATCCAGCGGCTCGAAAACCAACTGCCGAACGGGGAGTCGCGCACGCTGGAGTTCGGCAAGGTCGAACGGAACCCGAACTATCCAGCCGACGTGATCCAGACGTATTTTCGCGGGGAGAGTTGAGGTGTCATGTCGTCTTCCTCCCGCGCCGCGCTCGACGCTCCTCATCCGCTCGCGCCCTGGCGCGCCACGCTGCTGTTACTGGCGTTGCTCGTTGTCGGGGTAGGCATCCTGTTCGGTGTGCAGCACGCAAGCAGGCGGGTGAGCACCGACGTGCTCGAACTGCTGCCGCGCGATCAACTCGACGCGACGATCAAGCTCGCGCGCCAGACGGTGTCGGGGCGATTCGGGCGCACGTTGCTTTTCTCGCTCTCCGACCCAACGCACCCCGACAAGCCGCCCACGCAGGCCGCCGCCGCGATGGGCGCGGAACTGGCGCGCAGCCCGGCGTTCGGCGGGGTGTTTACCGGATTGACCAGCGAAGGAAAAGACCGCCTGCAACAATGGTTTTTTGACCGACGGCTGGCGTTGCGTCTGCCGGTGTGGTTCGACGGGATGCTGGCACGCTGGCGCAAAGAAAAAGGAGCGTCCGCGCCTGCCGACCCTGACCCGGGATGGCTCGCCGCCGCCGCCGCCGCCGATTTGCAGGATTTCCAGAACACGTCCGACGCCCTGGCTTACCAGGAACACCTCCCCAGCGACCCGCTATTGCTCATCCCCGGGTTGCTGACCGCGTTCGGCAACGAGGACCGCGCCACCGCCAACGACGTGGCCGGCGGCGCGCTCGCCGCTACCGGGCCGGACGGCGTCCATTACGCGTTGATCCAGGCGGAAATCAAAGCGTCTCCGCTCACCGAACCGGGACAAAAGCCCGTGTTTACCGCCATCGACGGCGCGTTGAAAACGGTGCAAGACAAGTGCGGCACCGGTCTCACGCTGCACTACACCGGCGTCAATAAATTTGCCGCCGAAACCCGTGAGCGGCTGCAACACGAAGTGGGTTTATTGACGAACATTTCGCTGGCATTGTCGTGTTTGCTGCTGTTCATCGCGTTCCGGCGAGTGACGGTTTTTGTCTACCTATTGCTGCCCATCGTGACCGCCACGGTCTGGTCGCTCGTGGTATGTTTCGCGTTGTTCGAGACGGTGCATTTGATGACGATCATTTTTACCACGGTGCTCGTCGGTGTGGCGCTCGACTACGGCATTTATACTTTGAGCCACGCGCGGCAAACCGAGGGCGGCATGGCGCACGCTCTGCGGGATATCCGGTTTCCGCTGGTCGCCGGGTGCCTGACGAGCGTCGGCGGCTTCGTGTTCATGACACTGACGAACCTGCCCATGCTGCAACAAATGGGCGTGGCGGTGGCGTTGGGTTTGATGTTCGCGTTGGCGTTGGATTTCGTCTATTTGCCGTGGATTCCGGCGTTGCAGGCCGGGGCGAAACAACGCGACGAGGAAAACGATGTTTTAGGACGGCGGCTTTCGTTGCGCGCGCCCTTCCCGCTGGTGGCTCTAGCCGCGTTGCTCGTGGCAGCCGGGTTGGTGGCGGGCGCGCGCGTCCGCTGGAGCGACGACGTGCGCTCGCTCGACGTGATGTCGCCCCGTTTGCAAACGGAACAAACTTTTCTGCGCGGGTTGTTCGGCCAATCGAAAAAACAGCGCATCGTGCTGACTTCCGGACCGGATCTCGACGCGGCGTTTGCCAACCTGGATCAATTCAACGCAGCGTTGTCCGACGCGTCCACCAGCGCGGACAACCGTTTCGTGAATCTGGGCAAGCTGCTGCCCACCGCCCCGCAAGCGGCACGTTGCACGGAGTATTTCCGTGCGCACGATGACTTTGCGGCCCGGTTGCGCACGGCCTTGGAAAAGGATTTCAACGCCGATGCCTTCGCCCCGTTCTGGGAGGATTGGAAAAACTGGCAATCATCTGACGCCAGTGCTGGCTATGTTCCGCCTACCCCCACCCGGTTGCTCGTGGGCTTGCGCGGTGTGCTGCCTCTGCCCTTGCAAAACCTCTGGAACGACGAGCAACCCGGCTCGGCCTGGCTGGCGACGCGCGTCAGCGAATCGCTGTACAACAAATTGCCGACCGGCACGTTGGCCGCGCCGAATGCGCCCATTGACCAAGTGGAAACTCTCAACGGCGCGTTGCGGCGTTACCGGGTCACCGCGCTGACCCGGGGGGGAATTGGTCTGGCTTTTATCGCGGCGGTGGTCACGTTCGTTTATGGCTGGCGGCGCGCACTGTTCATGATGGTCGTCCCGGCGGTGAGCATCCTGCTGGCGGTGGCGGTGCTAGGATTTCTGGGTCAGCCATTGGGGCTGCTGCATGTCGTGGCGTTGTTGCTGGGATTCTGTCTAGCGAGCGATTACTCCATTTTCCTGGGCAGTCCGGGCGAACTGCCGCATAGCACGCACCGGGCGATTCTGTTAGCCGCATCCACCGCGCTGCTGAGTTTCACGGTGCTGAGCTTTAGCAAAGTCGAAGCGCTCAAAGATATTTGTCTGACGGTTACGCTCGTCATCAGCTTCGTTTTGATCCTGTGCGAAACGAGCTACCGCCTGATGGTGCACGCGGTCAAGATCCCGCCGGATTCCGTGCAGCCCTGATTTTTTGCTGGACTCGGCGCGCCGAACAAAGAGATAAAACCCACGGCAGCGTGTTGGCGACCCTCCACGCCAACCCCCTGCCAGGCGGCGACTTCCACCGGGAACGTCCCAGCACGTTCTCCGCGCCGGACGAGATGTTAAAGCTGTAAAATCGTAGATCACATGAAGGGAAACGGACCGGACATTCACGAACTCACCCGCATCGAGGCCTATCTGCTCAGCGAAAAAGCCGGGCATCCCTCACACATGCACGACTATTTCTGGACGCAGGCGGAGGCCATCGTCCGGCAGCGTGTTGCCATCGTGGACTTCGCGGTGAAAGCAACCGAGGAGCCGCCCGTCAAGACCGGCAAATCTACCAAGGCAAAGCCGAAGCCTGCCGCGTCAAAAGTGAAGAAATCGCCCGACGCGCAGCTTCTGCTCGGGGACGAAACCGCCATGGTGAAACCGACTAAAGCCGCGCCGAAGCCGAAATCAGCGGCACCAGCAAAGAAGAAAGCGGTGCCTGCTGTGAGCAAGGCAACGGCAAAACCAGTGTCCAATTCGAAGTAAGCAGTTTCTCGTTTTGCCGACTTGCGGGAGCCGCGTTCCGATGGGAACGTTTTCCTCCCGCTTTCATGGACCGCACGTTTTACAATGACCGTGGCGTCATCGCCCGGTGGCGCGCCTTTTTGCCCGTCACCGACGCCACGCCGGTCGTCTCGCTCAACGAAGGCTCGACGCCGCTGATTTATTCGCCGCGCCTGAGCACATTGGTCGGACGCGGATGCCGCGTATTTCTGAAATACGAGGGACTCAACCCCACCGGCTCTTTCAAGGACCGGGGCATGACGATGGCCATTTCCAAGGCCGTCGAAGCCGGGGCGCGTGCGGTCATTTGCGCCTCGACCGGCAACACTTCGGCCTCGGCGGCGGCGTACGCAGCACGCGCGGGAATTGCCTGCTACGTGCTGCTGCCCGCCGGAAAAATTGCCATGGGCAAACTCGCGCAAGGAATGGTCCACGGTGCGAAATGCGTCACTATCGACGGCAACTTCGACGACGCGCTACGCATGGTCCGCGAGGTGGCGGATACCGGCGCGCCAATCGCTGTCGTCAACTCGATCAACCCGTACCGGCTTGAGGGCCAGAAAACGGCGGCGTTCGAGATCATTGAGGATCTCGGCGACGCGCCCGATGCCCACTTTCTTCCGGTGGGTAATGCCGGGAACATCTCGGCTTATTGGAAAGGCTACAATGAGTTTCGGGCGTCGGGACGCTCGACCCGCCTGCCGCGCATGACCGGATTCCAGGCGGCTGGGGCGGCCCCGCTGTTTCATGGTCGGATCGTCGAACAACCGGAAACGGTGGCCAGCGCGATCCGCATCGGCAATCCGGCGAGCTGGTCGCTGGCCACGGCAGCGTTACAGGAATCCGGCGGCACGGTGGACATCGTGACGGACGAGGAAATCCTCCACGCGCAACGCTGGCTCGCTGCTAATGAGGGTATCTTCGTGGAACCAGCCAGCGCGGCGGGCGTAGCTGGTTTGCTGAAGTGCACGGGCCACGGAGAATCCGCCTCGGGAGTTTGCGGCCCTTGCCCCATCCGAAATTTTCCCGCGGATGGCGTCATCGTCTGCACGGTGACCGGCCACGGTTTGAAAGACACGGACACGATTCTCAAGGGGAGCGCACCGCTGACCGAGCCGATCAAAGCCACCCGCGACGCGATCTTGGCTCTGCTGGGTTAGTTAGTTCGGGCGAACGCGCGCATGGTTCTGCCGTGGCTACACCTCAATCTTTGGACGGCTCTTCCTGCCAGCGCAGCGTATCTTTCGCGGGTATTCCCAGGTGATCGAGAATGCGGAATACCACGGTATCGACCACTTCATCTACTGACCCCGGTTGGTGGTAGAAAGACGGCACCGCTGGCAGCACTAACGCACCCGCTTCTATCACCGTGACCACGTTGCGCGCCTGGATTAGATTCCACGGCGTTTCGCGCGGCACGAGGATGAGTTTGCGTCGCTCCTTGAGGAACACGTCGGCGGCGCGCAGGATATTGTTGTCGCTGGTGCCAGCGGCAACCCTTGCTAGGGTTCCCATCGAACAGGGGACCACCGCCATCGCATCGAAATGCGTCGAACCGCTGGTGAACGGCACGTACATGCTGCGTTCGTCGTGCAGATACACGCCCTCCGGAATCGCCAGCCGCCCGTCCGGCAACTCCGCCGCAGCCACCTGCCGCGCGTGCGAACTCAGGACCAAATGAATCTCGTGTTCCTGAGCGTCCAGCCGCGCCAGGAGCCGCTGCATGTAGATCGAACCGCTGGCACCCGTCGCGGCGAGGACGAATTTCATGCGCTAGAGAAACCCCCCGCTGTGCAAACGGCGGGTCATGTCGGTCTGCTTGTGCAGCATGTCGGCATAAAGCTGCTTGTAAGCGGTCTCCGGTTCGGCCCGGGTCTTTTCGTCGGGACGCACCAGCCGCGTGACTAGATCGCGCAATTTACCCGTTTTACCCTGGACCGCCAGATGGGTCCACGCCGCTTGTATCGCCGCGCCCAAAGCCGCGCCCTCGCTCGTTTCGAGCCCGAAGACCGGCAGCCCGAACACGTTGGCGCAAATCTGCCGCCACGCCGCGCTTTGGCTCCCGCCGCCCGTCAGCCGGATTTCCGTGGGCCGCATCCCCAGCCCGCGCAGACGGTTCAATCCGTAGGCCAGCCCGAGCGTGGCTCCCTCCATCACCGCCCGCGCGAAATTTGCCGAATCGAGATTCCGCGTGGTCATGCCGTGCATCAGCCCGGAGCCACGCGGCAGGTTCGGCGTTCGCTCGCCGTTGAGGTACGGCAAAAACAGTAGTCCGCCCGCCCCGGGTGCGGCGTTGCGGACCGCCGCTTCCATCGCCGCGTGATCCCAGCCGAACATCTCGCGCGCCTGCTCGGTCGCCACGGTGACGTTCATCGTGCAGACCAGCGGCAGCCAACCGTCCGTGCTGTCGCAAAAAGCCGCCACCTCGCCCTCCTCGTCCACCACCGGCTCGGCGCTGTAGCCATACAATGTGCCGCTGGTGCCCACGCTGGCCGTCACCGCGCCGCCCGGAGCGATGTTGCCCGTGCCGATGGCTCCCATCATGTTGTCGCCACCGCCCGCGCTGACCAGTACGTTGGCCGGCAAACCCCACTCCGCCCGCAAGGTTTCGCGCAGCAGACCGACCGGCTTGCGCGAGCTTTCCACCGGCGGCAGTTTTTCGCGGATGCCGCCGTCGATAAATTTCAAGATCGGTTCGCACCATTCCCGCGTGCGCACATCCAGCAGCGCGGTCCCCGAGGCGTCGCCGTACTCCATGCGCTTTTCGCCGGTCAGCCAGAAGTTGAGGTAATCGTGCGGCAGAAGAATGGATTCCGTCGCGCGGAAATTGCCCGGCTCGTTTTGTTTGAGCCACAGGATTTTCGGGGCGGTATAGCCGGGCAGCATGGCGTTGCCGGTTAGCGCGATGATCTCATCCTGCCCGCCGAGGGCGTTGGCGAACGTCTCGCATTGCGGCACGGTGGACGTGTCGCACCACAGCTTGGCCGGGCGCACCGGCACGTTGTCGTCGTTAAGCACGACGAGTCCGTGCTGCTGCCCGCTCACCCCGATGGCGCGCACCTCCCCTCGCCGCTCGCCGAGCTTTTCCAGACACCCGCGCACGGTGTTGCCCGCCGCGTCGAGCCAAGTCTCCGGGTGTTGTTCCATGTGGCCGGGCGGCAAACCCGGGATCAAATCGTAACTCTCCTGCGCCGAGGCGATCACGGTGCCGCCATCCAGGTCGAGAGCGATGCACTTCGTGCCCTGCGTCCCGCTGTCGATGCCGAGGTAGATCATCGTTTTTTCAATTTCCGGTTTCGCGGTTTTCGCCGTAGAGTCCGCCCAGAACCGCTTGCCGCTCCCAAACACACACCATTTCCCTGCGATGATCAAGAAACTGCTGCACACCCGTTACCGCGTGAAAGACCTGGAAAAAACGGTCAGTTTCTATAAAGACGTGCTGGGCCTAGAGGAAACCTCGCGCCACACGTCTGGCCGGGGATCGCAACTGGTGTTTTTCAAGGCGCCGGGCAGCGAGGAAGAAATCGAGATTTGCAAGTTCGACGAGAGCGGCCCGGTGCAGGTCGGCCCGGACCTGACCCACCTGGCCTTCGAGGTAGAAGACTTGGAGAAATTCGCCGCTGAGGCCGCCGAAAAGGGTTACCCTCTCAGCGACGGCCCGCACCACAGCAGCAGCGGTAGCATCATCGCTTTTCTCGATGCACCCGAAGGTTACGAAATTGAGTTGATTCAAAAAGCCCGTTCGTAAACTCTTGCCATCTATGGAATTTGATTGGCTGGAAGTGCCCTTCGACCTGCGCAAAGTCCCGCCCCGGGAGGTCGAGGAAACTTTCGAGGACCCTTTCAGTATTCGGCTTTTGCCAGAGATTCCATCTTCGAGCGGGGAAGCACGCTATTTCAATCTGGGTCGCACGACAAATAACCGCGCGATTTTCAGCGTCTTTTGGACGGATGGCAAGCGTTACCGCGTCATCCTGGCGCGCGATATGACCGGCGAAGAGACGACTTTTTACGAGCGTAAAAATTCGGAGTTTGTCCTTTGATCGAGACAGGAGAAGCAACCCGCAACCGCCGCCAAATTCATGGACGAAGAAACGCCGTCGAAAACCATCCGTGTGATCACCCTCTGGTCGGAGGTCCCGGTGTTCGAGAGCGAAGAGGACGAGGCCGAGTTCTGGTCACAGACCCGGATCGACTCGCGGCTGATGAACACGGCTATCCTCAAGGCGGACACACGCGAATCGACGACCGTTACCTTGCGGTTCGATCCCCGCATGCTGGCACGTATCAAGCGACTGGCCCGCTCCCGGTATCTCAATTACCAGAGCATGGTCAAGCAGTGGCTCAGCGAACGGCTGGAAAAGGAAATCTGAGCCGCAGATTCGTTTGAGTCTCTGAATCGTCAAGCAGCGGTTGCTCTCAGAATTCAAGCCTCTCCTGCACCAAGACGCGGGCTGATTACCCTATCCTGGCAGGCGTCCCTTCGTACCCTTCACGCCCTACCAGGAAGCCAGCGTAAACACCCTGAAGAAGTCCCCTCTTCTTCGCCCAACCCTTGTTCACGCTGGCTATCCCTCTGAAAGAAAAACAGCTTGGCCGGCCCAGTTGAAAATTCCCCCCGGATTTCCAACGCTCTACCCTCCGACCAAGCTGCCCTTTGGATGTTTCCCCCGTTCGTTATTCACGAACACCTATGGTCTTAGCACCCACTGTGCCACGCAGTCTGGTGCCCACTTCCCTGCTGGTGCCAGCGAGCAACACACATTCATTTTATGAATACAAACTACTATTTTTCAGCAGGTTATACAAATATAAATTTTTATTAGAAGTTTGGAGGTGCCCGGCTCAACCAGTGCTCACAGGCGTGGTTAGTTTTGGCCAGTCTGTGCAATCGGGCGATGGCGTTTGCACCTTTTCGTCTCCGTGGCAGTCGGCGGAAAGTTGCCGGTTGGCTCTCGCCTATACCTAGGGTTACGCTGACACCAGCCACCTCATTCTTCCACCTTTTCCCATGCCGCCTTCCGACCTTCCTCCCGACCAAGCTCAGGAACGCATCAACGCCTTGCGCTCCGAAATCGCCGAGCATAACCACCGGTATTATCAGGAAGCCGCACCCATCATCACCGACCAGGAATATGATGCCCTCTACCGCGAGTTGTCGGACCTCGAAACCTTGTATCCAGAGCTGCTTACTCCGAATTCCCCGACCCAGCGGGTCGGCGGAACGCCGCTGGCGGAATTCACGCAAATTCGCCATCGCGTGCCCATGCTCAGCCTGGACAACACATACTCCGAAGACGAAGTGGCGGAATTTTACCGGCGCGTGCAAAAAGCGCTGCCGGGACGCGATGTGCCGGTGGTCATCGAGCCAAAAGTCGACGGCGTCGCCGTTTCGCTCTTCTATGAAAACGGCGCGCTGCAATACGCTGCCACGCGCGGCGACGGCGTGCAGGGCGACGACATCACGCAGAACGCCCGCACGATCCGCACGATCCCGCAGCATCTGAAGGGACACGCCCCGGAGCGGTTGGAGGTGCGCGGCGAAGTTTATCTGCCCAAGAGCGGATTCGCCAAACTCAACCAGACGCGAGCCGACGCCGGGTTGCCGCTGTTCGCCAATCCGCGCAACGCTGCCGCCGGTTCGCTCAAACAACTCGACCCGGCAGTGGTCGCCAAGCGTCCGCTGGCGTTCGTCGCCCACAGTTTCGGGTTGATGGAAGGTGGCGCGTCGGAACTCCACTCCCAAAGCGAGATGTTCAGGCTGCTCGCTGCCAGCGGCCTGAAAACCAGCGAACGCCTCTGGAACGCCAACACCGCCGACAGCATCATCGCCGCCATCCGCGAACTCGACGCCGTGCGGCACGATTTCGAGTACGAGACGGACGGCGCGGTGGTCAAGGTGGACGATTTTGCGCAACGCGCCCGCCTGGGACTAACTTCCAAATCGCCCCGCTGGGCGATGGCTTACAAATACCAGGCCGAACGCGCGGAAACCCGCCTTTTGGATATCCAGATCCAGATTGGCCGCACAGGCGTTCTGACTCCGGTGGCTATTTTGGAGCCGGTGCCGGTCAGCGGAACCACCGTCGCCCGCGCGACGTTGCACAACGGCGAGGAAATCGCCCGCAAGGACATTCGGATCGGCGATGTCGTCGCCATCGAGAAGGCTGGCGAGATCATCCCGGCGGTTGTGCTCGTCCGAACCGACCTGCGCACCGGCGCGGAGAAAGTTTTCCACATGCCCGCCCACTGTCCGTCCTGCCACGGCCCGGCGGAAAAAGACCCGGATGGCGTGGCGATACGCTGTCAGAACATCGCGTGCCCGGCACAGGTGCGGCGGCGGTTGCAGCACTTTGCCTCGCGTGGAGCGATGGACATCGAGGGGCTGGGCGAGGCGATGGTGGAACAACTGGTCGGCCACGGGTTGGTCGGGGCGATTCCCGACATCTACACGCTTCAATTGCCTCCGCTCGTCGCGCTGGAACGCATGGGCGAAAAAAGCGCGGCCAACCTGCTCGCCGGCATTGCGGCCAGCAAAGACCAGCCCCTTTGGAAACTCCTCTTTGGGTTAGGGATTTTGCATGTCGGCGCAACCGGCGCACGGACCTTGGCCGTGCGTTTCCATTCGATGGACGCCATCATGGCCGCGCCGCTCGACGACATTCGCCGCGTGCCCGATATTGGCGCGGTCGTGGGACTGAGCGTGTTTGAATTTTTCGAGAACCCGGCCAACCGAGAGAGCCTGGAAAAGCTGCGCGCGGCGGGGCTAAACTTCGGCGAGCGCGATCCCTCGACTCCTGCCGGGTCCGCCAACGGGTCGCCCATCGCAGGCAAACGTTGGGTGCTCACCGGAACGTTGAGCCAAGCCCGTGAGGAAGTGACGGAATTGATCCTCGAACGTGGCGGCAAAGTCAGCGGCAGCCTCAGCAACAAAACCGACTATCTTCTCGCTGGCGCAGAGGCCGGCAGCAAACTCGAAAAGGCGCGAACGCTCGGCGTGAAGATCGTGACCGAAGCTGAATTCCGTCAGATGCTTGGCGGGAGCACGGGCGAAACGAACCTGCCCGAAGAAGGCGCCATCGATGCCGAAGAAAAGCAAGGCACGCAGGAGGAATTGACCCTGGAATAAAGCCCGTTGAAAGCTGATCGCGTGCGCTTGCAGAACACGCCGTCTTCCCGAGTAAAAGGACCGAAGGCCGTCGGAGGATACCGAGCGTTTTGATTTCGTTCGCCTACTTCGCCGGTGACGATGCCGGTTTCAGCGTGGCGACCTGCACCTTCGCGCCGTCGGCTAAGGAATCCGAGGGATTAACGATGATCTGATCCTGTTGCGTCACACCGCTGGCAATCTCCAGTGTCGTGCCGAAATCCTGGCCGATGGTCACGCTCTTGAGATGCACAATGCCATCCTCTCCGACCACCGCGACTTGCGTGCCTTCCTTGCGAAACAACAACGCGTTCACCGGAATCACCGTCGGCGCCTTCTTTAGCGGCAACGCCAGATGCGTATTGGCAAACGCCCCGGGAAACAAACGGTCCTGCTTGTTATCCACCTGCACTTCCGTTTGCAGCGTGCGCGTTGCCGGATCGATTGCCCCGGCGATGTTTGCCACCTTGCCCTGAAACTTTTCACCGGGATATTCGGCGAACTCCAGGAATGCTTTGGAGTCCACCTTCACGAACCCCGCATAAGCCTGCGGCACGTAAACGTACACACGCAGAATATCCGTGCGCGCCACGCGAAAGAGTTCCTGGCTGCCGCCCGCCGTGATGAGCGCACCCACGTCCGTGTCACGTTTGGTCACGACGCCAGCAAAGGGGGCGATGAGTTTTTGAAAATTCTGCTGCACGGTCAGATTTTGCACGGCAGCCGCCGCCGCTTGCACCGCGCTTTTCATCGCATCGACGTTGGTGCGATTCTGGTCGAACTCCTGCTGGCTGGCGACTTTCTTGGCGAGCAGGTCCTTCTGACGATCAAAATTCAGGTTGGCGATTTCGAGATTGGCTTTTGCCTGTGCCAGGGAAGCTTCCGATTGGCGCAACTGCGCGTCGATGTCGGGCGCCTCGATCTCCGCCAATACCTGGCCTTCGGTGACCTTGGCGCCGATGTCGGTGTACCAGATCTTCAAATAGCCGCTCGTCCGTGCGTAGATCGACGCTTCGTTGAAGGCCATCAGGTTGCCGGGCAACACGATTTCGCTCTCCGTTGCACCCGCCGCAGGGTGAGTCACGTTCACGTACTGCGTGGACAAGTCATGCGTATCGTCCACCAATTGCGAATGTTCGCCGGAGCGTTTCCAGAGCAACCCGCCGATGATCGCCGCCGCCAACAGGACACCGAGCACGATCCACTTCCCCACCCCGCCGCTGCGAGCCGGGGGACGCGATTCTACCTGGGGACGGTCGCCTGCGCCGGACAAATCCGCTGCTGGTCGGGGGGACGCCGACGACTTAGCGTCGCCCGGCAACGGGTCTTCGGATGCAGGGTTGTAATGACCTGCCGGGGCGGCGGGTTCGCTCTCGCTGTGAACTGGGTCCGTGGTGAGGCTCATAGAATACAAAAGGTGGCGAGGAAAAAATGAATGGTACGGAAGGCGATTAGTGGGTTGCGAGAGCCAGCGGCGCGGGCTGCGGATGAGAGGATACGCCGCCTGCCGGTGGCCGAGTCACCCGGTTGCTACGGCGGCCACGAAGCACCGCGAAAACCACCGGCACGAAAAACAGCGTCGCCAGCGTCGAGACCAGCAAACCGCCGATGACCGCGCGGCCCAGCGGGGCATTCTGTTCGCCGCCTTCGCCAAGACCGAGACTCATGGGCACCATGCCGATAATCATCGCCAGCGCGGTCATCATGACCGGGCGCAGACGCGTGCGTCCCGCTTCCAGCGCGGCTCGAAACGCGTCACCGTGCTCGGCGAGTTGTTCACGGGCAAACGTGACAACTAGGATGGAGTTTGCCGTGGCCACGCCGACGCACATGATTGCCCCCATCAGCGCGGGTACGCTGAGTGTCGTGCCGGTGATGAAGAGCATCCACGAGATCCCCGCCAGCGCACCGGGCAGACCGGTCAGGATGATGAACGGGTCCGTCCAAGACTGGAAGTTTACCACGATGAGCAGATAGACGAGCACCACCGCGCCGATCAGCCCTGCTCCCAGACCGATGAACGACGCCCACATTGTCTGCACCTGACCGCGGATGACGATCTGGCTGCCGCGCGGTAGTTTCTTGCGCGCGTCATCAACGATCTTGTTGATGTCCTTCGACACGCCGCCCAGGTCGCGGCCCTGCACGCTCGTGAGAATGTCCACCACGGGCGTCAGGTCGTAAGTGGTGCGGATCGCCGCGCCGGTAGCGCGCTCGAACGTCGCCAGGTTGGCGAGAATCTGGTTGGGCGCGCCCGTCGTGCTGGTAATCGGCAGATCGAGCAGGTTGTCGAGCGTCTGGATGCGGTACTGCGGAGCCTGCGAAGCGAGGTTATAAACGATGTTGTTCTGCGGGCTGAGGTAGAACGCCGGTGTGACCTGAAAGCTGTTGCTCAATGCCACGAGCAAACTGTTGGCTACGTCGCGTTCCGTCAGGCCGAGCTGGCTGGCCTTCGAGCGGTCCACGGTGAGATGCAGTTTGGGTTGATTGTAGAGTTGATAGATGTGCGAATCCACCGCGCCGGACACCTGTTTGACCTTTTCCGCCACCTCCTTGGCCACAGCGAGATTGCCCGCCACGTCCCGGCCCACAAACTGAATATCGATGGGCGCGGAGATGCCGAAGTTCAGGATCTGGCTGACAATATCCGCCGGTTGGAAAAAGAACTCCGCGCCCGGGAACTGTTTGGGCAGTTCGGTGCGTAAACGGGCGACGTATTTCGCCGTGGGCCCGTGTTTTTCGGCGTTAAGCGAACACAGAATTTCCGCGTCAGCAGTGCCGATGGTGCCATTGTTGGCGTAAGAGGTATTGATCCCGCTGTATGGCAGTCCGATATTATCCAACACTCCCGTGAGTTCCTCCTTGGGGATCACGGTGCGAATGTACTGCTCCACCTCGTCGGCCAGCTTGGCCGTCTCTTCGATGCGCGTGGCCGTCCGGGCGCGGACGTGCAGGCGGAACTGGCCGGCATCCACTGTCGGGAAGAAATCCTGCCCGATGGTCAACAGCAGGCCCATCGAGAGCAGGCAAACAGCGAGGAAGCCGAAGATGAAAGTCCACCGCATCCGCAACACGCTTTCCAAGCGGTTTCCATACCAGAGCCGGAGCCGCTCGAAACGCCGTTCAAACCCCGCCTGGAACCGCCCGGCGAAGCTGGCGGGCACGGCGTCCGGGTCATGCGGGCCGTGGTGTTGGTCGCGCAGAAAATACTGCACCATCGTGGGCACCAGCGTGCGGGAGAGCACGTAAGAGGACAGCATGGCAAAGACGACCGCCTCGGCCAACGGCACGAAGAGGTAACGCGCCACGCCTGCCAGGAAGAACATTGGCAGGAACACGATGCAGATGCATAGAGTGGACACCAAGGCGGGTAGCGCGATCTGCTGCGCGCCGTCGAGGATGGCCGTGGTGATATCCTTGCCCATCTCCAAGTTGCGGTCGATGTTCTCGATCTCCACCGTCGCGTCATCCACCAGAATGCCCACGGCCAGCGCGAGGCCGCCGAGGGTCATAATATTGATCGTCTCTCCCAGGGCGCTCAGGATACAGATGGCACAGAGGATAGAGAGCGGGATTGAGACGCAGATGACGACCGTGTGCCGCCATTTGCCCAGGAAGAGCAGGATCATCATGGCGGTCAGCACGGCAGCGATGGCCGCCTCGGTGAGCACGCCATTCACCGATGCTTTCACGAAAATCGACTGGTCGAAAAGCGGCTTGATGGTCAACTCCGGGGGCAGCGTCGTCAGCAACTGCGGTAAGCGCGCGCGGATGGTATTGACGATGTCCAGCGTCGAACTGCCGCCGGTCTTGTACACCGAGAGCAATACGCCGCGTTGGCCGTCCTGACGCACCACGTTCGTCTGCGGCGTGAAACCATCGCGGACGCTCGCCACGTCGCGCACGTAGACGATGGCGCCGCTGGCGGCTTTGACCGGAATATCGCCGATGCCCGCGATACTCTTCGGGCTGGAATTCATTTCCACGTCGCTCTCGAGCTGGCCGAGTTTCACGGTGCCGCTCGGCAGCACGAGGTTTTGCACGCTGATGGCATTGACCACGTCATTGGGCGACAGACCCCGGGCCGTGAGCTTGCCCGGGTCGATGTCGATCATGATCGAGCGTTGCTTGCCGCCGAATGGGTACGGGATCGCCGCGCCGGGCACGTTGGCAAACGCCGTACGGACGTAATTGATCGAGAGGTCGTAAAGTTGCTGTTCGCTGAGCTTGTCGCTACTCAAGCCGAGTTGGAGGATAGGCACGCTGCTCGCATTGTAGGTGATGATCAACGGCGGCGTGATGCCCGTCGGCAACTGTTTGAGCACCGTCTGGCAGATGGCGGTCACCTGCGCGATGGCTGCCGGTAGCTTGGCCGATGGTTGAAAGTAAACCTTGGTGACGCTGATGCCGTTGAGCGAGGTGCTCTCGACATGCTCGATGTCGTTGACCGTAGTGGTCAACACCCGTTCGAAGGGACTGGTGATCCGGTCGCCAAACTCGTTGGCTGGCATCCCCGTGTATTGGAACACGATGGAGACAACCGGGATGTTGATGTTCGGGAAAATATCGATCGGCGTTTTCAGGATCACGAGCGGACTGACGAGCAGCAGCAGCAGAGCCGCGACGATAAACGTGTACGGCCTCCGAAGAGCGAGTTGGACGATCCACATAACTTAGAAAATTGCGCCGGGCTGGGCAGAAACGACTGGCAAGACGTGAATCGTCACTGGACCGCGTTTTATTCGTATTGGCTAATATATCTTTGGGCATCGATTGATAACGAATCGTTATGAGTGATCCCTGGTTGACTGCAACATTCCGATGAAATGTAGCACTTGCGGCGGCGGGTCGTTTGTGCGCCAAGCCGCCAGAGTGAACACTTCCGGCCCATCGGGTGGCAAGAGCCGGTACGCCAACCCCGGTCGGCTGATTTCCTGCGAAGCGGCGGAAGTCGGGGTATAGCCGAAACCGCAGGCAACCATCCAGAGGCGCGTCAGGAGGTCCTGCGCGTATTGACTGACGACCACCCGGACCTGGAGGCGTTCGCAACAGGCGAAGAACGACTCGAAATAACGTTCGCGGGGATCGGACGACCCGATCATCGGCTGATCGTGAAAATCCGTCCAGGCCAGCCGTTTTTTCGAGGCCAACGGGCTGTCGGCGGGCACCGCGACGATCATGAGTTCGCGGCCCACCTCCTCGCTGGTCAATTCCTCGCCGGAAAAGCCCGCCCGGGCGGCGAACTCTTCCGGGCGGATTCTTCGCTCGCGTCCGTCGGCCAGACGGGAGATGCGCAGCAGCCCCACGTCGATCTCGCCGTGTCGAAGCAGGTGGATCTGGTCCGCCGTGGACGCCTCGCGCAGCAAAAGGTTGACCAGCGGAAAGTTCATGGAAAACCTGCGGATCCGGCGTCCGAGGTCCTCCGTAGCGACATTAGCTGCAAACGCCACGCGCAGTTGGCCGACGATGCCCTGTGCGGCGTCCTGGGCGCGCCTGCCAGCGGCATCCACACGGGCCAGCACTTCCGACGCCTCCCGGTAGAACGCCCGCCCGGCATGGGTGATCTCGACGGAGCGGGTTGTCCGTCGCAGGAGCGTCACGGTCAGTTCTTCTTCGAGGTGGCGGATCTGGATGCTCAGCGCCGGCTGCGCGATGAACAACCGGCGCGCCGCCCGTGCAAAGGATAATTCCTCGGCCACGGCACAAAAGTAACGAAGTTGGCGCAGTTCCACGGGAAAACCTTCCGCCCTGCCGGCCCCGGCTTCAAGGCTGCCTTCGGCAAACGGAAGTTTCCCCGTCCGTCAGATGTTCACGCCTCGTTGTTGTCCTTTGCCGCCTGGTCCACCAGCCCGGTTTTCCATGCGGGCGTCTTTTCCGGCGAACGGATTTCCCGGCCCGGGCGGGCCACGTCCGCGCCGGGTTGCGTGCCGGGAGCGGGCAGCCCGAACCGGTTGACGAGCGCCATGGTCCGCAGCGTCAGGTTGGGGAAAACCGCCTGGACGATTTCCGCCGCGCGCATTTGCACCGGAAAGGTCAGCGACGGCTGGCCGACGCGCGCCGCCTCGACGATCTGCCGGGCGGCGTGCTCCGCGCTGACGGAAATCCCGGGCAGGTTGTCCGACGTGCTAAACCAGTCGAACTCTTTCGCGTGCTGGCCTTTGAACTTCGCGTTGATGTGCGAACCCGTCCGCAATAGCCCCGGCGCGACGGTCGTCACACGGATGCCCTCGCGGGCCAGTTCGATGCCGAGCGCGTTCGACAATCCCACCAGCGCGAACTTGCTCGCGCTGTACGGCGCGAGGTGCGGAATGGCGATCTTCCCGCCGATGGACGCCACGTTGACGATCCGCCCCCCACCCTGCCGGCGCAGGTGCGGCAGCGTTTCCCAAACCATGTGAAAATTTCCCCAAAAATGGAGCTGCATTTCTTCCTCAAAATCGGCGGGCAGCATGTTCTGGAGCGGTCCGGCCTGGATGATGCCCGCCACGTTGAACAGCGCGTCGATCCGCCCGAAATGGCTCGCCACGGCGGCCACCGCCTCTTTGATCCGGGCGGGTTGACTCAGGTCGCAGGGCACGATGAGCACTTCTTTGGCGTCCGCGCCGAGGTCGTGGCGGGCGCGCTCCAGTTCGTCGGCGTCGCGGGCGACCAGGGCCAGCCGCGCTCCTTCCGCCTGCAACCGCCGGGCGATGACCAACCCCAGGCCACGCGAACCGCCGGTGATGACCACCACCTTGCCCGCAAAGAACTTCGGATCACGCCGCCACCGGGACCAGCCGTAAGCGGCTAGAGCCAGACCGGCCAGGGTGAGCAACGGGCGGGAAGAGGAACGGGAAGATTTCATGCGTCTTCCCGATTCGCTCCGGCGCCGCCGCCGGGCGCATCCGACCACCGGGAAACTTCGGCGTCACGCCGCTTTCCGTAGCGCGGCGTCGAAGAAACGGTTGCTTTCGTGGTGTTCCTCCATGGCTGGTACCATCAGGGCGGAGAGCTGCGCAATGTCTTGGTAATTGATGAGTTGATTGACGCTCAGGGCGTAGGCGTTCATGTCGTCGCCGGTGGCAAACGACTGGCAAAGCATCACGATGTACGTGGCGCGGCGTTCGTCGGTGGGGACGGCGGCGAGATGACGCAGCAAACTGTTGTCGGCCAGCGCGCAGCCTTCGAGATTTTCCAGCAAAACCGTCACATGGTAAGCTCGCGAGGCCAGCCGCTGGGCCGCCTGCTGGTGCGTGGTGGCGTGGTGGACTTTGTAGCCGATGCCGCGCAGTTGTTCGGTCAGATATTCGAGGTACGCCGGTTCGTGACAACAGACGAGGACGGACCGATCCTCGCGCCCGATTCGGTCTTCCTGATTCGGGGCGGGTAACGGTGGGGCTGCGGGGACCTGGATACGCAGAGCGGGACTCATGACAATTATTTGGCCAGTTGCAGGTTGAGCGGGGCGGCGGCAGCAGGGACCACGGGCACCGGGGGTTGCTCGTCGGGGCGGTTGGACATCCGCAGGCCGCTCGACTGCGGCGCCTGGTTTTCCGCGTGCTTGTGAGCATCCACGCCACGCATCACGACAGCCTTGCGCGAGGCGTAGGCCGTGGCGGTCTCCTCGTCGATGAGGCCCGCCTTGAAGGAAGCCATGATCGACTGGTCGAACGTTTGCCAGCCGTAGGTCGCAGAGGCGGCGGTAATGTCATAAAAGGATCGCTCCTCGTTCTCGCCGAGCAGCACGGCCTCACGGGTGCGCATGTTGCTGCCCATGATTTCCATGACCAACTGCCGCCCGCCGCCGATCTTCGGGGCGAGCCGCTGGGCGACGATGTAGCGCAGCGTTTCGGCCAATCGCTGGCGCATCTGCGTCTGCTCGGCCTGCTCGAACATGCCGAGGATACGGTTGATGGACTGGCCCGCGTTGATCGTGTGCAGCGTGCTCACGACGAGATGCCCGGTCTCGGCGGCGGTGATGGCGATTTCCGTCGTCTCGCGGTCGCGCAACTCACCGACAAAAATCACCTTCGGAGCTTCGCGCAACGCCGCCCGCAGGCCCGTGGCGAACGTGTTGAAATCGTTGCCCAGTTCGCGCTGACAGAACGTCGCCGCCTTGTGCGGATGCACGAATTCGATGGGGTCTTCCAGCGTGACGATGTGGCCGGGCAGCTTTTCGTTGAATTCGTTGAGCAGCGCGGCCAGGGTCGTCGTCTTGCCCGAGCCGGTCGCGCCGGTGACAAGAATGAGACCCGTTTTCTCGGCGGTCATCTTGCCGAAGATCGGCGGCAGAGTCAAGGCCGCGAGGGTCGGAATCTTCGTCGCCAGAATCCGCATGACGACCCCGTAGTTGCCGCGCTGGCGGAAAATATTGACGCGCAAACGACAGCGGTTGCCGACGGAATAAGAGCTGTCGCAACTGCCGGTTTCCACGAGGTCGCGCACCAGCCGGGAATCGTGCCCGATGAGCCGGTTGACGATGCGCTCGACGTGGAAGGGGGTCAGCACGGACACCGGCGGGTCGACGGCCACCGGCATGAGTTTACCGAAAGCCTCGACCTGAAAGGGTCGGCCCACGATGAAAAACAGGTCTGCGGTGCCCTCGTGGCTGTCGAGAATGACGTTGAGCAGGTGATCGAAGTGCGCTTTCTGCATGGTGGGAGCGTCGCTCCACGCTGAAAAAGCAGGAACCAGTCCCAGCCGCGCAAGAATTTCAAAGTTTTACGTATACCAATACGCCCAGGCGATAAACACTCCTTGGAAGGGTAGCCGCCACCACAGAGCAGTCGCGGAAATCTTCGGGAAAAGCCCGGGATGCAACGCCATATAAATATTCGCGGGGAACACGGCGACCAGCAGCGCGATCAGCCCCCACGCCGCCCACGACGCAAAACGCGTGAACAGCAATGCCCCCAAAGCCGCCTCGAAAAACCCGCTGATGTACACCAGCAAAAGTGGGAACGGCATGACGGGCGGCATGATCTTCACATAAGATGCCGGAAACAGAAAATGCAGGCTACCTGCCACGATGAAACCTCCACCGAGCAGAATTTTGAAGACGAGTTTGGTCATCTTTCCACGTTCAGGCCGGTGGCCGCGAGTACCAGAGTGAACACGCCGCCCGGCTGCGCATCGCCCCGGGACGCATCAGCAGCAAACAACGCCACAGCAGCCCCCATTGGCCATACCAGCCCACCTTGCGCGCCGACGTGATGACCGGCGTCTCCGTCAAAATGCGGAACCGCCGTCCGTGGGTTTTCGCCCAGCGTTTGAGGCGTTGGGAAAAGAAAATCTCCTCCCCAGCGTAAATAGTTTCGTCGAACCCGCCGACCTCTTCCCACGCCTGCCGGTAACAATACAGATACGAACCTGCCGCCAGTCCGAAGCGGGTCGAGATGCCGTTCCAGAGCCGTGTCATGTTCGACGCAAAAGGGCCGATGTCCACGAGGTCGAATTGCAACGACGCCCCTCCGGCACAGACCACCCCAGACTCGAAACAGCGAATCGTTTCAGCCAGCAGTTCAGGCGAAAGCAGGGTGTCGCCGTCGAGAAAAATCAGCCATTTGCCGCTCGCGCCGCGCGCCGCCGTGTTGCGCGCCCGTGAAATCTGGTTGTGCTCCTCGTAAACCACCTTGGCCCCACCGGCGCGCGCCACCGCCGCCGTGGCATCGGTCGAATGGTTGTCGCACACAACGATCTCGTAATTGGCAAACCCGATGGCCGCGAAACTTCCCCTTACCCGCTCCAACACGCCGGGCAGCAGGGCTTCCTCGTTGTAGGCGGGGATCAGCAAGCTGATAGCGGGCGTGTTATCGCCGTTGGAGGGAAGTTCCATGGGGACCGGAAAGATAGTGTGTTTCGACCGGCGAACAACTCTTCGCTTGGCGCGAAACAAAGGTTGCCGGTCCGACCGCCTTTGGTAATCTGCGGGCATGGAAGACCCGGAAGTGCCGCTCGAACAAGCGCAGGAACACATTCATCACCACGCCGAGCACAGCGAAGGCAAGCGGTGGGTAATGGGGGTAGCCCTGAGTTCGGCCATCTTTGCGGCGCTGGCGGCGGTGGCATCCCTCCAGGCCGGGCACCACGTCAACGAGGCGCTCATCAGCCAGTTGCAGGCCAGCGACCTCTGGGCGCAATACCAGGCGAAGGGGATCAAGGCAGGCGTGCTCAGCGATAAGCTCGAAGTGCTCGCCGCCCTGGGCAAACCCGCCCCTCCCGGCGACAAAAGCCCCGAGAAATACGCCGCCGAGCAGAAGCAAATCGACGAGAAGGCCCGCGAGCTCGAAACCGAGGGCCGCGAGCATTTGGCCCACCACGTCAAGCTGGCGACCGCCGTGACGATGTTTCAGATCTGCATCGCCGTCTCAGCCATCTCCGTCCTCACGGGCCGCCGCGCGTTCTGGTTTGTCAGTCTGCTCTTTGGTGCCGCCGGGGTCGTCTATCTCGCCATCGGCTTCTTTGTCTAGAGCTGCTCGACTTTGTATCCCTTTGCCTGCAGCAACGCGGGCACGCCCTGCTCCCCCGCCATGTGTCCGGCTCCAGCCACGACCATCCAGGTTCTACCGCTCCGCAGGTAGCGGTCCAGAGTGGGCAGCCAATGCTCGTTGCGATCGGTCAACATCCGGCGATGCACGCCGGGCGCGTCGCGGTATTCCACGGCGATTTCGTGGTCGAGCGCGGAGACATCGCCGCGTTTCCAGTCCGCCACCGTCCGGTTGAAGATGGCGCTGGATTGGTCCAGTTGGATGAAGCCCAACAACAACATGGCCTCACTGTCCGCGTCGCTCATGTTGCCCAGCACGGCGATGTGCTCATCGAAGGTCTCCAGACCACCGAGCTTCTTGCGCGCTTTCCGGGCCCGGACGACCAGAAAGGCTTCCACGCCGTAACGATTGTTCGGACTCGCCAATTTGCCCGTCGGCGAGTTGAGCAGATCGGCGATGAACCAAGGTTTGAGATGGTCCAGGCGCGAAAGCAGGTCGCCGGAACCGTGGAACTTGGTGACCACCTTGCGCATGTAGGCGTAGGTGCGCGGATCGACTTTGTCCTTGAGTGTCACCCCATCCGGCAGAGTGCTGGCACGCTGCATGGCTTCCGTCCATTTCTCGCCGGTGACGTTTTCGTCCGTCTCGAAAGAAAGGCCGTCGCTGGCGTTGAGCGCATCGAGATACTCCGGCGGCAGGGGATAATCGGTCGGACGCAAAGCATGCACCGAACCCGCCAGATACAAAGTGTGCCCGGCATTGTCCGTCACTTTCCACACGCATGCCTTGGCCGACGCCGTGTCCGCTCCCGGCCAGCCCCAGCCGGCGAGCACAATAAATCCGCCCGCCATAAACCGGTGGGCGCGGCAGAATCGTCGAAGAAAAAACGCGAGAGTCACGCCGCGCTTATACCAAGAACGCTTCTCTTTGGCAAATGCGCTGCGTCCGCCGCTGGCTGCTTGAACATTTCCGCCACGTGCGATATACCCGGAGGCGTGCAACGTCTTTCCCTTCCCCGACCACGGCCGCTGCGCCTTACACTTCCCTTGCTCGCCGCCGGGTTACTGCTCGTGTTCGGTCAGGGAATGTCTTCCGTGCGGGCCGCCTCCGACGGGGTGGAAAACCTGATCAACAAATTACCCGACCCTGACCGGATGTCGAAATCGCCGCTGGAGACCGCGATTGCCTCCCAGGACCCCCTCTTCAAAGACCCGGACTTCCTCCGGCTGACCAACGGGTTCAAACGGCATTCGCTCGATCTGAACACCGCGCTAAAGTCTTCGCGTGCCCTCGCCGACAGATACCCTGACAAAGCGGCGGTGCATTTTTTGCACGGGGCCTTCGCCCTGACCTCAAGGCTGTACCCGGAAGCGGATGATGCCTTCCACCGGACGGTCAAGCTGGAGCCAAAATTCGCGCTCGCCTGGATGGCGCTGGCCACCAGCGCGGCGAAGCAAAACCGTTTCGGTGAAGGCGCGGACAACGCCCGCCAGGTCACGCGGTTGCAGCCAAATTTCGCCCCCGGCTGGGCGGCCTTGGGTTACTGCGAATCCGGCCAGAAAAAGTATGACGTCGCCATTCCCGATTTCCAGCATGCCGCTTCCCTCGCGCACAATTACGCGTTCGCTTACCGCGGCATGGGGATTTGTTACGCCCAGACGAACCGTCCCGCCGACGCGGTAGCCCCGTTGAAAGCGGCGCTGGCATTGACTCCGAGGGACTACCTCGCCGCCACGGAGTTGGGCTATTGCTATCTGCGGTCTGGCCAGTACGACGATGGCGCCAAGGCTTGCTGGCAGGCGCTCAAGGTGCAATCCGGGTTCGGCAAGGCTTGGGACGTGCTCGGATTCTGCTATCTGAAACAGAGCAAACGACGCGAAGCGATCAACGCCTTTCAGCAAGCGGTCAAAGCCGCGCCGAATGACCTTGCTGCCCGCAAACATCTGGATGAGGCCACCCGGGCTGCGAAACACGCCTGACGTTCACGCCGTTTCGGTCGGCAACATCCAGACGAGCAATCCCACAGCAAGCGCCAGCCCTACCGGCAGCGCGCCGGGCAGCCACAAGCCGCCCGCCTCGAAAAGTGACAGCGCGGCGAGCGCGTACACCGCCAACGTCGCCGCGCAAATCGCCAGCGCCGTCCCCCGCCGGGCGCGCCGCAACCGCCAGCCCAACAGGGCAAAACCCGCGACGATCCCCGTTTCCCACCCCGCCCCCGCATGGCGTAGCGCGGGTGTGCGCGCCAGGCTCGCCGCCGCCAACGCGAACACTTCCGTCTGGGAAATTGCCCGGCCATCCGGTAAACGGAACGCCCGGATTGCCCGGTCCGTGCGCCCGATGAGCACGACCCCGCCGCGCATCCGCTCCGCCGCCGCGCGTGCATCCGGCCCGGCCTGGCCCGCCGCTACCAACGTCAGGTCGTCCAGCGTCAATCGGTTGATCTGGTAAAAAGCACGCGGATCAAGCAGAACCCGCCCGACCCGGTCAATCGGCACGCGCAGCTGGTCGCCGAGCTGAACGTGCGATCCGAGCACCACGCTCACCTCCGACGAGGCGAGCCGCAACGACAGCCGCAGCGTTTCCAGCGCGAATGCGGGCACCACCCGGTCGCGGCACCGGAACACCAGCGGCAGATCGCGCACCGGCGCTTTCTCGTCGCCCGGCAGGTTGATGGCCCCGCTTCCGGCACTCAGCGCGAGGAGTTGGGGATTCGGCGCGCCGACAACCTCCGGGAACTCCGGCACCGCTGCCAGGCTGCCGCGCACGTCGGTCAGGGCGGCGAAGCTCCCCGGGTCACGGGCATTTTCTGCGCTACTGCCCAGCCGCACGGCCAACAAAAGCCGGGGCACGGCGAGCGCCTGGTCGAGCAAAATTTGTTCGCTGCCCGCCGAGTTTTTTGTCCAGTCGAGCACGGGCGCAACCGCCACCACCGCCGGGCCGTACCGCCCGACCGCTTGCAGAAAGGAACTGTACTCCAGCGGTCCCAGCGGCAACCGGCCCGGGGCGTCCGCCACCGTGTCGTCGATTTCCACGAGGGTGACACTCCCGGTCGATGCCTGGCCCGGCGGGCGCGAATTTTCCGAGAGCCAATCAAAGAAAGCGCGGTCCACCCCCGCCAGCGAACCTGTCGGCTGGCGGCTCTCGCGGGCCAGCAGCAGCCCCGTCAGGCAGACGATCAACAGAAAAGGGAACGCGGAACGAGGCACAAAAGGTGGAAGAAAGGGGGCGGATGCCAGCGGGCCTTTTACTTCTTCCTTTTTACGGCGGACTTTTGCAATCTGTTTCCCCGGTGACACGCCGGTTGTCGTTTCCGTCATGCCCACTTCCGCTTCCCAACAGACCCTCGCCCGTCCCTCCAGCCTCGCGGGCGTTTCGCTCCACACGGGCGAAAACGTCACCCTCACCCTGCGCCCCGCCGCCCCGGACAGTGGCCTCAAGTTCAAACGCATCGACCTGCCCGACGAACCCGTGCTCGACGCCCGGATCGACTACGTCAAAACCGTCGAGCGCGCCACGACTATCGGCGACGGCGGCGTGAAGGTACACACGGTCGAGCACATCCTGAGCGCGCTCATGGGCCTGGGCGTGGACAACGCTCTTATCGAGATGAACGCCAACGAGCCGCCCATCGGCGACGGCAGCGCGCGGCCCTACG
>CAXSED010000011.1:0-59507 GCA_964236475.1 uncultured Chthoniobacterales bacterium
ACGGCATCATGAAGATCGCCAGGAACACCATCGCCGGGATCGCGCCCACCCAGTAAAAATGGCTAGTCATGATGCCGTACTTGGCACCGGAAGCCGCCATGCCGATGACCTCCTGCGCGCCGAGATTGGCCGAGAGGAACGCGAGACCCGTCACCCAGGCCGGGATCGAGCGGCCAGAGAGAAAGAAATCTCCGCTGCCCTTCATGAAACGCTTGAGCGTAAAGCCGATGCCGAGGACAAACAGGAAATAGATTACGAGGATGGCGTAATCGACCAGGGTCAGGTGGATATTCGTAGGCATTGAACGGGGGCGGCGGACGACTGGGGATGAGCTGGCACGAAACGCAGGTCAACCCAAATGCTTCAAGCCGGGGAACGGAGCGCGCGGCGGCACGGGAAAGGTGGCCGGACGCGGTTTGTCCGCTACGGAATGAATGACACGGGGGGTTATCACGGTTTCCAGGGGGGAAGGCCGGATCAAGAGGGGCAGGATGGACTGGCCTCCCCATCCCCTTTTTCGCGGCGGTGATCTAAACCAACCCATAAAATTGATTTCATGGTCGGAGTCCAGAACTTTTTCCGCCGGGCGGACAAAAACTTGGGGAGATTTCGCTTTGAACTTCCCGTACCGACGGACTCCCCGGCTTCTGTCACCAGTGAACGACGGGTGCTGGCGAGACCGTGCTCAATCCGCAGGAGGCAGGCGGGTGATCCGGTCGATCTGCGCGAGTTCTTCGGTTGAGAAGGCGAGCCGGTCGAGCGAGGCCACGTTCGCTTCGAGCTGCGCCGTTGAACTCGCTCCGATCAGGGCCGAAGTCACCGCGGGTAGTCGTAAGACCCACGCTAGGGCCATCTGCGCGAGCGACTGGCCCCGGGCCTGCGCGATCTCGTGGAGCGCACGGACCGCCGGCAGGTTTTTGTGGACGGTGTCCTCCTTGAGGAAACGCGCCTGGGCCGCGCGCGAGTCCGCCGGGATATCCTTGAGATAGCGGTCGGTAAGTTGTCCCTGCGCCAGGGGCGAGAAGACGATGCAGCCGATCCCTTCCGCCGCCAGGGTTTCCGTCAGCCCTTCCTCGATCTTACGATGGAGCAGGTTATAGGCAGGCTGATGGATCACGCACCGCGTCCCCATCGCGCGCAGCAACGCCGCCATTTCCCAGGTCTGCTCCGGGGAGTAGTTGGAAATCCCCGCGTAGATGGCCTTGCCCTGCGTCACCGCCTGATGCAACGCGGAAGCGGTTTCCTCCAACGGAGTCTCCGGGTCGGGCCGGTGTGAATAAAAGAGGTCCACGTACTCCAACCCCATCCGGCGCAGGCTCTGGTCCAAGCTCGCCAGGACGTGCTTACGCGAACCCCATTGGCCGTAAGGACCGTTCCACATGTCGTAGCCCGCCTTCGTCGAGATGATCATCTCGTCACGATAGGGTTGGAGATCGTGGCGCAGCATACGGCCGAAGTTTTCCTCGGCGGAACCGGGCGGCGGCCCGTAGTTGTTGGCGAGGTCGAAATGCGTGATGCCAAGATCGAAGGCCCGGCGCACGATGGCGCGGCCCGTCTCGTAGTGGTTCACGCCGCCGAAGTTTTGCCAAAGCCCCAACGAGATGCGCGGGAGCAACAACCCGCTTTTGCCACAGCGTTGGTAGGGCATGGCCTCGTAACGGTGGGGGGAGGCGAAGTAATTCATCGGTCGAAAAGCATGGATGCAGCCTGCCGCGAAAGCAACCGGAGCCAGAATCGAACGACAAAAAGCCGTCGATCCGACCAGAGCCATAAATGATTTGCTCCCCGTTCCGCCGGATGACACTTTGCCGCTGTGTTCCCCTCACCACTAAAGACCGGGTTTCTCTCCCTTTCGTCTGCGCTGGCGCTCCTGGCCAGTGCCACCAACTTGCTGGCGCAAAACGTCCCGCTGCCGCCCGAGTTGGAGAACGAGCAAACCCTCAACGTTAATAAGGAGTTGCCGCACGCCACGCTGATGCCGTACGCCGACGTGACCCAGGCGATGGCGGGGAAACGCCTGGAGTCGCCTTTCGCGCGTTCGCTCAACGGGGACTGGAGTTTCCATTACGTCCCCCGGCCCGAACAGCGCCCGGTCGATTTCTACCGACCTGAATATGATGTCAGCGGCTGGAAAACCATCCCGGTTCCTTCCTGTTGGCAGATGCAGGGCTACGGCATCCCGGAGTACACCAACTTCACTTATCCCTTCAAAAACGACCCGCCGCATGTGACGAGCGAGCCGCCGAAAGACTATACCGCCTACGAGGACCGCGACCCCGTCGGCAGCTACCGGCGCAATTTCGAGGTGCCTGCCGCATGGGCCGGACGCCGGATTTTTCTCACCTTCGACGGCGTGGATTCCAACCTCTACCTGTGGATCAACGGCCAGCGGGTCGGCTACAGCACCAACAGCCGCGCGCCCGCCGAGTTTGACATCACCAAGTACCTGCATCCGGGTCAGAACGTCCTCGCGGCGCAGGTGTACCGTTTTTGCGCGGGTAGCTACCTGGAAGACCAGGATATGTGGCGGATGAGCGGCATCTTCCGCAACGTGACGCTATGGAGCACGCCCGCCGTCCATGTGCGCGATTTCTCCGTCCAGCCCGATCTCGATGCGCAGTACCGCGACGGGACGCTGCACGTCGTGGCCAAGGTCAAGAATTACGGTGACCAACCAGCTCCGGCCAGCAGGTTGAACTACGCACTCTTCGACCCGGCCAAGCAAGCCGTGCCCGGTGGTGCGGCGTCGGACGTTATGCCCGCGCTCGCCCCCGGCGAGGAGAAGACGGTCGAGCTGCAAGTCACGGTGGCCAACCCGCAAAAGTGGTCCGCCGAAATGCCTTTCCTTTACACCAGCGTCCTGACGCTGGATGGACCCGCCGGGCTGACGGACGGCAACCTGCCGGAAATCCTTTCCTGCCGGACGGGCTTCCGCAAGATCGAGATCAAGGGCAACGTGTTCTGTCTCAACGGCGTGCCCATCAAACTGCTGGGATTTAACCGGCATGAGAACGAGCCGGACACGGGGCACACCGTCTCGGAAGCGGAAATGTTGCGCGACATCCAGTTGCTCAAGGGCTGCAATTCCAACCACGTCCGCACCTGCCATTATCAGGACGATCCCCGCTGGTACGAACTCTGCGATGAATACGGGTTGTACGTCGTGGCCGAGGCCAATCTGGAGTCGCACGGGTCCGGGTGGCAGCCGCCGCAATCACTCTCCTTCCATCCCGAATGGAAACAGGCGCATGTGCAGCGCGAGGTCGACAACGTCGAATCCCAGAAGAACCACGCCTCGGTCGTCATCTGGAGCCTGGGCAACGAGTCGGGCTGGGGGCCGAACTTCGACGCCGCCTACGACGTGGTGAAGAAGCTCGATCCCACCCGATACGTGCATTACGAAGGCTGGGCCCACGGCGGCGACACGAAAAAGGGAGACATGATCAGCGAGATGTATACCGCTCCGGGCAAGGTGGACCAGGCCCTGAAGAAGCACGAGTACGATAAACCCTATTACATGTGCGAGTTCGCCCACGCGATGAACAACTCTCTGGGCGGCTTGCAGGAATACCTGGACGTCTTCGACAACAACCCGGGCGCGATGGGCGGGGCCATCTGGGAGTGGCAGGACCAAGCAATCTGGAACCGGCGCGACCCGGCCCACCCGTTTCTGGCTTATGGCGGCGGGTTCGGGGACAAACCCAACGACAGCGTGTTCATCCTCAAAGGCGGCGGCGTCTTCACCGACCGCACGCGCAACCCGAAGTATTTCGAGGTCAAGCACGGTTACCAATGGATCAAGAGCACCTCACGCGACCTCGCCAAGGGCGAATTGACGGTGCGGAACAAATACGCCTTCACTCCGCTTAGCCGGTTCCTCGCGGCGTGGAACGTCACCCGCGACGGGCAGGAGGTCGCGCATGGCGACCTGCCACTGCCGGAAGTCGCGCCCGGCGGCAGTGCGCCGCTGGATGTGCCGCTGCCGCCAGGTCTGCTCGCCCAGCCGGGCGAATATTTCCTGCACGTCGGCTACCGCTTCAAGGAAAAGCCTGCGTGGGCCGCGCCGGATACGGAGACGGAGATCGCCACCGACCAGTTTGCGTTGCCCTCCCTAGTCGGCGCGGATGCTGGAGTCGCTTCCCCCGCCGCTATCCAGAATTCCTCGCCGCTCCAGGTGACCAACGACGCGGCGCGGATCACCGTTAGCGGCCAGAGCGGAGGCTCCCGATTCCATGTGGTTTTCGACCGGACGAACGGCGCGCTCTCCGAACTGGTCTATGGTGACACGGCGATGATCGTCCCCGGCACGGGTGGCTTGGCTCTGTATGCTTACCGCGCGCCCCACCTGAACGACGACAAATGGACCGACAAGGCCTGGAAGTCGGCGGGGTTGGATCATTTGACGATGCATCCGTCGGAAGTCAAGGTCGTGTCGGCCAACGACGGAACGGCGGCGAAGTTCGGCGTGGATGGGGCCGTGGAGGTTCAGGTCAGCGGCACGGCGGAAGGGCGCGGCGGCTTCGGTTTCGCCCAGGCCGTCAACTATACGGTAAACCGCGACGGGTCCATCGATGTGCGGGTATCGGTGCTGCCGCAAGGGAAACGCATCGTGCTGCCCCGCTTGGGGATGCGCGTCCAACTCGACCCCGCGCTCAATCATCTGGAGTATGAGGCGCGTGGACCGCAGGAGAATTATCCCGACCGCGAACTCGGCGCGGAAATCGGACGTTATACGAGCAGCGTCCGGGAGCAATGGACGCCTTACGTGCGCCCGATGGAATGCGGCAATCACGGAGACGCGCGCTGGTGCGCGCTGACGAGCGGTTCGCAGGGGACCGGCATCCGGGTGGACATGGTTTCCGCCGAGAAGCCTGCCGTAGGAGGATTTTCTTTTTCGGCGCTGCCGTACACCGATGAACAGCTTGAGAAGGCGGCCTACGCCAAGGATCTGCCGCCCAGCTCCGCGACGGTGTTGTGCCTGGCGTCCAAAGTTCTTGGTGTCGGTTCGGGCAGTTGCGGCCCGGCGACGTTCGAAGCTTACCGGATCTATGCCGAACCGACCGTGTTTTCTTTCCGCCTGGCCCCGGTGTCCGGCGGGGCCGTGGCGCCTGCCCGTCTCCTGAAGGAAATTCCCGGCGCGGTCTCACCCATTCTCGTGCAACAGGACCCGAATGGGTTGGTGTCGCTTGGAAACGCCTCGGCTGGCACGGCGATTTCCTACGCACTCGCCGACGGGCCTTTCCAGCCTTACACCGCGCCGTTTGCCGGGGCCGGTGGAGAACGGTTGCGCGTGCAAGCGGTGCGGGCGGGAGCGTTGCCGTTTGTGGGTGAGTTCTCGTTGAATAAGCTTTCCGATCACAAGCAGTGGAAGGTGACGGCGAGCAGTTTCCAGTCGGGTGAAGGTGACCCGGATCACGCGGTCGATGGCGACCCCGGGACCTTCTGGCACTCGCGCTATTCACCGCCAGCGACGCGACCGCATTTCCTGGTCATTGACACCGGGAAAACGTCAAAGATCTCCGGGCTGAAATACACCGGCCGCGAAGAGGGTGACAACGGTCGCGTAGACGAGTACGAAATCTCGCTCAGCGCCGACGGCCAGAACTGGGGCCAGCCGGTTGCCCATGGCCACTTCCACAACGATTCCTCCGAGCAAACCGTCATGTGGCCGACTCCGGTGACGGCGCGGTATGTCAAATTCGTGCCGTTGAGCGATGTGCATGGGAGGGAGTTTTCATCCGTGGCGGAACTGGATCTCGTTTTCACCGAGTAGGGTTGCGGCAACAGAAGCTGCCTCCACGCCAGCGGACGGCCACCGGCTCGTTCCGATGGTGGTCAGTGAGAACCATCCGGCCCGACGTTGAACGTTTGGTCGGGGGTGTTCGCACAGTTGCGGACCTGGACACCGGTGACGCCACGGAACACGAACAATTCCTTGCCTGGCGCTAACCCGGGAACGGCCACATCGGAAAAACCCGATGCCTCCACGTCGTCGAGCACTACACACGCGCGCGCGTCGGGTTTGGCGAGTCGCAAGTGCAAGTCGCGGACGGTCAGCCCGGTGGCATGGCGGGCATAGAAACCCCAGGACGGCATCTCACCGAACATCCTCGGGTCGGGATAATGCTCGGGGAGTTCTTCTGGGCGACGCTGAGCGCTTTGCTCCGTGCCGCTACCGTCCTGCACGCCGCGCACGTTGCTGATGAGCACGTCTTCCAACGGATGCCCCGGGATTCCGCTGAGGATCGACCCGAAACGCGCGTCAGCCCCGGTATAGGTCACGTTGCTGATTGCCACGCGCCGGATCGCCCCGACGGTCGTGCCCTCCGGTCCACGCAGGCGGGCGCCGAGCCGCAGGAAGATTGGTGACCCGGTGATGTCGTGCATGGTGAGGTTACTGACGGCCACGTCTTCGATCACCCCGCCGTCCACGCTTTCGATTGCCAGGCCGTTGCAGTGATCGAAGACGCAATTTGCAATGGCGATCCGGCGGAAACCGCCCGTGGATTCCGTGCCGAGCTTGATCCGGCCCGTGCGCGCCACTTTGTCCTCGCGGGCGAGATGCTTCCAGGTGCCGTCGAGCATGGCACCCTCCCGATAATCGCCGGAAACGCAGCAACCGGTGATGGTTACGTCCTCGGTGTCGCGCGGGTTGCCCAAGGCGTCGGTGCTCTTGAGACAAATGGCGTCGTCCCAGGGGGAATTAACGCTGCAATCGGTGACGTGCACGTCGCGGCAGGCGTCGATGTCGATGCCGTCGCGGTTGGTATCGAGCTTGAGGTGGTCGATGGCCAGATGATCGACGCCCGTCGCCAGGATGCCGAAATGCCCGCCGTGCAGGATGGAAAAATCGCGCAACGTCACGTCCCGGCAATTTTTCAGGGCGATAGTTTTGTTGCCGGTGCCGTCGGGCAGGATTTCGTGCGGGTCGGGATAGCCAAATTTCTGCGGCGCGGCCGGGGTGGGGGACGGCGCGGCTGTCGATCCGGCGGCCAGCTTCAACGGCGCATTCGTTCTGCGGGCGCCGCCCGTGCTCAACCCCAGACCGTTCATTAGACCCGGCCCGGTGATGGTCACGTTTTCAAGGTTCTCGCCCCAGAAAAGGCTGTTGTGCCAATGGCTGTGGCCGAAATCCTGGTAGGCATCCGTCGCGTTCGGTTCAGCGGCATCGTAACGGCCCAAATCCACCGTGGGGTCTGCCGCCAGGATCGTGACACCTGGATCGAACTGGATCGTGACGCGGCTTTGCAGGTGGATGGAAAAACACCGGTAAGTTCCGGCGGGCACCCGGACGATCCCGCCACCCGCGCGGTGCGCTGCTTCAATCGCTTGGTTGAACGCAGGATGATCCAAGGTCCTCCCATTCCCCATCGCGCCAAAGATTTTGACATCGAAAACCGCAGAAGATGGCAGTTGCGCCGCCACGGGCGACAGGGAAGCCGCGAGCAGGCAAATGATCATGGGAATCAGCTTGGAGTATAGGGGGGGATACACGGCGTCATCCTTAGAGAGCCGCCAACGAAAAGTCAATCAGCCTGCCGGGAGCTTGCAGTGTTCGGACTGACCGGCGTGGGTGCAAAGTGGTTCGACCTGGCGACGAATGCATGACTCCAGATCGTGCCAGACTGCCGCGCCTCGCTTGGCTTCGTCCCGGCGGCGCTCGGCGCCTACCAGTTCCACAACACCCCGCCGTAGAAGGCGCGTCCAAGCCCCGGACTGAACGAGTCATCGTCGTCACCGAGCCGGGCGTCCGCAATCGGCTCGACGTAGGCGGCGTAAGTCTTGTTGAGCAAATTCTTGGCCTCGAAGTACACCTGAAAACCCCTTGGTGTCCTGTAGCCGGCGCGAAAGCCTAGCAAGGCATACGGGTCGGCAAAGAGCGTATTGGCTTCGTCCACCGGGTACTTGACGATATTCCACTCCACGTTCGGCCCCAGGTAAATTCCCGAGGGATGCTCGTAGCGAATCTCCGCCTTGTAAGCCTGCACCGGGTTACCAGCGATCCGGTGATTGCCATAGACCGGGTCGCCGTCGAAACGAAAATCGCTCAGGTTGTAGGTCTGCTCTAGCACCAAACGATCCGCTTTGCCTTCCGGGCGAGTTTCCTTACCCGTCCTGGTGTCTTTGCTCCGGTCCGGGCGAACTTCCCGGACGAGGAGGCTGTGCGCGAGATCGACTTCCAACCCGGCCTCGATCCCTTGGTGGATCGTGTCGTCGGCATTGACGGTGCCAAGCGGTACGCCCCGCACATTGTTCAAAGCGAGCAATTCGTGGTGCACCCAGGAGCGATAAAGGGCCAGGTCCCAGGTCACCGGACCCGCCTCTCCGCGCGTGCCGAGTTCCAGCGTGACGGCATGCTGAGGTTCGAGGTGGTGGAACACCTCGCCGCCGTCCGTGCCTGCTTGCACACCGACGGACTCGTCGAACGAGACCGGTTGGAAGCTGCGGCTCAGGTTCAGATAAACCAGGGTCCTGTCGTCCCATTGGTAGGCCACGCCACCCTTCGGGTTGAACGCGCGGAAATGATCGTGGTGCGACTGGTCACCGAGCGTCACGGAACGATAGCCGTCACGGAAAATGCGGTCGACGTAAACCGCCTGAAAACCCGCGAGCAAGGAGAACCGTTTGGTCAGGTAGAATTGATCCTCCGCGAAAAGAGGCAGGTTGAGGTAGTGGGTTCGATCCGCGAAGAGACGCGCCCCGATTTTCCCGTCGGGGTTGGCATAAAAGGAATCAGACTCCAGCTCGAAGGTTGGGAGCACTCCGGCGGTGAAACGGTTCTTGTGATCAAAAATCTCTGTGTTGGTTTCAAATAGAACGTCCGCCGCATAGTCGTCGGAGTAGAAACGCACCGTACCCAGGCGGAAATCGTCCTCGTATTCGTCGCGCTGTTCCTGCTGGCGGTGGTTCCATTCCAAACTTGCCTGGAAGGTCCAATCCCGGCCCTGGACGGCGAAACGATCCATGAGGCGGTAGTAGTTCCAGCGGGTGTCCCATTGTTCCTGGATGGCCTCGGGGTCGGTCTGACGCGGGTTGGCATACAGGCCGTCCTTGTCGAGCGCGGCCGGGTTGTTCTGATCGAGGCGGCCGTAAAAAAAGTAGAAGCGATTCTCAGCCGTGTCACCCAGCCGATAGCCCACGTTGAAGGTGATCTTCTGGTAGTTCTCCTGACTGTGATCCCGGTAACCATCCTGCACGTGGTCAGAGATCACGGCGAACAGGTCCCAGGGACCGTGACTCAAACCGGTGGAGAGCGTTTGCTGAGAATAACCGAAGCTGCCAAAGGCGGCCTCGACGCCGATGGGGGAAGCTTCCCGACCGGTGAGGGAAACGAGATTAATAGCTCCGCCGAGGGTCACGTCGCCGTAGCGTAAAGCATCGGCCCCACGGTAGACTTCCGCGTACTTGGACGATGACAGGTCGATGTCATGAAGAAATGCCTCGCCGTCGCTCTGGTTAATCGGGATGCCGTCGATCAGGATGGCCAATCCGATGATGTCATCGTTGTTCTGGCCGGAGCCGCGGCTGGAAACGTGCGTGTCCTCGGCACCCTGGGAGGATGAGATCACCAGTCCAGGTTGGTAACGCAGAAAGTCCTCCAGGTAGTCGTGCCGCCCCAGGTAATAATCATCGGAGTCGTACACGCTGTCCGCCGCGGGCACGGTTTGCAGCCGTGCCTTGGCCTCCTCGGCACTCGGGGAGAGCAGGTCGGGAGATTCTCCGGTGACCAACACCCTTTGGGCGGTGGTACTGGAGGCAACGTCTTGCTGGGCCGAGGCTTCGCTGGCTGCCAGCCAGTGGAGGACGGCCACGAGCGCAATTCGAAACAGGGGGGCATTCCGGGGGGATACCATAGAATTGGAATCGCTCTGGCGGGGTCGATTGCTTGCCAGCGGCGTGCTGGCCTCTTGGCAAGGAGTCAGGATGTGAATCAAAGGCGTCGAAGAAAAGCAGAAAACGCGATGAGGGACAGACGGAGTGACCGGATGTCGAGCGGTGCCGGTAGGCGATTCCGTGCGGACCTCTCTTCCACGGAAAGGCGTGAAGCTTCCGAGCTGCGGTCAGAGCAGATCAACTCCGTGGGACATGGATTCCTCGGCTCGTGCCATCGATCCGAGCGTGCGTAGAAAAAGCTGCACCCGTTACTGCCGCCGGCCAAGTAGGTGGCAGGCTAGGGCCACGCCTGCACTCTCAACGCCTGATCCCCCGGATCAATCAGGACTAGCGCTGACGACTTCCGCATGCACTCGGCGATTGTTGGCTTTTGCAACCGTTCCCACGGCGAAAGGCCCTCGTTTTTTCCAGCAACAGGAAAGATATGCGCGATACAGGGTTCGAACCTGTGACCCCTACCGTGTCAAGGTAGTGCTCTACCACTGAGCTAACCGCGCTTACTTCTGACAATGAGGAATTTATAGCCTCCGTGGGCCGCTGTTTCGGTGGATTTGCTACAGTCAATCACGCCGATGGAACAACGTTGGTACGCGCCGACCACTACAAGCGATGAAAACTGGAGCAAAGCCGAACTCTCGACGCGGGAGAATAAGGGGCATTCACCCACGTGGCAACATCTTTTGGCTCACGAAAATAGACCAGGGCAAAGGGTGCGGGTCATCTCGGCACGGATGATTGCGGTGTCGCTGTCCGGAAGGCCTCCGAAGCCGCCCATGCCCCGTTTCTGGATACTGCGGAACCGCTGGAGGTCGAAATCCGGGATTCCACCGCCTACAAGATGCGCCAGAACGAATATCCCAGACACAGCGCCGCGATCAAATATTCCCTGCCGGAGCACTTCGCTCGGTTCGTCAGTCAACGGGGTCAGGCGCCGGTCCCACGGTCGACGATGTTTGCTCAGGCGTAAGGTGTGCCCGCCATGGCAGTCTTCAGGCTGATGGCTCCTTGATCTATCAGCGCGAGAAAGGCAGTTTTCGCCTCTTCTGGATTTCGTCTTTCTCGAAAGGTCCGGTGAGCCTGCATGAGGGCCACGGTCCATGTTGCCAAGAACAGACCGGCGGCTAGCTGGGCGAGGGGATCGGTGGATTCTCGTCCGACGCATTCGGAGAGCGCCACCGTGACGATTTGTGCGAATTCGTCACGGATCGCCCTGGCCCGGGCCTGGAGGGTTTCGCTGCCCTCAATCGTTTCAACGAAGCCTTGGCTCGCAGCAGAAAACTCGACGAAAGGGCTTTCCGCTGCCACCAGTCGATGAGCGAGCAGGCGTAAGGTTTCGACCGGAGCGATGCGGGGATCACGCTGCTGCAAAGCTTCGCGCAGGATTTCACGTCCCTCCTGGTCGCGATCAAAGAACATGTCTTCCTTACGGGGGAAGTGGTTGAACACCGTCATCCGCCCGACATCCGCGGCTTCCGCAATTTCGTCCACCGTCACCTGATCAAAGCCCCGCTCCAAGAAGAGGCGCGTGGCGGCAATGGAGATGCCTTGTCGCGTGGCAAGGCGCTTGCGGGATCGACGGTCGGAAGGCACTGGCATGTCGTTGCCGATAGCACGCTTTGTGTACTGAATACACATTGATCGTTGACGGATGCTTTCGGCGGACTGAATATGCATGTACTGAGTCTATATTAGGATGCAATCTGTAAAAGAGTGGGTTGACGTAGTGATAGTGGGAGCCGGGCCGGTTGGTCTGCTGACCGCCATCGAACTGACCTTAGGCGGCATCCGCGTCCTCGTGATGGAGCGCTTGGCGACCATGAGCACGGTCATGAAAGCAGGGGGGATTGGACCGTTGGGAAACGAAGCGTTACAGCGTCGTGGGATGGCCGCAGCCTTCGCCGCTGCCGAGGCGCGCAGCTTCGCGGTGATCAAGCAGTTCACTGACCGGAATGGACCGGACGTACGTGGGAAAGGGTCCAAATTCATCGGCCATTTCGCAGGCCTGTCCATGATACGTAAGGACGCGCAAAAAGAGCCGGAACGACGTTCGCATCCGGTGGATCAGCAAGCCATCGAAGCCATGCTGGCCGAGCGCGCGCTCTCCCTGGAGATCGAGGTGCGCCGCGAGTGTGATGTGACGAACTTCGTCCAGCAGGAAGACGGCGTCGACGTAGGGTGGGCATCCGCGACAGGAGAAGGCGATCTCCGCTGCTCGTACCTTGTTGGGTGCGACGGCGGGCGCAGCTCCATCCGCAAGCTGGCCGGGTTTGACTTTCCGGGTACGCCGCCAACGTCGACGTTCTACCAGGCCATCGCCGAGATCGGCCATCCCGAGCGCCTGTCGCCCGGCTGGCATCGCACCTCGGGCGGCGTGTTCTCCTACGGGCCTCTCCCCGGTCGATTGGTCATGCTGGACTTCAGCGGACCACCTAAAAATCGGGAAGCTCCGGTCACCCGTGAGGAGATCGAAGCCGTCCTGCGCCGCATCACGGGCTTGGACATCCGTGTGAAGACGCTCGAAACCGGGAGCCGATGGACGGATAACACGCGGCTGGTCGATACCTATCGCCGTGGCAGAGTGCTGCTCGCCGGGGATGCGGCGCATATCCATACGCCGTTTGGTGGCCAGGGTCTGAGCCTCGGACTCGTGGACGCTGCCAACCTCGGCTGGAAGCTCGCTGCGGTCGTTCGCGGCGAGGGGTCCGCAAGCCTGCTCGACACCTACACGGCCGAACGGCGGCCCATCGCCGAAGCTGCCTTGGCGAACTGCCTTGCCCAGATGGCCATCCTGCGACCCGACCCACAAGCAGGTGCGATGCGGGACCTTGTGGCGAACCTGATGCAATTCGACGATGTCAACCGTTTCATCGGCGAGAGGATGAGCGGCCTGTCCACCCGGTATGATCTCGGGTCGGAGCGAGACGAGGTCGGACGGCTGATTGGCGACCGACCGGTCAGGAGCGGCGAGGCCGGCGTTTCGCTCTACGACCTCATGCAGGATGGCAGGGGCGTTCTCCTCGATGCTTCGACCGGGGGGACAGCTTCCAGGCGCGTGGCAGCGAGCACGGAGAGAGTTGGTTGCGTCGCCATCGGCGCAGGGCCTTCGATGCTGATCCGTCCCGATGCCTGCGTGGCCTGGATCGGTGAGGAAGACAACACCAACGGATTGGAGGAAGCGATCCGCCGCTGGTTCATTCCGGCGATTGATGACGGGTCTGTGATGCGATCCGAACAGTGATCATTTTCGTTGCGGCCCGGGGGACCGATGTCGCTGTGAGTAACAAGACTTGCGTAACCTTGCCGGAGACGTGTCCATCGTTACGACCGGGCAGGCCAATCGGTGGCCGGTATGCGGGTCCCCTTCTCTCCTGATACGCACACCGCGTCGATGAGGCGCGCCAGGCGCACGGCATGGTCGAAGCCGGGCACGGTCGAGGTGCTCCCGAACACATCGTCTCGCAAGGCCGCGTATACTCCCGCGACGTTGGCAGCGGGATCAGGCAACGCAGCCACTTCGCCCTCATCCACGGCTTGCAATTGCCCTTTGAGCCGCAGGAGCAGGCGACCCGACTGGAAACCGCGGGGTGCGCCGCCCTCCAGGATGAGGTCGCCCCCGTCGCCGGTCACCTCCAGCCGGAAGGGGGTGGCGCCGGATGGACGGCCCCCCGCCACCTCTAATGAAAGTGCCCCGCCGCCCTCGGCCAGCCGGGCTTGCACGAGCAGGTGATCGGGAATCACGCGCGGTTGCCGCTTGGCGTCGTCACCGACCTCGATCTCCGGATACTGGATGCTGGTCAGCGCCGACATTTCGGCGAGCGGGCCAAGCACCATGCAGGCGAGATCGAGCGGATGGCCGCCGTGGATACTCACGAGCGTGGCTCCGTTGGCTGGATCGTCCAGATAGGCGTCCGCCGCGCCCCACTTTGGTCCGAAGGCAACCGTCGCGGCATAAAGCCGCGCGCTGAGCACCCGCCCGATGGCTCCGGCGGCCACTAGTTCCGCCGCCCGCCGGGCTGCAGGATTCAGACGTGTCTGGAGGCCGATGGCCACAAGGACACCCGCTTTTTGCGCGGCGGCAGAGAGCGCCTCGGTTTCGGCGAGGTCGCGTCCCAGCGGCCACTCGCAATAGACGTGTTTGCCTGCCGCCAGCGCCGACAGGACCAGTGCGCGGTGATCGGGCACCTTGACGGCTACGGTCACGATGTCCACGTTGGGATCTTGGATCAGATCGTTCACGTTCCCGTATCCGGCGGTTGCGCCGAACGCCTTGGCGGCGGCAGCGGCTTTGGCCTGGTTGCCGCTGGCCACGGCGGCCAGGTGCAATCCCGCCAATTGCTGAACTGCCGGGACGTGCGAATCCTTGGCCCACCCACGCTCCGCACTGGCACCAATGATGCCGACTCCGAGTGATTTGGTCTTTGTCATAATGTAATTTCTGATAACGCGGCTTTCCTTTGTGCCTGCGTTCACTTTGATTCCTGAAAGAACCGCAGCAGCGTTTGTGCGTGGTGTCGAGAGCCTGCGCGCGAAAGGATTCGATCCTGCCTTGCAACGCTCCCGGAGCCGCGAGTGGGCGAGCGGAAATCATGGTATCCACACGGTGTAGCATCGCGGTTTGACACGTCGCAACCTCCGCTTCTCCCCGGCGGTT
Source organism: uncultured Chthoniobacterales bacterium (assembly GCA_964236475.1). Taxonomy (GTDB): domain Bacteria; phylum Verrucomicrobiota; class Verrucomicrobiia; order Chthoniobacterales; family SZAS-18; genus CAHJWO01. Next base: position 14,546 of record CAXSED010000011.1, read on the forward strand.
CGGCAATGACTATTGCGACATGGAACGATGCGCGTAGGGTATCGTCCCATCTATGGACATGCGACACCTGCTCGCTTTCGTCGCCGTCGCAGAGCTCCGCCACTTTGGACGTGCGGCGCAGCGCCTCGGCATCACCCAGCCACCCCTCAGCAGACAAATTCAACAGCTCGAAGCGGAACTGGGCCTGGAGCTTTTCACGCGGCACGCGCGCTCGGTCGAGTTGACACCCGCAGGTGCCAGCTATCTGGCAGCGGTGCAGCCGCACCTGAGAGGTTTGGAACGGGCACGCGAAGAGGTGCTGGCGGCGGGACGCCAACGGCGAGGCAAGGTGAAAGTAGGCTTCGTCAGCAGTCTGGCTTACGGACTGGTGCCGCGCCTGCTTTCCACCCTGCGTTCCGTGGCCCCGGGCATCGAAGTTGAACTCTTCGAGCAACCCAGCGCAGAGCAATGTCTGGGGGTGCTCGAACGCCGGTTGGATCTGGGTTTGGTATTTCTGCCGGTGGAGAACCAGGAGTTAAAGATGCGCGTGCTGTTCCGCGAGCCGCTGGTGGCGATGCTTCCCTCCGGGCACGCGCTCGCCAGTGGGCGGGAGGTGGCGCTTGAGCGGATGCACGAGGAGCCTTTCATCATGTGTTCGCGTCAGCCGCAGACCGGTTTCCATGAAACGGTGCTCGGGTTGTGTCGTACGAGCGGGTTCATGCCTCAGGTCGTCCACAGCGCATCGTCCACGGCGGCGATGGCGGAGTTGGTGGCAGCCGGCTTGGGCGTGGCTCTGGTGCCACAATCGGTCACTCGCCAAAAGCACCCCGGAGCGGTTTACAGACCGTTGGCCAAGGCGCCGCTGACATTGGAAGTGGCTGCGGTCTGGCAGCCGGAAGCCATGACCCCCCTGCTACGGCTTCTCCTGGATCAAGCGGTGAAGGCCTCTCGCTGCGGTCAGGATTGGTCCCGTGTCCATCAGGAGGCAGCATAAATATCTGCAGCGTTCCAAAGCGCGTTCAAACTCCTATTTGAGTGAGCGGCCGATGCGGTTCAAAGGCGTTCAGATGGCGTCTTGGTATTATACCCCCGCAGGCGCACAACAACGTGGATGTGGGTGACGCCCGATTTCATGGAAGCGAGCAACTATTTTCCATCGGGTGTGTTGATATGGGGATGAAGAAACTACTTCTGCTCATTGCAGTGATGGTCGGCTTGGGCCTGTTCGCCACGCCCAAGGCCGAGGCATTCGTTGGCATCAGCATCGGTATCCCGGTGCCTGCACCCGCCGTGTACGTCGGAGCGCCCTACGGCCCCTACTATGATGGCTACTATTCGTATCCGGTCGTCGGCTACTGGGGTGGCGGGTATTGGCATGGCCGCTACTGGCGCAGTGGCTATTACAACCGTTATGGCTATGGCCGCCACGGGTACGCCCGTCACTATCGCCAACGGTAATCATCAGGCGATCAACTGTTGTCATGCAGAAGGGGGTTCCCGGCGGAACCTCCTTTCTGTTTTACCGGGGGCGCCACGTCAGCTTGGGAAAATCTTTCCAACCCCAGATCCCCGGACGCTTCGGACGCCTGTTTTCGAGGGCTTGGGTAAAAGCGGCTGCTGCTGCGAGTGCGATGGTGGATCCAAATCTTACGCGTTCTTTACGATTTTCTGCCCGGTTCCTTACCGGTGCTTAACAAACGCAAGGTCTACTGCTCTATAACCGCATGTCATGGAGACATGCGGATCACCTTGAGGGAATCCAAAGTCATGAGTCAGAACACCACCGTTTTTCGCCACCTCCAACCTTTATTCCAAGCCGCCCGTGGTTGGTTGCCACGCATCACGGACACCGCCTCGGACCATCGTTCCGCCCGGGTGACGGTAGAGCCGTACATGGATTCATTGCCCACGCGGCGGCTACTGCCACGCAGCACTCGTGCTCGTCGATTTCAGGGTTTCGTGCAGATGTCGATCGATGCGTAGGGTAAGGCGGACAAATCGAACGGGAAGACTAATTTGGGGCCTTCCCTGAGCATCGCTTGAACCGGCGCGGGAAATCTGACAAGATAGAAACGGCTAATCCCTGTTTCGTCCCCCATGTCCGACTCTTCCCCCTCAAGACTCAAGTTGCCCAGTCGACTTCCCCGCCCTCCCGCGAACAACCTCCTGGAAGGCGGCACCATCGGCGCCAAGTTAAACATCCGACCGAGAGAATCTCCCGGCATCGTCGATTCGCCGGCCGGTCCGGCAAGCGCACTGTCCAGCGATGCAGCCAAGAAATCAGTGGCACCATTGGACCTTCGTTTCCAGGAGGAGCGCATCAGACGGAGCACGCAACGGATACGGCAGCAGGGTTGGATGCAGCTAGGCGTTGCGCTCGGGACGCTGCTAGTTGGTTACGCGCTGGGTGAGCGGCACGCCGGATCTGCGTCAGCCGTTCCCGAGAAGCCGGCTCCCATCGTCGCGCTGACCGCCCCGGAGCAGGCGGACCTTGACGCCGCCTTCTCGGCATTGCGGTCCGCTCACTACGCCGAGGCCCGGCAGCGATTCGTCGTGCTCGCGCAGAAACATCCCCGCTGGGAGACGCTCAACGACAAGATTGCGCTCGCCGCGTTGGAATCGGGTGACAACCTGGGGTTCAAGAAGATCGTCGAGGAAGGCGAAAATAGGGGGGTGATTCATCCCGCTGAGAGCCGTTTCCTGATGAGCCAGCTCTGCACGAGCGCCAAGGATTACGAGAATGCCAACCGGCTTCTCGGCGAGTCGACCAGTGCGGATCCTGTCCGGTCGGACACATATTATTATTGGGGAGACTGCCTGCTCTGGTGGGGCAAGCCGAAAGAAGCGGCGGCAAAATTTCGCGCCGGGCAGTTGCGCAACATCTACCCGACGGCCGAAGCGCTCTTTGAAACCAAGCTCTGGCTGGCGGAGGTCGAGTCGGGGTTGGAAACTACCGACGGCATCGGCGAGCAGATCGACCAAGTCCTGAAGTCGGACCGCCCCACGAGTTCAGCGTGGTTTGCGGCGGCGGCGCGAGCGGTCAAGGTGAGACAGTTTGCCCTGGCAGCCGACTACGTCGCCAAAGCGCGGCAAACTTCCGAGCCGACGACGTTTCGCATCGTGCTGGAGGACCCGCTTTTCTACGGAGAACATTGGCGGCCGGAATTCCGCGCCATTTATGCGGAAGCACTTAAAGTCACGCCGTGAAAGGGAAACCTTGAACAGATCCGCGACCGGCAAAGTGGCGGCAGCGTGTCCGCCCGGTCCGGGAGCAGGCAAAATCGACGCGGCGGCCTTGGCCCCGAACGTCCAGCGCATGGCCGCCGTCTGCAAGGATGATGCGGGGTCGGTTGACGCGTTCTCCGCGCCGCTGTCAGCCGGTCGTTGAGGTCGCGGCCTGACAGTGGGCCCGGCGCTGGGGTCGGCTTTTTGCTTGCGCCCATCGCCCGTTAGCGGCGCAATGATTTAAATCCGCTCGCGGCGGAAACTCCGAAAAACTGGGATGATCTCCCATCTTTATCCCGACCGGAGCCGACGCCGACCCGCGTTCATTGCCGTCGCCGGAATGGCCCTTGCCGCCACGACCTTTCTGACCGCCGCGCACGCCGAACCGAACGCGCAAATAAAGGAGGTGCTCGACGCCTACGCGGTCCTCAGCCCCGTGCCGATTGAAGACCCGATTCCCTCCGTGGCCAAGGCCGCCCCGACCATCGCGTCCGCAGTGGTGGTCGTCATGACCAAGGACAGCAAAAAGCCCCGCCGTTCACCGGTTCGACGCAGGATTTCAAGATCAACGTCGGCGACGGCGAGGAGGTGGATGCGCGCGCCTACATTCCCGCTGGCAGCGGCCCGTTCCCGACGATCCTTTACGTTCACGGCGGCGGCTGGGTCATCGGCAGCGTGGATGCCTACGATGCGTCGCCCCGCGCCCTCTGCGAGTTGACCAAGGCCGTGGTGATTTCCACGGATTACCGCAAAGCGCCGAAGAACAAGTTTCCCACGGCGCACGACGATACTTTCACTGCCTACCAGTGGGCGTTGAAGAACGCGGGCACTTACAAGGGCGACCCGTCGAACGTGGCCGTGGTGGGCGAAAGCGCGGGCGGCAACATGGCCGCTGCGATTTGCATGGAAGCCAAGCAAAAAGGGATCCAGATTCCGACGTGTCAGGTGCTCGTCTACCCGGTGGCGAACTACGATTTTACCACGCAATCCGAGTAGGAGAACGACAAAACCAAGCCGCTCAGCACCGAGGGCTTGAAGTGGTTTTACAAGTATTACCTCGCACAGCCTGCGGACGGCAATAATCCGTGTTTGTCGCTCCTGCAAGCGACCAATTTCAAGGGCTTGCCGCCAGCGACGATCATCGCCGCCGAGATCGACCCGTTGCGCACTGAAGGGATGAAGCTGGCTGACAAACTCAAGGAAGCCGGGGTATCCGTCACTTACAAGATGTACCCGGGCGTGACCCACGAATTTTTCGGTATGGGTGCCGTGGTGGACGAAGCGGCGCAAGCCGAGGAACTCGCCGCCGACGGCCTGAAGAAAGCGTTCGGGAAGTAAGCCTGCCCCGGCAACGTTGAACCTGACGCTGCTGTCGTGCAAACTCTGCGCGGCAGCGGCGTTTTTTAATGCCGGTCAGGGGAACTGTTCGTCACTCACGGTGACGATTTCCAACGCCGTCTCCCCTGCCAATTGTTCGCTGATAAAGACCATTCTCCTGGGATATTTCGCGGGTTTTAGAATCAGGGATTGACCGATGGCAGCAAAAAAGGGATACCGGCAGTCGTGCGCGCGTCATCCTTGTTCAAAACCAAGAGTCCAGATTTGTTGATCCGCGAATCCGAAGCGCCGGAGCGAGCCTTGAAACGTTCGCTGGGTCCGGTGGACCTAACCTGCGTCGGCATCGGCGCGATCATCGGCGCGGGAATTTTTGTTTATACCGGCACCGCCGCCGCCGGAGATAATCCGGCCACCGCCGACGCCATGAGCACGCCGGTCCTCAACTATCTCCAGCATTGGGTCTCTCATGCGCCGCTGGTGCTCGGCCGATCGGGAGCAGGACCGGGCCTGATCTTTTCTTATCTGCTCGTGGCCATCGCCTGTGGCTTCGCGGCGCTCTGCTACTCCGAACTGGCGGCGATGATCCCGGTCTCGGGTTCGGCGTACACCTATTCGTACGCGACTCTGGGCGAGATCGTGGCGTGGATCATTGGCTGGGACCTCATCCTGGAATACGCGGTCGGCAACATGGCCGTCGCGGTGGGCTGGTCGGGCTATTTCGTGGCGTTGTGCTCCGACTTCGGACTCAGGTTTCCCCTGTGGCTGGTGTCCGACTACGGGACGGCCATGACGACCATCGGCAAGGGAGGTGACGCGCTGACGCCATTTTCGTCCACGACGCTGCCGACTATTTTCGGCCATGCGTTTGCCATGAACCTCCCTGCGCTCGTCATCGTCGCCCTGGTGACGATCCTCCTGGTGCGCGGCGTGCGCGAGAGCGCGCACACCAACACGGCGATTGTTTTCCTCAAAGTCGCCGTGGTCATTTTCTTCATCGCCTTCGGTTCCTTTTTCGTGAACCAGAAAAATTGGCATCCTTTCATGCCCAATGGGTTTGGCGGGGTGATGAGTGGGGCAGCCATCATCTTTTTCGCCTACATCGGCTTCGACGCCGTTTCGACCACGGCCGAGGAATCGCGCAACCCGCAGCGCGACCTGCCCATCGGCATGATTGCCAGCCTCATTATCTGCACCGTGCTCTACGTGCTGATGACCGGCGTGCTGACCGGAGTGCGTCCCTACCTCGATTACATGGACGTGGCCGCGCCCATCGCCAAGGCGTTTGCGGGCAAACCGTGGGTGCAGGCAGTCCTCAGCGCGGGCGCGCTGGCGGGCATGACCTCGGTGCTCCTCGTTTTCCAGTACGGGCAGCCGCGCATCTTCATGTCGATGGCGCGTGACGGGTTGCTGCCGCCATACTTCGCGCGGGTGCATCCGAAGTTCCGCACTCCCCACATCACCACGATCTGGACCGGCGTGATCGTCGGCGGCGTGGCGATGTTCACGGACATCAGCACCTTGGGCGACCTGACGAGTATCGGGACGTTGTTTGCCTTCGTCCTGGTGTGTATCGGGGTGATCGTGCTTCGCCGCACAGACCCGGCGCGCCCACGGCCATTTCGCGCGCCGCTGGTGCCTCTGGTGCCGATCCTCGGCGCGCTGATGTGCGGAGCGTTGATGCTCGCCCTGCCACTGACGACCTGGGGGCGTTTCTTCATCTGGCTGATCATCGGGCTGACGATCTACTTTTTCTATGGCGTCCGCCACAGTCGGCTGCGACAGGAAGATCAACCGGTCACAACGCCCTGACCACGATCCACGTTTCCCGCCACTGGTGCGTCGCCGGGTCCAGCACCCGCAGCGTGTGCTTGCCTTCCTGCAAAACCGCTGTGGCCTGGCCATCCCGCGCGCGGCAATCCAACGTGGGGCTTTCCCAGCGGGGGGTGTCGCAACCCTTGACGCGCAGATCGAGCAAGCGGCTGCTCGGTGGCAGGTCGGGGTCGAGGACATAGGTCGTGCCGGGCATCGGTGACACGACCGCGAACGCCATACCCGCCTCGGCAGGTGCGTCTGCCCGCACCTTGGCCGCGACCGCTTGGCCTGCCATCCAGTTGTCGCCGCTGTCTAGCCACGCCGTGTACTCGGCGGGAAGCTGCACCCGGCCCTGTGCGTCGTAGTCCGTCGTCTGCTCCGGGGTCGGCAGCCACTCGGCGAGAAACCGTTCGTTTACGGCATCCGGTTCGCCAGCGCGTGCGTCGGGCAGGAGATGCCCCGTCACACGATGGACCGGGCGTTCGACGACCCCCGGCGGGCGCGCGTACCAACCCGTGCCGTGCTGCGCGTGCAGCCGCTCGAAAACCTCGTGCAGCACCGGCCCCGCGCCGGTCACGCCCGAGACATCGACCATCGGCTTGCCGTCGAAGTTTCCCACCCACACGCCCACCGTGTATTCCGGCGTGTAGCCGACCGCCCAGTTGTCGCGGAAATCCGTGCTGGTGCCCGTCTTGCACGCCACCGGGAAATCCCAGCGCAGGTTGGAATCCACCCCGAACGAAAGCGCGCGCGCCGCGTTGTCGCTGAGGATGTCGGCGATCAAATAAGTCGCAGCCGTTGCATGAATTTGCTGCCCGGAGTCCGCCGGGCCAGCATCAATCAACCCTTTACAGGGTTTGTATTCTCCGAGGCGTGCGAGGCAGGCGTAGGCGTTGGTGAGTTCGACGAGCCGGGCCTCGGCGTTGCCCAGCGTCAGCCCCAGGCCGTAGTGGTCCGCGTTCTGCGGCAGCGTGGTCAGGCCGCAGGCCCGCAGGCTGGACAGCAACGCCGACGGCCCGCCCGCGTGGTCGGCCAGAACTTTTACCGCCGAGATATTCAACGAATTCGCCAAGGCGACGCGCATCCGCATCGGTCCGTAGTAACGGTGGCTGTAGTTTTGGGGCCGGTAAATCGCCGAACGCGCGGGAAACTCCGTCGGCAGGTCAGCGACCACGTCTGCCGGGGTGGAGCCGCGCTCGAATGCGAGCAGATAGGTGAACGGCTTGACCGTGGACCCGGGCGACCTGCGTGCCCACGCGCCGTTAATCTGCCCGCCGCGCGGCGAAAAATAATCCGCTGATCCTACCATGGCGATCACTTCCGCCCGCCGGTTGTCGATGACGACCACCGCGCCGTTGCCGACGTGTTCCGCCCGCAAGCCCGACAGATGCTGGCGCAACCGATCCGCGACGAATCGGTTCAATCCGAGGTCGAGCGTCGTGCGGATTTCGCCGGTCTTGCCTGCCTCTGCCAGCACACCTCGGCCCCGCCGCGCGAGCAGCCAGTCCACAAAATGCGGGGCCTCGAACGGTCGGCGTTTCACACGCAACCGCAACGGCTCGGCACACGCCCGTTGCAACTCGTCTGCGGCGAGGAATCCATCTGTTGCCATCCGCTGCAGTACCCACTGCTGCCGTTGCCGCGCCCGCTCCATGTGACGGTAAGGATTAAGCCGGGTGGGGGACTGCGGCAGCGCGGCGAGAAACGCGGCCTCTGCCACGCTGAGGTCGGCCAGCGGTTTGCCGAAATAAGCGTGCGCCGCCTCCGCGCAACCGAAATCGAGATTGCCGTAATCCAGCCGGTTCAAATACGCCGTGAGGATGCGGTCCTTCGACCAGACTTCCTCCAGACGCCAGGCTTGCACCGCTTCCAACACCTTGGAAGACAGCGTGCGCGCGCGCGGCTGTGCCAGCTTGACGAGTTGTTCCGAAATGGTGGAACCGCCCGAGCGCCGTTCGCCTGACCGCCGCCATCCCAACTGCCCCGCCGCCGCGCGCAGCACGGCCCAAGGGTCTACCCCGCCGTGGGTATAGAATCGCTTGTCCTCGGCGGCGAGCGTGGCTTGCCGGAACCGCGCCGGAATGTTCTCGAAAGGAACTGCCTGCCGCGCGTAATGCCCTTCGTTTAATAACTCGCGCAGAGTTTCTCCGTGGCGGTCCATCACGACGAAACTGACCGCCGGTGGTCGCTCCAACCCGCCCGGTAGCGGCACGAAGCGAATCGCCATCCTGCCCGCTACGACTACCACCGCTGCCCCGAGCGCAATGCGGACAGCCCTCTGCTTCCAGGCACGGGCGAAAAGCCGTCTCAGCTTCTCCATTTCGGCTTCCCTCAATCCAGCGGCGCGCTGTTCACCTTACCCGCCGCCGTCTCGGCAAATCGGTCCGGGTGATACATCTCCTCGATCTTCGCCGCCGGGGCCGTCGCCGTACCGGCAGCGCGCACCCGGGCAAGATACTGCAAATGGAAATGCCCCGTGTACAGATGGTCGCAGAAGAACACCGCGCGATCTTCCCGCAATTCGCGGTAGTCGCTCACCCACCAGCTATAGCCGTCGGTTTTCACGTTGCCGCCGTCCTGTGTTTTGAACTCCGGATTGATCGCTTCCAGCACGGCAGGCAGCGGATCGTTTACCGCCACGTACGACGCGCGGCGCGGGGCCTGGATGTCCAAACTCACCAGTACACGGTCACCGACCTTCCAGCCTTTCGCATCGGCCAACCGCCCGTCGTCGAGCACTTTCTCGTACCGCCGGACAATGCTGTAATCCGCGCTGCCCACCGTGGCCTGCTGGTTCACTCCCTGCCCGCCGCGCGGACGCGATTCCACCTTCGCCTGCACGTAGAGTTGCCGCCCCGCCGTCTTCAAAACAGCCAGCTTGCCACCGGGATCCGCCGTCGCCAACGCCAGCGGAAACTCGCACCCGAACGACCGCTTTTTCCCGCCGAACTGAAACTCCCGGTTTTGCCCGGCCATCGTGACAGACCCGGCGGCGGGCTCCCCCGCCTGCTCCACGTCGCGCACATAGGTGGACATCGCCAGCAGCGCCCAGGCGTTGCCCTGCGTCGTTTGCCAGCCGCCGCGCGCTTCGCGTTCATCGAGGAGCTGGCTCATTTTCTCTTCGACGCCTGCATCACGCGGCTGAAACCGGCACCACGCCAGCAGCCGCATCCCGTCTACCGTTGCCGGGCTGGCAAATTCGTCCCATTCCCGGGTGGTCGCCTTGTCCTGCGGCATCGGTTGGAGGAGTGCCTTGACCATCTCCGCCGGCCCTTTGTTTTCGACGATGGCCAACGCGACGAGGGTGCGGTCCTCGGCGTTCAGGATCTCGCGCCGATTGTAAAACTGCTCGTCATACGCCGGTTCGCCTTTGCCCGCCAGCGCGAGCGCATACAACGCCAGACACCGGTCAGTCGTGTTGTGCTCGTGATAGGTGTCGTGCGCGTCTTTGTCGTTCGAGCGCAACCGATTGCTCAGGTATTGGCACAGCTTGTCCAGATTGGTCTGCGGCACGAAGAACCCCGCCTTCTTGGTCAGCGCCATGCCCAGCGCGCCGTACGCACTACCCCACGGATGGGCCTCCCGCGCGCTGTCGCCTGGCCAGTACGCCAACCCGCCCGATTCCACCTGCATCGACAATAGCTTGTTGATCCCGCGCGACACCGCTTCCTCCGCCTCTTCCGGCGTGTGCCGCAGGTCCGGCAGCGCGTCGCCGAAATCCTTCAGCGTCAGCCACGGCAACAGGCTGGAAGTCGTCTGCTCGACGCATCCGTAGGGATAATGCAGCAACTCGTCCACGCTCTCGCGCAGTTCGCTCAGCCGACTCGTGGAAACGCTCACCTGGATGGTCCCGTCCTCGCCTTCCATCAGTTCGGGGTTGATCTTGCCGAGCAGATCATCCGCCCGTTCTCCTTCGACGCGCACCGACGCCACCTCCGACCGCCTCGGCGTCGGGTGATCGACGTTGAGCGTCGTCCGCACGGAATCCCGCCACGCCTGTCCGCCCGGCCCGTTGCCCGCCAGTCGCGCCCGCCACGTCCACACCGCCTGGCCGGTATGCTTGAACTCGACCGGAAATTCCACGGCCTTCGACTCGCCCGCCGCCAGCGGCACCCGGCGCACGCGGCCCTGGTCCGTCGTCTGTCCGTCCGCGCCGGTCACGGTGGCCTTGTCGTCGAGTTCAATCGTCACTTCCGCCTCGCCCGCGACGCCGGATTGATTGTGCACCACCGCCCGCACCGTCAGGTGGTCGCCCACGTTGCCGAACCTCGGCATCGCCGGTTCCAGCATCACCGGCTTGTTGATGCGAAACGCGCCCTCGCCGCTGCCGAACCGCCCCGCTCCCTGGTTGACCACCGCCATCACCTGATATTCCGTCAATCCGTCCGGTGCCTGGAAATGCGCGTTGACCCTTCCCTGGGCATCCGTCACCAGCCCGGCGTTCCAATACGCGCACGCTACGAAATTCTGCCGCAGCCGGTCGCCCCGGCCTTCCCCGCCGCCCCCGCCGATGAGGTAACCCTTGTTCGCGGCGAACCCTTTGTCGCTGGAAAAATTCATGTCCTCCGGGTTCTCGGACAACAGGTTCGGAATCGTCAATCCCGTCTCCACGTCGAGCGGCCTCGGGCGGTAAAACGTCCGCAACGGTTCCGGCGTCTTGTACCCGGTCAGGCTCAGCACGCCCTTGTCCACGGCGTAGAGCGTCACCTCTGCTCCGGCGATGGGTTCATGCGCCGCCGGGTCGGTCACATCTACCTGCACATCGACGCCGTCCCCCGGCTGATATTCGGGCTTCGCGGGCTTCACCTCCACAGCCACCCGTGCGTCCGCCTTCGGCACGAGCAACTGGCAATACCCCGCCCGGTATTCCGGCTGCTTGATCCGCCGCGTCGATTGTCCCGACCCGCGCACGAGCAACACCGACACGAACACGTTCGGCGCATCGCCCGGCAGGATCGGGATCTGCACGGCGGGCCGCGTCTTGACGATGTCCGTCACGAACGCCCGCGACACCCCCTCGCGTTCCACCGTCACCAGTGCGCGCCCGCTGATCGGGGTTTTGATCAGCACAGTCGCCGTCTGTCCGGGCGTGTATTCCACGCGGTCGGGCACCAACTGCGCCTGCCACGCGTTGCGGTAGCCCCATTCCGCTTCCTTGTCGCCGAGCACGCTGAACGAGGTGCTCGTCAGCACGGGTCTCCCGCTTTTGTCCTGCGCCGTCAATTCGAGAAAATACTCGCCCGGGTCGGTCGGCACAAGCTTGCCCACCGCCGGGGCGGTCCGCACCGCGCCGGGATCGGCCACTGCCGTCAGTTCCGCCGGTTCCCATTGTTTGCCTAGCTTGCGCACCTCCGTCGTGTCCATCTCCACGTTGCCCATCGGGACGAGGTGTGGCTTGCTGTCATAATCACTGTCGCCGCTGTCGTTGGCCACGCGGTTGGTGCGCCACTCGATGCGCGATAACTTTGCCGTCACCTTCACCGGCCCGGCCAGGGGTTGCTCGTCGCGCGCTCCCACCGCGACGACCTCCACCGGCAGCGGTTCGCCCGCGCGCACCACGTCGGGCAACTCCCGCAGCCCCAGGTAAAAATCCGAGCTGTGCACGGTGTACCGCGTGTGCGCCGAGACGGTCTGCTGATCCTGATCGGTCACGCTGGCTTGCAGATTCACCTTCCTCGGGGCCGGTTGCGCCTCGTTGAGCACGATGTTCGGCGAGAGCGTCAGGGTGCCGTCCGCGCCCAGCGCCGCCCGCCCGTCGAGCGAAAGCTCTCCTTTTTCGCGCCGCAGCCGGTAGTCCAGTTCGCCCGTGCAGAAATTGTATTCGTCGAACCCCGCTGGCTTGAAGGGAGCGTCGTCTGCCTTGAGCGACCACACCGCTTGGGCCTGCGAGAGCGTTTTGCCCATGTAATAGTGCGCCGCCAGCCCCACGGGCGTCTGCCCCGCGCCCACCGGGGCGTCCGGCTTCTTGAGCGTCACCTCGAACGGGTTCGGCTGGAACTCCTGCACTTGGAACCGGCACACGCCCAAGGCCGGTGCGTCGCTATCCTCGTCATCGTCGTCCTCTTCCAGATCCCCCTGGTCCGACTCCTCCTTGGCGGACACTTCCCCCGCCGGATGAAAGCCGGCCATGACCCGGTAACGGCCCAGCGTGGTTTTCGGCAGCGGAACGGACGCCGCGAAGGACCCCGTCGCGCTCAGCGCCGCCTCGCTCTGCCAGAACTTCCGCCCCCGCGCATCGTAGGCCCGCAACGTCGCGGCGGTCGTGGACGAGGGGGTGGCCAGCCCGCCGTCGCGCCACTCACGCACGGTCGCCTTGATCTGTGCCGTCTCGCCCGGCTTGTACACGCCCCGGTCGCTGAAAAAAAGGACCGTCCGCCGGGGCTCTGCTTTCTTTCCTGCACTCTCGTCGCTCCCGAATTCGCTGTCCTCGGCATAGGCCGTCGGCGGCAGGTGGAATCCGTACGTGCTGACCGTCGAGCGTTCCCCGCTGCCGAACGCGATCACGTGGCAATCCGTGTCCGTGCTCACCGCCAGAAACGCCGCCTTGTCCAGCAGCCCGCCCGGCAATCTGGCCAACCCGTCCGCGTCCGCTTTCCCTTCGCCCAGCGGCAATCCCTTGGCGTCGAGCACGCGCACGTTCGCCGCTGCCGCCGGGTGCGTATCGGTCAGCGAAAACGCGTAGGCCATCAACTCCCCGCCGTGCGACGTTTTCCACACCGCTCCCAGGTCCGTCACCTGCACGAGCGCCTGGGCCCCGGCGCGCTTGGTCTGCCCCGTCGTGGGGGTGGGCTGCTCCACTTCCAGCAGCACGACCCCGTTGCGCCGCTCGCCGAGAATATCATCCCATTTCAGGGGGATCGTTTCCGGCTTGTCCGTGCTCTTCGATCCGGCCACCAGCTTTTCGTAGACCACCTTGCCCGGCGCCTTGTCGAAATCCATGCGTTTGCCGCCGGTCGCGTCCTCGTCGTGCCCGACGTATTCGGTCTGGTAAGCGATGAGAGCCTTCGCCGCGTCTGCCGCTGGCACCAGCTTGGCCCGCAGCCGCACTTCCGGCGCGTTGCGCGCCAGCATGGCAAACTCGCGCCGCCCGCTGCTGAGTTGGTGCGTGCTGTATTCCGGCAACGCCACCAGCGGCTTCTCCGCCGAGAACCGCGTGCTCTGGCGGAACGTCTCCGCCAGGGCGTAAGGCCGTCGCGACGGCAACGCCGCGTCCACCGTCACTTCGTACGCCTGCCCGATCTGAAAATCCCCGGCGATCTTCAAGTCGGAGCTATCCTCCGACTGCCGCGTGATTTTCAGATTCTCGGGCGCGGGCGTGACGTGGACCCACTTGGCCACGTTCTCGTCGGTCACTTCCTTGGACAGCCCCTTGGAGAACCGCACGGTGATCTCCCGGCTGTCCTCGCCGTCGTTGACCGTCTTGATCTCGCTCACCGCGAAGGGCCGCACGTTTCCGACCACGAATTTCGCCGCCTCCGACACCTTCACGCCCGCCTCCGTGCTCGGCAGACCCGGCGCGACGACGAGCGTCCACTTCTCGCCGACCGGCAGCGCCTCCGCCGGGGTGACGACCACCCGGTTGACCACCGGCGCGGTTTTGATCTGGTCGTCCGCCGGGGCGTGTGCGGCAAAGAACAGTTCTTTCCAGGTCCGGTGGGGCGTCGTCGTCTCGGGTGGCGCTCCGTCGTTTTTGCCCGGCAACGCCGCCACTGCCGGGGCGGTGTTCCCGGCGGCATCCCGGAATTTCAAAAACGGCGCGAGTTGGTCGGGATCGACTGCCGCGTTGAAAAACAGTTGGACCTTTGGCTTCGCCGCGAGGTCTTTCTTGTCGAACCCTCCGAGGAACCCGCCGAACCGCGCTTCCATCGGCGGCGCGTAATAAGTGGCATGGACCTCGTCCGCCCCGAGCGGCTGGCCGTCTGCTTTGAGCAGGTGCGGGCGCACCACGGCGTGGAACACGGTGCCGAGCGCGGGCGGCGCGGACGGGGTGAACACGCCCCCGCGTTGGCTGGTCCAGCGGAAACTCCCCGCCAGCGGCGGGATCAGCACAATCGGCGATTCCTTTTCCTCGGTGCCGACCCGTTCCGGCGCGACCATCGGCTCCGCGCACCGCAACTCGAACGCCGCACTCGGCGTCAGGATTTCTTGTCCCTTCTCCTTGGCCTTGTCGCCGCCGGTGGCCGCTCCGCGCAGGATCAGTTCCGCCGGGGCATCCCCCGCCGCCCGCAGGCCCGGCGCGGCCAGACCGACCCATCCAACCATGAACAAACAGACGGGCAAAATCGCCCGGCGCGACGGGGGGAGTTTGGAAGACGCCATATCAAAGAAACGCATTTCTAACCAACTACTGGGTTGTGCCGCCATTCTTTCAAAAAACCACAAAAAAGTCGCTTAAAATCTCTGCGTCCTGCACGCTTCTCCCCACCTCCGGTCTTCCCTCTGCGTTCCTCCTGCTTTTTCTCTGCGTCCTCTGCGTTAAAATTCAGCTCCGCCAATCGAGACCGCGCCCCGTCGCCCCGTGCCTTCCTCCGACCCGCTCCTCGTCACCCTGCGTGACACCTTCGGTTTCCCCGCCTTCCGCGCCGGGCAAGAACCCGTCGTCCGCGCCCTGCTCGCCGGTCGCTCCGCCTTGGCCATCTTTCCCACGGGCGCGGGCAAATCCCTCTGCTACC
The DNA here is from genome assembly GCA_964236475.1 of uncultured Chthoniobacterales bacterium. Classification (GTDB taxonomy): domain Bacteria; phylum Verrucomicrobiota; class Verrucomicrobiia; order Chthoniobacterales; family SZAS-18; genus CAHJWO01. Next base: position 29,572 of record CAXSED010000011.1, read on the forward strand.
AGCTCGCCGCGCTGCACTTGCCCGGCCTGACGGTCGTCGTCTCCCCGCTCATCGCGCTGATGAAGGACCAACTCGCCTTCCTCGACGCCCGCCAGGTCCCCGCTGCCCGGGTCGATTCTTCCCGCGACGCCGCCGCCCTGCGTCAGACCTCCGCTGACCTCCGCGCTCGCCGTCTGAAGCTCCTCTACGCCTCGCCCGAGCGCCTCGGCAACGAGCGGTTTCTCGCCACGCTCCAGTCCGCCGGACCCATCTCCCTGTTCGTCATAGACGAGGCCCATTGCATCTCCGAGTGGGGCCACAACTTCCGCCCCGATTACCTCAAGCTCGCCCGCTTGGCGGAAACCCTCCACGCCGAGCGCGTCCTGGCTCTCACCGCCACCGCCACGCCCGCCGTCGCCGAAGACATCGCCCGCGCCTTCCACATCACCTCCACCGATGTCACTCACACCGGGTTCCACCGGCCCAACCTGTTCCTGCGGGTCACCAGCGCGCCGCGCCCGCAAATTCTGCCCCTGCTTACCGCCCGCCTGCGCGACCGCCAGCCCCCCGGCGCGGCGGTGGTTTATGTCACGCTCCAGAAAACCGCCGAAACCGTGGCGGAAAGCCTCGCCGCCGCCGGGATCGACGCCCGGCCCTACCACGCCGGTCTGCCGGACGACCAACGCGCCGAAACGCAGGACTGGTTCATGCGCCACACCGCCCCCGTCATCGTCGCCACGATTGCCTTCGGCATGGGCATCGATAAGTCCGACCTGCGCGCCGTCTACCACTACAACCTCCCCAAAAGCCTCGAAAACTACTCGCAGGAGATTGGCCGCGCGGGACGTGACGGTCTCCCCGCCGACTGCGAACTCTTCGCCTGCGCCGACGACCTGCTCACCCTGGAAAACTTCACCTACGGCGACACTCCCGAACCCTCTGCCGTCGCCGCGCTGACCGACCACCTCCTGTCCGGCGACGGCGACACCTTCGACGTGTCCACCATCGACCTCTCCAACCAGTTCGACATCCGCCCGCTGGTCGTCGGCACGCTGCTGACCTATCTGGAATTGGAGGGCATCATCGCCGCCACGGCCCCGTTCTACCGCGAATACAGTTTCCTGCCGCTCCGCCCCAGCGCGGAAATCCTCTCGCAATTCGATGGCGAGCGCGCCGACTTCCTGCGTGCCATCTTCCGCGCATCGAAAAAAGGCACCAAATGGTTCAAGCTCGACCTCCAGGAAGCCGCCGAAACCATTCCGGGTTCAACCCGTGAAAGGGTCATCAAAGCGTTCAATTTCCTTGAAGAACAGGAAGCTCTGGAAGTTAAACCCACCGGCCTGCGCCAGGCCTACCGCCGCCTGCGCCGCCCCGACCCCGCCGAACTGGCCGCTCTCCGGTCCGACCTCGCCCGCCGCTTCGAGACCCGCGAGCGCAACGACCTCGACCGTCTGCAACGAGTGGTCCGTTTCGCCGAGGAACCCGGCTGCCTCACCCGCCGCCTCGTCGGCTACTTCGGCGAAACCATCCCCGACTGCGGACATTGCGCCCGCTGTGCCGGTGAACCCGCCGCGCTGCTAGCCCCGCGCGCCTCCGTCCCTACCGACGCCGCGATCCGGCAACAACTGGCCCGGTTAGCCGAGGAAAGCTTGCCGACGCTGCGATCCGCGCGGCAGAAGGCCCGCTTCCTCTGCGGCTTGGCCAGCCCGCGCACCAGCCGCGCCAAAGGCAACCGTCTTTTCGGCAGTCTGGCGGACGTTTCGTTCGGCGCCGTGCTCGCGCTGGCAGGCGAGTGAGTAACCGGAAGCAACCAGCAACTGACCCTTTGCTGACACATGCTGACGGCCGGGTAGCGTCGTTTCTATGGCTCTCGCACCAAAGCCATCATGGCTTGCTGGCAGCGTTGACGCTCCACCTCGAATTCCTCTGGAGTGGAAGTTCTCGGGACCGGATGCGGCTCTCCGATGAGGAACGTCACGGTCGAGAACGGCTTGGGGATAAAGAACCGGTCCCAGCTCTTGAGCCGCCAGGCGCGCGAAAACTCGAAGGAAATCGGCAGGATGGGCTGGCCGCTCAGTTGCGCCAGAAGCACCATGCCGGGTTTGATTTCGTAGAGCGGCCCGCGCGAGCCGTCCGGCGTGATCGCCACGGTATGCCCGCGCCGGATCAGAGCCGCCAATTCCCGCAGGGCAGACGAGCCGCGTTCCGTGGCGGAACCGCGCACCGCGCCGATGCCGAAGCGTCCGAGAAATTGCGCGATGAGTTCGCCGTCGCGGCTGGTGCTCGTCATCGCCTTGCTTAACGGACGGCCCGCCGGGGAGAAAAACCGGTTCCAGACCGCCGGGACCATCAGCAGCCGGTTGTGCCAGAACACCAGAAAATACTGCTTTTCGGCCACGCATTCCCGCAGGCGGGCCGGGTTATCCACCTTGATGCGCAGGGTGAAAACCAGCAGCCGTAACACCCAGGAGCCGAGCAACCCGATCCACCATTCCCGCCGACCACCGGCCCGCGCTGAGGAGGCGGAAGCGGCTTTCAAGCGTTGAGGATCGCCAACAGGAGCCGGGCGTGTTCGGCAGGGCGGATTTTGTGCATCACGGCCTCGATGCGGCCATCTGCGCCAATCACGAACGTCGAGCGCGCCGTGGATTCCCCGCCCTCCACATCGCCCCCGCCGCCCTCGCTCAGCCAGAGACCGTAAGCCTTGGCCATGGCGTTATCGGCGTCGCTCAGAAGCGGGAAGGGGAGGGCCAGTTTTTCGATGATGCGCTGGTGGCCTTCCGGCGTGTCGTTGTTGACGCCGAACAGCGCGGCCTGCGCGGCGAATTTATCCCACACGTCCCGGATGGCGCACGCCTGCTCGGTGCAGCCCGGCGTATCGTTCTGCGGGTAGAAGTAAAGCACCGTGCGCCGCCCGCGCAGGGATGCGAGTGTCACCTCGGCCCCGCCGGGTGGATAACCTGGCCCGACTGCCACCGTGCCGAAATCGGGTGCCGGGTCGCCAATGAGAAGTTCCGCAGACATCGCGGAAAACCCTACGTGGGAAGTTGGTGCGGCGCAAACGGCACCTTGAGGCGCGGCCCTGGCAGACGTGCCGCCCGGGTTTGACACCCCCGGCGGTCAATGGGACAATGCCGACCTGCCAAATTTTTCCGTTCGTCCTCGATGAGTGCTCCCACCCCTGACCGCTTCCTGCTCCAGCCAGCACCCGGCGGGTTGGGCGGCGGGCAGATCGAGCATCCGGCACTCGCGGCGTGGATCGGGGAATGCCGGGAGCTTTGCCAGCCGACCCAGGTTTTCTATTGCGACGGTTCCGAGGCCGAAAACGACTTCCTGCTGGCCGAAGCCTGCCGCCTGGGCGTGCTGACCCGGCTCGACCAGACCAAATTGCCCGGCTGCTACTACCACCGTTCCGCCACAAACGACGTGGCGCGGGTTGAACAGTTGACCTTCATCTGCACCCCGACCGCCGAAGACGCCGGGCCAACCAACCACTGGGCCGAACCGGCGGCCATGCGCGCCAAATTGCGCGGGCTTCTCACCGGGGCGATGCGCGGGCGGACGATGTTCGTCGTGCCGTATTTGATGGGGCCATCCGGTTCGCCGCTGGCCAAGGCGGGGGTCGAGATTACGGACTCGATCTATGTCGTGCTCAATTTGAGGAAGGTCACCCGCATGGGCGCGGTGGCGGTGGAGCACATGGCCGGGACCGGCGCATTCAATCGGGGGCTGCACTCCATGCTGGACCTGGACCCGGAGCGGCGGTTCATCTGCCACTTCCCGCAGGACGACGAGATTCTCAGCGTCGGCTCGGGCTACGGTGGCAACGTGCTGCTGGCGAAGAAGTGTTTTTCCCTACGGGTGGGCAGTTACTTGGCCCGGGACGAGGGTTGGATGGCCGAGCACATGCTGCTGCTCGCCGCCGAATCGCCCGCCGGTGAGAAGTATTATATTGCCGCCGCGTTCCCAAGCGCGTGCGGGAAGACGAATTTTGCGATGATGATCCCACCCGCGCGGTTCGCCGGGTGGAAAATCCGCACCATCGGTGACGACATCGCTTGGATGCAGCCCGGAACGGATGGGCGGCTCTGGGCGGTGAACCCGGAGAGCGGGTATTTCGGGGTGATCCCCGGGACCAACTCGAAGACCAATCCCAACGCGGTGGCGACCATCGCCCGCGACACAATTTACACGAACGTCGCCCTGCTCGATAAGGAAGGGGATGTGTGGTGGGAGGGCAAGGATGGTCCGGTGCCCGCCGAATGCACCGACTGGCAGGGCAAACCGTGGACGCCCGAGTCTGGCACGAAGGCCGCCCATCCCAACAGCCGTTTCACCGCGCCGATGCAGAACAATCCGGCAGTCGCGCCCGAAGCCGACGAACCGCAGGGCGTGCCGATTTCCGCGATCATTTTTGGTGGTAGGCGCGGGGACACCGTGCCGTTGGTTTACCAATCATTTGATTGGACGCACGGAGTTTTCGTGGGGGCGACGATGGCGAGCGAGACGACCGCCGCCGCGACTGGAGCCGTCGGCCAAGTGCGCCGCGACCCGATGGCGATGCTGCCCTTTTGCGGCTACCACATGGGCGATTATTTCGGTCATTGGCTGGAAATCGGCCAGCGGCTGAGCCAACCGCCGCTGATCTTTGGGGTTAACTGGTTCCGACGCGGGGCGGACGGCAATTTTCTCTGGCCGGGCTTTGGCGAAAACATGCGCGTGCTGCGCTGGATCATCGAGCGTTGCGAGGGACGGATCGGCGCGCAGGAAAGCGCGATTGGTAGTATGCCACGCCGCGAAGATTTTGACCTTGATGGGTTGAACGATTTCGAGTCGGGCGAGCAGTTCAAGCGGTTGCTGGCCGTCGATCCCGCCGAATGGCAAACTGAACTCGACGCGCAGGAAGCGCTCTTCGATTCTCTCGGAGCGCATTTGCCCACCGCGTTGGCCGCCGAGCGTGCCGCACTACAGGCGCGTCTGGCGAAAGCCGAACCTTTCGCTTCATGACGGAACAACCGCCCGCCGCCGAAGCTGACGACCGGTCGAAAGGTTTCAACGCTCGCTTCAGCCGGGGGCTGACTTGGTTGCTGGAAAAGTTGAAGGTCGAAGAAGTGCCGCATATCCGGCGGGTCATCAGCACCGTGGTAGGCGGCACCATCCTGGTCCTTGGCGCGGCTTTGATCTTTGTGCCGATTCCCGGTTCGGGGCCGGTCGTGATTTTGGGTGGCCTGGCCATCCTCGGCACGGAGTACGCCTGGGCGCGCCGCTGGTTGCGCAAGGGCCGCATGATGGCCAAGAAGGCAATTGCGCAAACGCAGAAGATCCTCGCGCCGAAGGAAAAGACGGAACCGGTCAGCGCCGGTGACGCGGAGAATTAAACGTCCAGCGAGGTCGTGGAGGCCTGGTCCCAGTAAGTGACCGCGCCGTCGCGGTTCTTGACGAAACGCACCGCGCCATCCTGCGAAATGACGATGGCCATCGCATCCGGCACCGCCAAACACATCCGGTAGGCCGAACGGTGGCGTGTGCCGACGCTCTCGGTGTATTCCTCTTCGGCTTCCTCGCCCTCCAGGTCCAGTGCGCGGCGCACGGAAACGACGCCGGGCAGTTCTCCGCTGATTTCTCCGCCGAAGCCGAGCAACTCGAACGCCTTTGTTAACACCACCGCGCCGTCCACCTCCGCGCAACCTGCCACAAGGTACGCCATTTCAAAGATCGCCTCGTCGAACGCGGCAAGATGTTCGTCGTTGCTGAGGGCATATTCCGTCCAGCCGACGACGCCGACGCTGCCCGTGTGCAGTTCGGCCACCCGGTTCATGATGTTGACCACCAGCGTGCGAAAACGCGCGCGCGGCTCACCCTCGGCGAAGCGATACTTGAGGTCGATGTAACGATTGCCTTCGACCAGATCAGCGAGCATCTCCGAAGGCAGGAAAAGAATGGTCGCGCCATGGTGCGCGCCGCGCAGGGCGGAAATCAGGCGTTTGATAGCATGCTGGGAAATAATCCGGATGAGCATCGGATCCAAGGAGGCCCAAGCCCCCCCGCTATTGGCGACGCGCGCCCGGGAATGGTGATCGAACAGATCGTTGCGTACCGATTCGAACGAATTGCGCATCCATTTTGCCTCGAAAATGTTGGGGATTTGCTGCGTGAAAACGCCGCCCTCGGTCTGGGCGATCAGTTCCGAGCCAAAGCCAATGGTGATCCGGCCCGGGCCGGTAATACTCACCACCAGAGCGGGTGGCAGGGTCTGGGCGCGCCCGCGTCCGCCGTGGGCGTTCTGTAACCAGCGCAGGCCGGAATGGAGGATGCCCCAAATGCGGGGCTGTTCGCGCTTCTCGTCCAGGCAAACCCCAATGAGCGAACGGTAAAAATTTGCGGCAGGAGAAAGACGGCGCGCCTCCAAAGCGTTGAAGGGCCGGGTCTGGGAAAAACGCAAGCAGTGGAGGCCATCGGGCGGTCCCTGGTCGCAGGGAAACAGCCCTGGCTCGGCGAGGATGAGCCGGAACGTGACCGGACGCAGTTCCTCGCGCAGAAGGCTGGCCTGGTAACAAATCGTGATCAGTTGCTCAAGCGCCTCGTGGCTGGGCGGTTGATCGCCCCAAGGATCGGGCACGTCCTCCCGGTGGGAGTGCGCACGCCGCCAGCGTTCCAGAATGAACGTTGCAACGGTGTGGGGATAGGCCAGTTCGATCATCGGCGGCAGGAATGGTAGCAACGCGGCCAGATTATGGCTAACGTTGGCACAAGCGGAGCAATGGATCAACGCATGAGACAGGCTTGCGTCGTAAATATTCAAAGGAGTTTGCGAAAAGTTTCTGCTGAGATACCGATGCAAAATGCGTTGCCACGCTGGCGAGGGTTCAATCTGATCGAGATGTATTCGGTCAGCGGAAGCGCGCCGTTCGCGGAAGAGGATTTTCGCTGGATCAGCGATTGGGGATTCGATTTCGTGCGTCTGCCGCTGAGTTACACGCGGTGGATCAGGGAGGACGATCCGTTTCAGATCGAGACCGACGGACCGGGGCTGGCCATGCTGGATCAGGCGGTCGAGTTTGGAGAAAGGCACGGGTTGCACGTCTGCCTGAACCTGCACCGGGCACCCGGATATTGCGTCAACGCGGAGCGGCGCGAGCCGTTTGATCTGTGGCGGGACCGCGAGGCGGAGGAGGCATTTTGTTTGCACTGGCAGGCGTTGGCGCGGCGGTATCGCGGTATTCCCTTCGGACGGCTGAGCTTCGATTTGCTCAACGAACCGCCGCATCCCTGGCCGCATTTCGCCGGAAAGTTCTCGCGGCGCAGGCACGACCGGGTCATGCGTGGGGCGGTGAAGGCAATCCGGGAAGTGGACCCCAGACGGCGGATCATCATCGACGGATTGAATTACGGACGGCAACCTTGCCCGGAATTAGCTGACCTGCCGAACGTCGCGCAGAGTTGCCGGGCATACGAACCGTTTGAGCTGAGCCATTACCGGGCCGACTGGGTGCCGCGCGGCGGACGGTGGCAATGTCCGGCGTGGCCATTGCGACGGGACCATTTTGGGCGGGGGTGGTCGAAGGAGCGGTTGGAGAAAGTGTACGCGCCGTGGGTCGATTTAATGAAATGTGGTGTGGGCATGCATTGCGGTGAGGCGGGCTGCTACCGGCACACACCGCACGATGCGTTTCTGGCGTGGTTTCACGACGTGCTCGAAGTGTTGACAGGGCACGGCATCGGCTGGGCGTTGTGGAATTTTCGCGGTCCCTTCGGCGTGCTCGATTCGGAACGGGCGGACGTTGCTTACGCCGATTGGCATGGTCACACGCTCGACCGGGAGTTGCTCCAGCTATTGCAAAGTTTTTGAGTAGAGTGCCTCGTATTGCGGCACGATCACTTCCGCCGAGAAATGCTGGCGGGCGCGCTGTCGAGCAGCCTCTCCCATCGCTAGGCGCCGGGTCGGATCTTGCAGCAACGTTTCGATGCCGCGAGCCAGGGCGTCCGCGTCGAGGGACGGCACCAGCCAACCGGTCTGGTCATGGGTGATGACTTCGGGGATGCCGCCGACTGCCGTCGAAACGCTCGGACAGCCGAAGAACATCGCTTCCAGGATGCCCAGGCAAAAACTTTCGGTCTCCGAGGTGAACAGCGCCAAATCGGCGGCTTGCAAATACTCTTCGGTCTCGTTGACCTGCTCACGCACGATGACCCGGTCGGCAAGACCCAAACGACGGACATCGCTCAGGTAAGGAGTGAAATCGCCGCCCGCCAAAATCAACAGTCGGAAAGATTCGCGGGGACGGACCTGCGCGACGGCGGCGAGGAGCAAATCGATGCGTTTGAGCGGGCGCAGGTTGGAAGCGTGGACGATCAAAATCTCGTCGGCGCGCAGGCCGAGTTCGCGCCGGACTTCTTCACGCGGGCGGCGGGGCGGGCGCGGGGTGAAGAAATTGTGGATGACATGGATGGGACGTTCCAGCGGCAGCAAGCGAGTGGTTTCGCAGCGGAGAAATTCGGACACGGCGGTTACGGCATCTGAGCAGGTCAGAGCATGTTGGATGGCCGGGCCATAACCGGCGTCGCGGCCAAGGAGGGTGGTGTCCGTGCCGTGCAAGGTGGTCACCACCCGCGGCGCCTGCGCGGGCGGGAGCATCGAGCGGGCGAGGATAGCCGCTGTGGCGTGCGGGACAGCATAATGCACGTGCAGAAGGTCCAAACCATAATCGCGGCTGACCTCCGCCATTTTTACCGACAATGGCAAGGTATAATCGGGGTACTTGAACAGGCCGTAATCGTTGATCGTCACCGGATGAAAGAAGACTCGCGCCGCGCCGACCGGCATCCTGAAAGGCTGCTCATAGCTGATGAAATGGATCTCGTGCCCGCGCAAGGCAAGCTGCTCGCCGAGTGAAGCGGCCAAGATACCGCTGCCACCCACGGATGGGTAGCAAGTTAAACCGATCTTCAACGGTCGCGGGTCACTCATTCAGGGAACCGGGTCGATGAAGGCTTCATCCGAACGCTCGATGGGATCGCGGTTGACGAAGGTGATCTCCGGCGTTTCCCCGATATGAAGATAAGCCCGTTCGCCCGCGCCCGCGACGTAGTGAGTACAGCGCACGACGGATTGCATCCAACGCAGCCGGGTGTCGCGTGTGGGGCTGATTTGTTCGGGAGAGATAGTGTCTACGGAGGGCAAGGTGAGGTAGGAATTACCGCCTTCGTGCAGACGCGGCGTGTGGTCCTGCATCCGGGCGCGGACGATTTCGCCTTCGTAGGAAAGATCGGCGAAGAAATCCGGTACTGCACAGGCCGCGTGGCGAACGGCGGGGTCGCTCGAGCGCACGATCTGTACGCCTGCGAGCAAGCCCATGCGAGTGTACATTTCCAAACAGAAATCGGCCACGTTATTTGTTGGCACTTGTCGGAACGTGTCAGCCAACGCAGAATCGACGTAAGCGGGGAGTTGACGGGCGGTGCTGGCCTGCCAATCGGCGGGCACCCGTTTGAGGAAAAGCGGCGACCATTTGCGTTGAATTTTGTTGGCGAACGCAAAGTTGAGCGCGGTGCATTTGCCGGACTGACGGTGCGTGAGAAGCGTCTGGGTCTCACGTGGGTCATGGTCGCTGTCGTGAAAGAAAAAGATGATCTCGCCGCCGATCTCGCGCTGGAGCCGCCGCGCGGTCATGATCTTGGCGTAGAGAAACCGGCGCGGGAAGAATCCGCACGGTTGCTGACCGAAGCAGATGCGGGGAGAACTCATGCGGGAAGGACGGCGTTCGAGTGAGAAAATTTCTGGATAACGAAGCTGAAGCCCACGCACAACACGCAACCGATGACGTTATACCAAAGGTAGGAAATCTGGAGTTGGCGATAATAGAAAATGAACACCAACGCCTGCGCGGTCAGTGCCCCCCAAAAGACCGCTGTGCCGCCAATCTGCCGCAGAAAGAATGCGACGCAAAACAGCCCGAGCACCGCGCCGTTGAAGAGCGAACCGAGAATATTAACTGCTTGGATAAGATTTTCGGCCAGTTGTGCGAAGAGCGCAAACCCGATGGCAAGTAAGCCCCACCCAGCCGTAAACCACTTCGAGGCGCGGACGTAGTGAGCATCGTCCGCATCGCGCCGGACGACGTGACGATAGAAGTCCACCGTGGTCGTGGAGCCGAGCGCGTTGAGTTCGCCGGCCTTGGAGGAAAGGGCGGCGGAGAAGAAAGTGGCGACGAGCAGACCGATGATGCCGTGTGGCAGATAGTGAAGAATGAAGGTGATGAACACGTAATCCGTGTCGTTCGCCGTTTTCGGGTCGGCTGCGCGCATGACCGCCTTCGTGTCGGCGCGGATCTTGCCGATCTCTTCATTGAAGCGGGTCGTGGTGTTGTGCGCATTGAGCGCGCCCGCCGTGTCGCCCGCGTGCTTTGCACGGAACCATTGCTCGATGGCTTGACGCCGGAATGCATGACTGGCCGCGAAAGTTTTTTCGAGGGTGTGGAGTTGCCCAGATTGGCTGCCGTGCTCTATCTGAGATTTCCAGGCAGGTTCGTTGAAGAAAACCGGCGGCGTCTCGAACTGATAGAAAACGAACATCAACACCCCGAGAAACAAGATAAGAAATTGCATCGGGATTTTGCAGACCGCGTTGAACATCAAGCCCAGACGGCTCTCGCGTGTCGATTTGCCGGAGAGGTAACGCCCTACCTGCGATTGGTCCGTGCCGAAGTAGGCCAATGCCAAAAAGCCTCCACCGAGCAGTCCTGACCAGAAGGTGTAGCGACGATTAGGATCGGGGGAAAAATCGACGGCATTGAGTCGGTGAAAATCGCCTGCGAGCGTGAGCGTGTCGGCGAAAGTAAACCAGGGTGGCAACTTGGCCAGCAGCACAACGCAGGCGATGAACATCCCGGCAAAAATGATGCCGAGTTGGTATTTCTGCGTGAGGTTGACGGCGTTATTGCCGCCGGTCACGGTGTAGGCGATGGCGAGCAAGCCGGTGCCGATGATCGTGATGTCCAGCCGCCAGCCCATCACGCTGGAAAGCACGATGGCCGGCGCGTAGATCGTGATGCCCGCGCCCAACCCGCGCTGGAGCAGGAACAGGCTCGCCCCCAGCAGCCGGGTCTTGGTGTCGAAGCGTTTTCCCAGGTATTCGTAGGCGGTGTAAACATTAAGCCGACGGTAGATCGGCACGAACACCGCGGCGATAAGGATCAGAGCCAACGGCAAGCCGAAGTAGTTTTGCACGAAGCTCAATCCATCCTCGTAACCCTGACCAGGCATGGATAGGAACGTGATGGCGCTGGCCTGGGTAGCCATCACGGAAAGACCGATGGTCAGCCAACGGGTTTCGCCGCTGCCCCGGAGATAAGTATTCAGGTCTTGTTTGCCACGCGTGCGCCAGACTCCGTATGCTGCGATGCCGACCAGCGTGCCGATCAAGACCGCATAGTCGAGCGCGTTCACGAGAAAACACGCGTCAGGGTGGTCAGGAGCACGACCCAGAGCAGAAACGTGCCGAAGACAACCAAGTAAACCGCCCGCCATGAACGCACGCCGGGCAGGCCGGTTGCTTCATCAAGCGGCTCGTTTGGTTCATGGTCGTTCGGCATGCTTTTTGGTTGGCGAAGGGTAATTAGTTTCCTAGTGAAACCAAATTGGCGAACAGACGGTATGCGCCCGGTACACCGGCGGGTAATTGCCGGAAAAAAGACAGGCCGGTGTAAACGATGTGCCCCTTGCCGTAGTCGGCGACGAGGAGACCGCTTCTCAACGGGGCTTCGCCGGGATCGCTGCACGCGAGCAACGCGGTGAAATGGTCCGGGTCCCAAGTGCTCGGAAAGTTCAAACCGCGCTCCTGCACCCAACCGTCAAAATCTGCCGGGCTGATTTTGTTGGGGGTGTTGAATACAGGATGCCCTGGTACGAGCAGAGTAACAGGGGCGTTTTCGTTGGTGACCCGATTATGAGGCAAGTCGCGCGAAAGCTCCAGATTGAACGGGGCGAGGCGTGTCGTCTTAAGTTCGTTCGGCGTGTTGTATTGGATCACTATGTTGCCGCCGTTTTCGGCGTAGGCGAAAAGCGCGTTCAAGCCAGAGGCGAGGTCGGTGCGGACGTTAAAGGCGCGCACGCCAATCATGATGGCATCGAACCTTTTCAGTTGGTCGGTGGTCAAATCCGCGCCGGTCAACAGTGTCACGTCGTAACCCATCGCGGCGATGCTCTCGGCGACGCGGTCACCCGCGCCGGGCAGGTAGCCGATCTGCTTTCCGCGAATGGCGAGGTCCAGACAAACGGCTTTTACCCGCGCGGGCGGTTGGAGCAGTTGCGGCGGGATGTGCTCGTAGCGAATTTCCTGTCTACTCGTGTCATAGGTTTTGCCGTCGATGGTGGCGCGAGCGCCGAGAGCCACCGTTTGCGGCTGCATCGGTGCGGTCACATTGAATCTAAAGCGTGCGTGGTCGCCACTTGCCGCAAGGTGCAGCGGCTGTGATTCAGGTTCCACCTTCCAGCCAGCGGGTGCAGCGAGAGCGAGCGAGCCTTTTTGATCATCACGGAATGCTTTAACTTCCACTTCCACCGGGTGCACGGAGCCGGGAGCGAAGAGTTGCACATCGCAAGTGGGCGTGAGCGAGACAGGGGCAATCACCGTCAGTTGCTGGTGGATTTCGCCCTTCGCCGGATCAGCCATGATCTGCACCGGCTCTACGGGAATCTCCACATATTCCGAGCCGACCATGAATTCCTGAATCACTTCGTACCGGCTTGACGTGTCCGGTAAGCCTACCAGCCCAGCATCGGGAGCGATGCGGTACATCCCCGGTGTACCCGGGTCACGCAGCCAGTAAGGATGAGTGAGCACCCCTCCCGAAAAATACAGATCGGTGGTGTCTCGAACCACCGGCTGATTGGGATGCATCTCCCGTTCGTCCGGCCCTTGTTTTGCGTCCGCATTGTATTCCGCATCCGTGCCGAACACCCCCAACCAGCGTACGGGCACCGATGGCGACGAACGCATGGTCGCTTGATGGTGGCATTTCAGCAGATCACCGATGATCATCTCGGAATGCGCTAGCGTGGTTTCCACGTGCAGACCCAAACAAGCTTGCAAAATGGCGTCCAGTTTTTGCCCCTTGCTGTAATAACGCGGAAACGAAGCGGGCGACGCGATTCGTTCCAGTTTCTTGAGTTCGAGCAAGGCGGGTACACTTGCCGAAGGGTCGATTGGATTGAACCGGGTAATGATTTCGCTAGCCAAAGCATCGATTTTGTCTCCACCAGGGAATTGCCGCCAGCTCGTGTCGATGCCGTCGAAAAGGTCTTTGCCAATCGGCTTGCCGTCGAGAGGTTGAAACTCGTCCAGACGCGGGTCCCGGTTGGCGATGCTGCCGTAGCCTTGGCTCCGGTGGCAAGAACGGCTCAGCGCGGCAATTTCGCCGACCGATTCACCAAGCAATGGAATGTAGCCGCCGATGTCCAGCTTGAGCGTCGGACGGTCTTTGTTGCCGCGAAACGCATTCCAGAAAATGCGTTTGGGTTGCCACGGTGCTGGATAATGCTCGTCGTTTCCTGGGTAGGTTGCCTCACCGGCAAATTTGAATGCTTCCAGTGCCAACACCGTCGAGGCGGTGTGGTGGCCGTGCGTGCCGCCAGCTTCAGGCGGGAAGCGTGTGACGATCACATCCGGTTTGAATTCGCGGATCACACGCACCACATCCGAAAGCACCGCTTGGCGATCCCATTTCGCCAGTGTCTGCTCGTAGTCCTTGGAAAAACCGAAATCCTTGGCGCAGGTGAAGAACTGTTCCCCACCGTCGATCCGGCGGGCGGCAAGGAGTTCCTGCGTGCGGATGACGCCCAGCGGATCGCCGATTTCCGGGCCGATAAGGTCTTGCCCGCCTTCGCCGCGTGTCAATGAAAGGTAGCCGACACGCATGGCGCGCGCCTTCGCCACATAAGCAATGAATTGTGTATTTTCATCGTCGGGATGCGCCGCAATATAAAGCACGCTGCCACATTCACGGAACTCGCGCAGTTGCTGCAAAATAGCCGAGGCCGAGAGAGGTTCGGCGGCGTGGCTGCAATCCAGCAAGCCCATGATGACGGCGAGGCAAAAAATTCGGGGCCACCCCGAAAGGCAGGCCGCGAGAAACGAGGACACGTGAAGCTATACCGAGTTATTTCTTGACGGTGAAAGGCACGGAATACCCCGTGTCCTCCCACATCAGCTTGAGCACGCCACCGGAGCCGTCCTTGTCGATGGCCATGGTGAATTCATCTACCGGCGTGGCGAGTGTTTCTTTCTTGAGGTCGATGCGGGCAAGGTCCTGCTTTTCGTCGTAGGTGTACGCGCCCCACTCGCCGAGTTGCTTGCTGACGATCAACTTGGCACCGCCGTCTTCCGTCGGCAAGGTAAATAACGAGTAAGCCCCGGCGGGAATCGTGGTCTCACCGAAGGTCAGTGGTTTCGCGGTGACGAGCAGCGTCGCCTCATCCGCGCCCGTGCGCCAGACCTTGCCGAAGGGCACCAGCCCACCCCAGATTTTGCGCGCCTCGCCGGTTTTGGGATCTTTGATGTAAGGACGACCGTAGACCACTACCACCAGACTATCGTTGATCTGTTTGCTGATCGTTTCGTGCGGGCTGGTGCGTTTTTGCTGGGCCATCAGCGGAATGGCGCCAACGAGGCTGCTGGCGATGATCGTGAGAGTAATTTTGTTCAGTCGATTCATGAACTTGGGAAGCAAGGGATTGAGACGGAGGATACGGAGCGCATTTAGACAGTGGTCACTGAGAAAAGTTCAAACGGTAGATTCTGCGGTGTCCGTGACCAATCCGAGTCGGCGGAAATGCAGTACCGGCACGCCCTCGGCGCGGGAACGGGTGAGGTCCACGTCGAACTCGGCGGTCCAATCGTTCGCCTCGTCAGGGTCGATGAGCATCTGCTGAACGCGCCAACGGGTTTTATCCTCGGAGGGAATCACGTAGGTGTGCCGTCGGTTGCGCGCTTCGGGATCGAGGCGGATGCGGCCATGGGTGTCACGGTAGGCGTCGAGCGCGTGGCGGAGACGGTCGGCAGTCCAGCGGTCCGCGTCGGCGGGCGGGGAGGGATCGAGTGTGGCCAGAGCCGCCTCGCAATCGCCGACCGACAGCGCGCGCAGGAAAACAAAAATCTCGTTGCGCACCAGCGCCGTGAACGCTTGCTGGTCGCGCGTGATGTCCTTGGCCGCTTCTTCCCACCCGGCGGGGCGGACCTCGGCGGCTTCTTCACTCGGCGGGCGGTAGTGCGGATCGTTCAAGCGTTCCCACTCTTCGAGCAAGCTGGAATCCACCTGCCGGATCAGCGCGCCAAAAAAAAGTTCCATTTCGCGCACGGCATCGTTTTTGGCGGAATCGGGCACGGTCTGGGCGAGCACCTTGTGAACCCCGGATAGATGGCGTAACAGCAAGCCCTCCGCACGCTGGAGTTCGTAGAGCTTGATGTAGTCGGCGAAGGAGCGGTATTCCTCGAACATCTCGCGGGCGATGGACTTGGGCCGGATGTTCTCCTGACCTACCCAAGGATGTCGCTCGGCAAACGCGTTGAATGTGCTGTAGATAAATTCCCGGTTGGGTTTCGGGTATTCCATCCTCTCAAGTTCTTCCATGCGCTGATCGTACTCGACGCCGTCCATCTTCATCTCGGCGACTTTTTGCGTTTTGAGACGATCCAACTGTCGGCGCAGGATGAGGTCGGGATCTTCGAGGATGGACTCTGCGAGGGTAAGCAGCACCAGCGCGTAATCCGGGGCCTGCGGGTCCATGAGCGTCAGAGTGTCGTGCAGGTAGAGCGACAACGTCTGGTGCATGGAAAAATCCTGCTGTAATTCGACGTTGATGCGCAGATGGACGCCTTCCGCGTTACGCGGGGCGAACGCGACGATTTTGCGTTCCACGAGCGCGCGGAAAAGCTGCCACGCGCGCTTGAAATGCGCCTTCTTCACCTTGGCGGGTTCGTGCGAGCGGCGGATGATCGTTTGCATCGCGCGGCAGCCGTCTTCGTGCGGACGGCTCAGGACGTTGAGCAGTGTGCCGTGCGTGATCTGGAGCTGGGGCAGCAAACGCTCGGGCGGAGCGGAGATCAGGCGGGTGAACGTTGTTATATCCCAGGGGATATAACCCTTCTCCGGGGGCTTGCGGCGGACGAATTTCTTGCCGCCGGCTTTGCGTTCGAGGGCGAGATTTTCGATGACGTGCTCCGGGGCCTGCGCCAGGACGTACCCGACGTTGTCGTAGCCCTTGCGTCCGGCACGACCACTGATCTGGTGGAAATCGCGCGCGCTGAGGATGGCCGTTTTTTGCCCGTCATATTTACATAGCCGCGTAAATAACACGGTGCGGATGGGCACGTTGATGCCGACACCCAGCGTATCCGTACCGCAAATAATTTTGAGCAAGCCACGTTGCGCCAATCCTTCGATGAGCACACGATATTTCGGTAGCAACCCGGCGTGGTGCAAGCCGATGCCGTGGCGCAGCCAGCGCTTGATCTCCGGCCCGTAAGGACTGCTGAATCGGTAGCCCTCCAAAGCTTGAGTAATAGCAGTTTTCTCTTCCCGGGTCGAAACCGGCAGGCTGGTGAAGCTTTGCGCGCTCTCGGCGGCGGCAGCCTGCGTAAAATGCACCACGTATACCGGGCCTTTACCGGCTTGTACGAGGGTCTCCACGGTCTGGGCGAGCGGGGTTTCCACGTAGTCGAAATCCAGCGGCACGGGACGCAACGTGGAACGGACGGTGACCGAGGGCTTGCCGTTGAGGCCAGTAAGTTCCTCCTCGAAAAAAGTGGTGTCGCCGAGGGTGGCGGACATCAGGAGAAAACGCGCCTGCGGTAGTGTGAGCAGTGGGATTTGCCAGGCGCCCCCGCGATCGCGGTCGCTGTAATAATGGAACTCGTCCATGATGACATCGTGAACGTTCGTGTGCGCCCCTTCGCTGAGCGCCATATTGGCGAGGATCTCGGCGGTGCAGCAAAGGATGGGCGCGTCGTGGTTGACCGTGCCATCGCCCGTGGAAAGGCCGACGTTCTGCGGACCGAACTCCCGGCAGAGCGAGAGCCATTTTTCGTTGACCAGCGCTTTGATTGGGCACGTGTAAACGGAACGCCGCCCCTGCGCGAGCGCCTTGAACTGGAGCGCCATGGCTACGAGGGACTTGCCCGAGCCGGTGGGGGTATTAAGGATGACATTCCGTTCCTCGAAAAGCTCCAGGATGGCAGCCTCTTGCGCCGGGTAAAGATCGAGCGAGGCGGTTGCGACGTACTCTAGAAAACGGCCCAGCAAAAAATCGTTCGTGGGAACTTCCGTGGCGCGGGGGAGAAAATCGTAGAGGGTTGGACTCACCGGACCCGAGTATACTGCGTTTGGACCAGCGTGTAAAAGCGCTTGCTACATCTATCGAGAACGCAACATCTCTCCTACAAGCAAGCACCAAAATTTCTCCCCGCTGCGGCCAGCCGAGCTTGGGTCGAAAGTTGAGCGTGTTTTTCAACGGGTTGTCAACCCAACGGGGGGGCGTTTCGGCATCCCACCTTGTCCAGGTTGCCAATCCATGCCTTGAGCTTGCGCTCTTGCGGTCACAGTTGCTTAGGCTGTATTTGCGGCGGATATCGTTGATTTTCTTACAGACCTAGTGGTAATCCGAGCAGAAAGGACGGTGTCAGCCGGGGAAGCCGGCTGCTTTGACAGCTTCATCTATGGTGCCGCCAAGATGGAAACCTTCACTTTGCCCGTCGTGCCAACCGCGTAGCCTGTCCCCGACTCCAGAACCAGCTTGGCCGTCTTCTTGCTCACCCCACCCAGGTTACCTTGGGGGATAATCTTGATGGTTTTGCTCGTCCTGCCCGCCTTGATCTTCTTCGTGCCCTGAAGCAACACGTAGTCCGTACCGTTAACCGCAGTCCCTTTGATCGCTAGGTTGACCACCATATCGTTGCTCTGTACCGCCGACAAGGTCAGCGTGAACTCGCCGATCTGGCCGCTGCCTGTGGTGACCGTCGGTGTCGCAGCCGATAACGTGACCACCGGTAGCACGATGGTCAAGGTCAGGGGTGCCGTAGTCGCGCCGTTGGCGTTGGTCGCGCGCAGGGTGACCGCGAAAGTGCCAGCCACCGTCGGCGTCCCGGAGATGACCCCGGTGCTGGTATTGAGAGTTAGGCCCGCCGGTAGGTTGTCGGCAGCAAAACTCGTCGGATTATTGGTGGCGGAGATCTGGTAAGAAAAGGAGATCCCGCTGTTGGCAGTCATGCTGGACGCACTGGTAATAACCGGCAGGGGAACAGGAGTCGGCGTGGGCGTGGGCGTGGGCGTGGGGGTCGGGGTCGGGGTCGGGGTCGGGGTCGGGGTCGGGGTTGGTGCCACCTCAGTGTTAGCTTGCACGACCAGCGAGTCGAAGTCGGGCGTGTAAGCGGTGGGGTCGCCCAGCGTGATGGTGTTCGCGCCCGCCTGGAGCGGCAGGCTCATAGTCACGGTGCCAAGAGCGTTGCTGCTTCCCAGGGTGGGAAAGCTCACGGTGGTCGGGCTGCCGCCGTTCACACTGATCTGGGCCGGACGCGCCGCCGTGTCCCCGTTCAGATAGGCAAAGGTGACGTTGTAGGCCGCCGCCGTGGGCACAGCGATGTTGCCGAAGGTGATCGTGCCGCCCTCCCCGACGTAGCCCGCCTTGACCCCGTCCGAACACACGGCGTTGCGCGCATAGACCGCCGGGCTAACGAGGGTGTTCGCCGCGGCATCCGCGCAGTACCGGGTGACCGGGATGGCGGGTACGACGCGCAGCAGGCGCGACCCGTAAGGCACGACCGTGGCGCTGAAGCCGGTGCTCATCGACCCCAGGTCGGTACGCGACCAGAGGTCCCGCACGGCGGTGGCTGCGCCGGTGAAGCCGAGCTGCGCCCAGGTGACGCTCACGGTCGCGGAGGCGGTCCCCAGATTGTACAGGGCGACGATGTACGAACCGTCCCATTCCAGTGATCTCCAGACCTGGGTCGTGCCGGTGGCAAGGGGCGCAGCCGGGGACCCGGCCTGGTTGACCTCCAACACCTCGTCGTTGGTCAAAAGCGCCAGGTCGCCGCTGTCCATGTTGGTCAGATCGGTCCCGAGCAGGAGCGGGGAACAGGCCGTGGCCCACAGGGTCATAGCCGTCTGCCGCTGGTCGGCGGTCAGGCCGGTGTTCGCTCCGTTGCCGACCTCCAGGGAATCGAGGTCACTCCAGTGGCCGGGGCCGGCTTCGGCTGTATAATTTGGCGCGGCGCCGAAACGGTTAGCGACGTTTCCCCAATCGGTGAGCGGGTAAACGGTGTCGTGGTAATCCTCGATATCGGCATCGATGCGCCAACCGTTGGCGAGTTTGGAATTGGTATATCCGCTGTCGGAAAGCTCAAAGTGGATGTTCCTGCCGGTTTGCAGGAGGGCTGCGGACCACGCGGTGATATCGGGTACCGTGCTGCTGCTGATGCCGTCGAGCTTGAGAAAATCGATCCCATACGAAGCGAGCAGGTTGGCCCACGAATTGATGAATTCCTGCGCGCCGGGCTTGGTGTAATCGATATTATACATCACCTTTTCGAAGGTGTTGGGATTGCTGCCAGTCTGGTAGCAGTAATTCTTCGCGTAAGTCAGCGGCAGGGCAACGATGTCCTGCGCATGGTAGCTGGTGCCGGGGATGGGCGTGTTCTGGTTGTAGGCCGCGACGGGGATGCCCGGGGTCATGTACAGGCCGAATTTCAGGCCCAGGCCATGCACGTAGCCGCCCACCGCCGCCATGCCGTCGGGAAACTTCGCCGGGTCCACGACCCAGCAGCCGTTGGCATCAACGGTGGTGGCAGGGTCGAGGTAATAGTGGTCGTCGATGTTGATGAACTCGAAGCCGTGGGCGGCCAGGCCGGTGGAGACCATGGCGCTCGCTTCGGCCTCGATATCGGCTTCGGTCGGATTGGATCGAATGAAGCTCCAACTGCTCCAGCCCAGCGGCGGCGTGAGTCCGGCACCGTTGTATTGCGCCTGGAGCAGCGGGGCAAAGAAACAGAGACCAAAGGCGAGGAAGAGAGAAAAGGATGTTTTCACGGGGGGGTTAGGCGAGAATACTCAATCCAAGCTGCGGTCGCTAGTTATTTCAGTGCCCACGGAACTGAAACCCGCTGGACGATCTGCTACGTTTGAACATGCCGAAACTCGACGCCATTGCACCCATCATCTGGGCCAAATGGGGCAGTACCTCTCTGGATGCCCTGCGTCAGGAAACCTTGGATGCCGCTGATGATCTCGCGTTTAGGGCCATGAATTCGGATGGAGGCATTCGCACGCTGCTGGTCGTCTGCACGACAAATCGGGCGCAGATCCAGATTATCGAAGAGGCTTTGAAGCTCAACGTAGTGGCACGTCCCGCCGATTGGGAAAACTACAGTGCCGCGGAGATGGTTTTCAAGACGGAGAAAAAGGGCGGGCTCAGTCACCAGGAACTGCGTGACGACAAAGGGAGAACGTCCCTCGTGCTGTGCGCGACTCGCCCGGAATCCGTGCGGACGCTCGAAAAGTTGTTCGACCTTCCCGAATGACGGGGCTTCAGCTACGATCAAATACCCTCCACGCCTCGCCATCTGACGAGTAGCCACCGCATCCCAATCGCCACGGCTCGCTGGCTTGGGCCGCCTGTCGAGGGAGGTTCTTGTCTTTAACGTATGGTGGTTGGTCATCCTTCCAAAAGTTCGCGTTCCAAGTCTTCGAGCGCGGGCGCGGGCGCGTTGGTACAGTCGGTCATCTGCTGCTCGATTTCGGCTTTTTGCTCCGGGGCGTGTTGCGTCAGCCAAGCCATCGCGTTAGCACTGGGCCGCTACGATTTCAGCCAGTTGGGCGTGGCGTGAATACTCCCGGGTTTCCCCAACGTACGATCCCGCCTGTAAAAGCAGAGTCATCGGCTTGCACGACCAAGATCGTAATGCCGACGCGGTCCGCCGAGGTCATGGAAGCACCTCCAATGACAAGCGGGAGCCAGAGGCGAGCCAGTGTCAGTCCCGCCGTGGCCGCCACGATGGCGAGCACGAACCCACCGGTCAGACGAAAACTGACGTAACTCAGCGACCCGATAATGGCCAGCACCATCGTGTGTCCGCACACCCCTCGCACCCAACCACGCAGAAATTAGCCTGCGGCTGGCTCGGGTGGCGGCATCAACCAGGTCCCGCCGACTAGGTCGAAGCCTGCTTGCACGATCACTGCCCCCACCAGCGTCACCCACACTTCGCCAAGGCGGATGGGGCCGGAGGTGTGGACGAGCAGCCAACACGAACCGCCCAACGCGATGAGCACCCAGAAACCTACGTTGGTGATGCCGAGTGCCAAACGGCGACGGGCGGCTGAGTTTGTGCGGCAGTCATCGGGTGAACGAAGGACCATTATGGGGCTAGCGCCGTCGCTTTGATCGCTGCCTGCTTCGGTCTCCTGCCTCTCGCTGGTTGGCGCCGTCTTCCCCGTCTTTGTGCCCGAGTAGATCAGCCCGGGTGCCTTGCCAGAAGTTGAAGTAGCCTGACTTGGCATGGGGCAAGTTCTGCGCATCCTCTGGTCGCCAGACGAGATGCAGAGTGACACCTTCGCGTTCCAGCCTCGTCCGCAGATCCTTCAACAACTCCCACAGAGGCCCGACCGCCGGACGCATCGCTACGATGGCCTTCAGATCGCGTGCCTTGGCCCAAGCGGCGAGCCCGTCAGGCAAGGTCTCAGAGTCCTCGAAGGTTGTTTCCACGCCGAAGTGTTCGCCTGCCCGCTGCAGCCCGTCGCGCAACGTCGCTTCCAGATAATCACGCCGGGCCTCACTGATCGCGGTCCCGTGGAACGACGCAGCGTCCATCCCGGCGAAAACTCCTACCGGTCGCAAACTAGCCAGAGAAGCAGCCGTTTCCACACACAGGTCATCGCCATGCAACCACAAGCCGACTGGCGAAGAAAGTTCCGCTGGCAACGCGGTGTCGTCGGCATCCGCCGGAAACTCCGGACGCGGCAGTTCCAAGGCATCTACGCGGGCGGGTTGCGCCAGCTTGTCTTCCAGGGATTCCAGGCCGCCGCTGTGCGCCGCGAGTAGATCAGGCTCGACGTAGCGCTCCAGGTTGGAACGACGTGTCACGTAGTTTTTACCTACCGTCTGGATGCCTGCCACCCAGCGCCAGGAGAGCGTGTTGGAGGCCGGGTCGGCGTCAAGCAGGTGGCGGTAGAAAAAGTCCGCCCCGAGTTCCCAGGGGAGTTTCTCCGTGTGAATCCAGAAGCCCGCAAACCACATGCGGGCGTGGTTATGCAGGTAGCCGGTCGTGCGCAGTTCGTGGGCAAAATAATCCATGATCTCGACCCCGCTGCGGCCTTCTTCCAACTCGGTGATGCGCCTGGCTTGGTAACCACGCAGTTCGCCACGCAAGCGCGCGGCGTCGGCCCGGTAGTCGGTCCACACGGAGGGACGCAACTCCAGCCAGCTTTTCCAGTAGCGCCGCCAGAGGATCTCCTGCACGAATTTCTCCACGCGAGCGAAGGGATGCGCCGCCAGGGTGGACTCGATCAATTCGTACTCGGTGACCAGCCGCTGACGGATGGCGGGCGACAAGCGCGACACCGAGCGATGGCCGGGGCGCACGCCGTTGCGCTCGGCGTCGTAGGCCGGGAGGCGCGGCAGAAACGCTTCCCAAGTGCGCAGAGCCTCGTCCCGGGTGCGTGGAAAGCTGGTGGGCTGCTCGGCGGTGACAGTTTCTTGATCGGCGCTCATGGAGAGTGCGACAAGAACGCTGCCAGACCACCAAAGAGATGCTTCCATCGGCGCATTGCGTCACTCCGTGTTGTCATCTAGCTGGCAGCGATGTCATCGGTGTGCGCTGACGCTTAGTAGAGATATGCTGGCAATCTGGCCATTGACAGCCAAGAAGCCATTGAGGCGGTGAAACGTCAACGCTACGATGTGGTCTTCATGGATGTCCAGATGCCCGAAACCGACGGCTTGGAGGCGATCCGACAAATTTGTGAGATGCTCGCTTTATCCGAGCGACCCTATATCGTCGCTTTGATAGCGAACGCCATGAAAGAAGACCGCGAGGCCTGTGTGGCTGTGGGGATGGGAGATTACCTGAGCAAACCGATTCGTCAGCCGGAACTAAAAGCCGTGCTTGAACGGACCATCGCGCGGCAGGAGCTTGGAGCCAGTGGATGATAGCATCAGCAAGTCACACCACTCACACCTTCACGCGGCCGATACCAGCAGTTCGAGATCGTTACTCTGCAATGCTCGGGGCAGCTTGCGGGACCATCAGTGGAGAAGATTGCATCGTAGCGGCGGCGCTTCAAGCCGCGCGGTCGGGATAGGCAAAACGAACATGAAGCGCATCCTGAACTCGCTCGGTCACTAGCGAAGCTGGAAGTGGCCATCCTGCCATGAAACGCCGTCGGTGAGTAGCGCGGAGGAAACGCCACAAGCGCTTGATTGCTTGTTAGGAGCTACGGTTGATCACACGATATTCTCCAGCCCGGAGTCGATGACTATCCTGCAAACTGGCTGCCGTCTGCCAGCGAAATCTGCCCCCATCCGCCCTCCGCTTTAGCTTCGGCATTCTCGTTGAAAGTGCTCGTTGTAGCGGACCAGCCTTGCATTATTAATAGGCGTCGTTCGCTCCCACAATCCAAAACAAAAAACAAAGCACGTGAAAACACTCTGGCTCATCGTCGTTACTTGCCTCGTCTTCCTTGGTTCGCTCCACAGCGAACCCGCTGCACCGCTCATCCCACCCCCCGATCCTACCGGCACCTGGGAATGGAGCACCAAGTCGCCGACTGGCGAAATTCCCACCACGCTCAAACTCGAATGGCAGGACAGCAAAATCGTTGGCGCTTACTCGAATCAGTTTGGCAACACGGCGATCAGCAACGCCGCCCTGCAAGACAACATGATTAGTTTCGACGTGGTGCGTGATTTCGGCGGCCAGAAGTACGTGGTGAAGTATCACGGCAAAATGGAAGGCGACACGATCTCCGGGACCATCGAAGCACCCGGTCACGGCGGCGGCGAAGCGGCGAAGCTCGCTTGGAACGCGAAACGGACGGCCAAGGAAAAGGCGGGCGACGCGAAGCCGAAAAGCTGAAGGGCGGTTGCAGGATAGAGGCGCGTTCACCCCGGCCGAGATACGGCGAGTGTGCGCGCTCAACCGCCAACTCACCGACGAGGATGACGCCTCACACCCGGCCACTTCGCTCGGGGAGGCTTTTCTGGTTGGGCGTCTGAGTTCCGCCCTCCCGGCCTAACCGCGCGCTCCGGCGAAGCTCCGAACGTCGAGTTTAGAGGCGTAGTTTCAGAAAACCGACCTTTATCCACCTCGCATTCCCTGATAGCGCCAGTGTCTCGCCAACGGAGGCTTCCAGGGTGGCGGTTCCCAGCCCCCTTCCTGAGCGTACGCGCAGTCTGCGCGGAAGTTCAAAATGTTGGCAGGTGGCTGTGCTGCGCGCGATAAACCAGCGCCAGGATAATCTCGCCGACCACGCCGCCCAGGTTGCCCGTCAAATGGGTCCAAATCGCCGGCAGCAGACAGCCCGTACGTTCGCGCGGCAGGGCGGAGAGCAGTCCCTCACCGGCGGTGAACACCAGAATGGTGACCAGGGACCAAGCATCGACGCCTTTGCCGACCAGCGTCAGGCGCATCGCCGTGAACACCATGGTGGAGGCGAGTACCGGCACACTCAGGGGCAAAGCCGGGAGGAGGACAGACCGGTCACGCCCCGGCTCCAGAAAGCCTCGCAGCCAGCCGTGGGTGAACAGTTCCTCCACCAGAGTACTGTAGAGGACCACCAGCGAAACCGGCAGCGGTGACAAGCCTTTCAGAGCCGCGTCCACGCCTTGGCGAGAACTCAGTTTGAGCACCAGCGTGACACGGCACCCAGGAGCACGGCCAGAAGCGCAAAGCGGCCCCACGGCTTGGAAAATTGCACGCTGCTGCGGGTGGGCAGGCATCGGCAGGTGCAGGCCGCCACCGGAGCGGTGGAGATCTCATCGAGCAACAAGGCCGTGACGCGGGACTCAGTGCCGCCCGGTGGGTGGTCCTGCCGGGAACTGCGCGCAGCGGACGATCAACTCTCGCAGGAGAGGATTGATGGTGAGCGCAATGCACCGGGCAGGCAGTGTACGAGCCTCGGTTGGCTCGATGAACACGGCATAGCCCTCGATCTTCCCCACCGCCATTACGCGATGCCTCACCCCACCAGGGATGAAAAGCGCGAAACCCGGAGGGACCAACCAGATACTGCCTTCGGCTTCACAGGTCCCGACGCCAGACAGCGAGAACATAAGCTGTGTCTTCTCGTGCGCATGGAACTCCAACTCCCAAGCCACCGTCCCGGTCTCGACGCCGACGGTCACCACCTTCTGAACGGCGGTCGACACCTCCCGCATGAGGTCTTGGAAGTCAGTGTGTGGGTGCAGGATGGGCATCGTTGGGGATGCCCGCACTTTGGTACGACAGAAGAACGCCGTCCAGCCTCCTTGCCTGCTGCCCATTGTCTTCTGCCTTACTGGATGACCGCACTCATGCCGCCATCGGCCATCACGACCGAACCCACCAGGAAGCTTGCCTTCTCCGAGGCCAGGAAGGCGATCACTTCGGCGATCTCCTCCGGTCGGCCTGCACGCTTGATCGGGGCCTTGGTGCCGTGATCCGTCAGAAACTCGCGGCCGTCCTCCCGGAAAGTGTTGAGCAGGTTGGTGACCACATCGCCCGATCCCACCGCATTGACGCGGATTCCATGTTCGATCGCCTCTAGGGCGGTCGTGCGGGTGATCTGGGCCAGCGCGCCCTTGGCGGCGGCATAAGCGATGATACCGGGAAAAGTCTGGTAGCAAGCGTAAGAGCCGACGTTAACGATGGTGCCGGTTTGGTGGGGGATCATCGCTTTGAGCGCTTCGCGGGAGTGCAGGAACACTCCCGTGGCCGTGATGCCCATGATGGCGTCCCACTCCGCCAGCGTCATTTCGACCGTCGGCTTGTAGACGATGCTCGCCGCGTTGTTGACCAGGATATCCAGGCGATCGAACCGCTCGGTGGCCAGCGCCACCACGTCTTTGGCCGCTTGTTCCTTGGACGCGTCGGCAACAAAGGGAACCACCCGCTCGTGGCCCTGGAAGACTTCGTGGACTGCCGGGTTGATGTCCTGGGCGATGACCGAAGCTCCCCGTGCCACGAAGAGGTTGACCGTGGCTAAGCCGATCCCACTGGCGGCACCGGTGACGATGGCCACTTTGTCTTGGAAGTCACCCGCAGCGTTGTTCGATTGAGTAGTTGTCATGCGCCAATCTGCCGAGAGTGTCCCGAATTGCTCCTGCCGGATTGCTCGACCTGTTGGGATCTTGCGCGAAAGTGAGCGACAAAACCCCACGGTTCTCGTCGGTCTGACTGCGGCGTTCAGGAAAGGCCACGGTACTCGCTGGGCGTCGATCCCACCTCCTCTCGGAAGACCTGGGCGAAATGACTCGGATTGGTGTACCCGACCTCCAGACCGATTTCGATGATGCTTTTGGTGGTCTCGCGCAGCAGCCGACGGGCGCGTTCCGTGCGCAGCCGGATCAAGTAGCGCGATGGGGGGACACCCGTCGCTCGTTTGAAGAGGCGGGAAAAGTGGAACGTGCTGTAGCCGGCTTCCTGCGCCAGTCGCCCTAAAGGCAGGTCTTCCGCCAGGTGCGCGGCGAGCAAGTCAGTGACCCTGCGCAGCCGGAAAGCGGGCAGCCCGCCCCGTGGTGCGGATCTGGCCTGGTCCTGCGCCGTGTAGGTACGAACCAGATGCGCAGCCAGGCTCTGTGCGATGCCGCCCACGAAAAGCTGGTTGCTGCCAGCGTGGACCGTCAACTCGACCCGGATAAGCTCCAAGAGTGCGGATAACGTGGGATCATTCTCGCCGGACACCTCACGCAGCCGCGGGATAGGTTTAGTCATCCCGTCCACCGCCTGGCCGGCGCGAGCCATCAATGGCAAGCCAAGGTAGGCGTGCAGCGCCACGAAGTCTGCCGGGCTGGTGACCTGCCAGCGGAGTTCGTACGGTGCCGCCGTGGTAGTCAGGAAGAAATCTCCGGGCCGCACCGTTTTTCCGGTCCAACCCGCGCCAGGCTCGCGTTCCTCCACCAGCGCGCAGCCGGAAATGACCCAGACGATGAGCGGTTCGGCCACGGCCGGGATCAGAAGGAGTTCTTCCTCCCGACGCCGGGAGACGATTTCGACCAGCAATTCGTTCCATGCGGTCCCACTAGACGCGGCAATGAGGGTGCCGGGAACGTGGTGCCGGAACGCTTCCGCCGATGTTTTCTCCGGGGGCTTCAAGGGTGCGAAGATCCTCTACCGTGAACTTTCCAGTCCCATGCTGAAGTGGGTCAACAGCCAGCGAAAGCTCGTGGCCGGTTCGACGGGCAGAGCGAAGCCACCCGCCGCCTCCAGACTTACGAAGCCGTGCATCAGACTGTAAAAAGCGCGCATGGCGTGCAGAACCTCCTTTTTTCCCACCAAACCAAAGCCGCGGAGCACCACGCCGACCGTGTCCAGCAACGCCGTGCGTGCGGCGTCGAGTTCCGGCGTCGTCGAGGAACCGACGGCGGCGATGGCTGCGTAGAGACCGGGGTGAGCGTGAGCGTAGGCACGGTAAGCCTCTCCCAAAGCCATCACCGCCTCAGCTTTGGCTTTGCCCAGGGCCGCACGACCTATAGCCGTATCGAGTTCAGCCAAGGCACGGACGGCCAGTGCCTGCCGCAGTTCCTCCAAACTGGCGATATGGTTGTAGAGGGAGGGCGGGCGGATGCCAAGCTCCCCCGCCAGCGCCGTCAGGGTCAGGGCATCCAGACCGTCGCGATCCGCCAGCCGTGCCGCTCGCTCCAGGATCGCTGCGCGGTCCAAGCGGCCACGGCCACGACGAGGGCTGGAAGCGGGTTTGCCACCCTTAGCGGGAGTGGGGGAGGTTGGCATGATCAGAGGTAGCAGCGTGGACTACGGTGGAAAAACCCTCTGCCTCGGCGATGGCGCGTGCCAGTGCCTCCGAAGGCGCGGGGATCGGCCAGCCATGGACGCAGGCGAGGGTGGTCGGTGCCAGCGCGAGCAAGCGGCGGGCGCTCGCGCAGGCGCTCGGCTGGTGCCAGGTAGCAAAGTAGGGGAAGGGGAACACGGTGCGCCAGACGCCCGAGACCGACAGGCCGCCCACGTTGACCAGCGTATCGCCACAAAAAAGCGTGCCGTCGCGCTCGTCGAGAAACCCGAGGTGGCCCGGGGTGTGACCGGGGCAGGCAACGGCGCGCAAAGCGGAGCCGGGAACCTGTTGGCCATCCTCCAGCAGCACCGTGGGCCGGGTGGCGCAACGCTGGAACCCGCCGCGCACTTTAGTCTGCGGCTCGGCGGCATCCAGCGAGAAGTCGCCCGCCAGCAACCGGGCTTCGCGCCGACCGATGGCTAACTGGAAGTGGTCAGCTCCGCCCAGAGCAGCCGCCAGCGCATCGAGGCTGCCCACATGGTCTTGATGGGCGTGGGTCAGCACGATGCGACCCACCGGTGCCCCGAGTCGGCGTGCGACGGCGAGGATGCCCGGGGCGCTGCCGGGCAGCCCAGTGTCGATGGCGGTCAGCGTGCCATCGGCTTCACGCAGGAGGAAGGAGCCGAAGACGCCCAGGCGCACCAGTTGATGGGCCGAAGCACCCACAGGAATCGTTTTCATAAAACTAATGGTAGTAGCAAAAATATTATTGTCAATAGTAATTGCTCCAGTAGCTTCGCCTTCCGACCCCCGCCTGGTGCCAACTACAAGCACGGGCATCGGAGCACCAACTCCAAGCTCCTCGCATCAACTTGGCGGGCATAGACGCTCGCACTTGATGCGAGGTCAGGGATAAATGATATCTTGAGATCTCGGAAGTCGTGTGAAAACGCGACTGTTTCGCTTGTTCGGGCCGATGGCTGGACGGCGACGCGATTTTTCGTCGCGCACAACCAGAGCGGCGACAAAACTCTAACTCGGCGGGCGCGCCCGTTGATCTGATGCATTCATCCTAGACGGTGTCCTGGACTTTTAAGTGCCCTGCCAAGGGTTTTCACCAAAGAGACGGGTGAGCATGAGCATGGCAAAGGCGGCAAAGTGTAAGTCGGCCAGAGTCTCGGGCAGGCGTTCGTAGTCGCGCGCCAGCCGCCGGCACCGCGCCAGCCACGCCAGGGAGCGTTCGACCACCCAGCGCCGTGGCAGGAGCACAAAACCGTGCTTGGCTGCGGGCAGGCTGACTACTTCCAGGCGCACGCCCTGCTCGGCAGCCACGGCGGCCACGTTCTCGCCGCTGTAGCCCTGGTCGACAAAGGCCACTTCCACGCGCTCGCCGGTGGCTTCCTGCACGTTGGCCAAGAGTTGAGCGACGTGCAGGCGCTCGTGCTCGTTCGCTGCCGAGGCGTGCGCGGCCAGCAGGTGGCCCAGGGTGTCCACCGCCACGTGCAGCTTGGCCCCTTTTTTCTTTTTGTGCCCGTCGTAACCCGAACGTGCGCCGCTCTCGATGCTGCTATGGAGAGTGCGCGCATCGAGCGCCGCCGCCGTGGGTTGTTCTGCTCGATCCACCAGCAGACGCAAGATCATCCTCAGATCATGGGTGATCGCCTCGAAAACGCCGGCCTTCCACCAACGTTGACTCTGTTGGTGGACGATCTGCCAAGGCGGCAGGTTGGCGGGCAGCAGGCGCCAGGGAGCGCCCGCGCGCACCATCCAGCGCAGGGGCGTCGAAAACGGCGCGCAGCGAGTGCGGACGTTGAGGCGCATCTTGCTTCATCAGACAGAGGTAAGGGACCACAAAGGCCCACTCTTCATCCGACACGTTGGTTGGGTAAACTCCATGCTCGCTCATGCCTCCAACTTAGCCGAGAAAAGTCCAGGACACCCTCTAATACTACTCCGTTAGTTCTTGACGAGAGTTATGCCTGGGTGGTT
>CAXSED010000012.1:0-59489 GCA_964236475.1 uncultured Chthoniobacterales bacterium
GCGACCAGCCGTCGCAAGGCTTCGTGATCGGACCGACGGTCGCGTTCAAGCCCACCCGCAACACCCGGTTGGATCTTTCGCCCTTGTTCGGGGTAACTTTTGATGCCCCGCGTGTGCAGGCTTTCGCGGTGTTTTCCTATACGTTCGGGCCAGGGGGTGAAGAACACGAGGCGGAGGAGCCAGCGTCGACGCGGAATCGATGAAGGTCGCGGCGGATGACGCAGCATGCTGATCACGTCGAAGGAATTCGTCTGCCTGGATTCAGGACCAAGTTGTGATGAATCGGTGGCGATTAGCAAGGCATGCTCATTGAGGCAACTTCAATCCGCTCGTGACGATAGCAGGAAAACTAGTTCGTTTTAGGGTATTCGTGAGATGCCATCGAGTCTCCCCGGCAATCGGGCTGAAGTCCCGAAAGTCGCTGCAGGCAAGGCTTTGCAGGAATGTCTCCCATCACCGCAAAACCTGGGTAGCTCAACCGTTTTGACTCCTTGTCATGCTCCGCAGGGCTGCCGCGAGAAGCATATTCAGCCGGAAAGCCGGGGGACGTAAGGGAGAGGGGTGCTCGGGGCTGCTCTGCTCTAGTTGGAGCACTGCCCCGCAATCGCCTGTAGAATGGAAGTTCCTTTAGAAAACATGCGCGTAGTTAATGCAACAATCTAAAGTCGGCAGGGAGAACCGCCCTGGCGACAGGTTCGTCACGGTCACCAGGCTGGATGACAAGGCTTCCACCGGAGTCGAGGTTCCCGTCCTCTTCGACCGCCACCCGCGCTGGGGGCGGTTCGACGGTGGGTTGGCCGCCGGCCTTCGAGGCTTCGTTAAGCGGCGGCAGGTCGTGGTCGATCAGAGTGGTGAACTGCGCAGCCACGTCTCCTAACTCTCGTTTAAGGGCGTCGAGGTTGGCCAATTGGTACACCGCCGGCTTGCCTTCGAAGGATAGGAGCGCGCCATAGAGTTGGTCCGTGTGCTCGCGCAGGCGTTCTTCACCTGTGATTGCACCGCCCTCGGTCGTGGCCACGATCAACTTGCGCACCGTATCCACCTTGGCATCGAACTCCACGACGCTCTTGCGGAGGTCCGACTTGTCCTTGTCCGCAGGCAGCCCTTCGAGGCTTTCCGCCAAACTGCCACGCAATGCCAGGATGCGATCCATCAGCGCGCTTTCCTCTCCGAACAACTCACGCACGGCCATCGCGGCGTCGAACTGCGCCTGGCGCTCCGCCGCGCCGAACTTCACCCGGGGGTCGAGACCCACCGTGAGCTTCGTTTCTGACACCTCGCCGTTTTTGGTCAGGCGCACGGTGTAAACTCCCGGCAGGACGCGCGGTCCGCGAGTGCCCGCGAAGGCAAGCTGCGCGGCGGGTGGGACGCGTGGCGGTTTCTCGGTCATCGTCCAGACAACCCGGTTCAGACCCGGGCGTTTGCTGGCCGGCAATTCATCCACGACGCGGCCCGTGGCGTCGAGCACCTCCAATTTCAGCTTGCCGTAGAGGTGGCGCGAGCGTTGGTAGTAAGTGATGACCGCCCCGTCGGGCGGATTATCGCCGGTGAACACGGCGTCGCCGTTGGCCCAGCCTCCGTTTGCCTCGATCCGCTGCTGCACCGGGCGGGCGGCGACGAACGCCGCTTCCTTCGTCAGCAATTCTGGGGTGAGCGCGCGCAACGGCGTGATGTCGTCGATGATCCAGATACCCCTTCCATGGGTCGCCAGGACGAGGTCGTTGTCGCGCCCCTGGATCGCCAGATCGCGCACCGCGACGGCCGGGAAATGACTGCCTTTGAACGCCGCCCAATTCTTGCCGCCGTCGATGGAAATGCTTAGTCCAAATTCGGTACCGAGAAAGAGCAGGTCAGGCCGCACCATGTCCTCCTTGATGACGTGGGCGTACCCGCGCACGCCTTTGGAGTCCTGCGCGGTGAGCAGCGGCGTCCAGGTCTGGCCGTAGTCCGCCGTGCGGAACACGTAGGGGGCCATGTCGCCGACGGTGTGCCGGTCAAAGGCGGCGTAGGCGGTGCCAGGCTCGAAGTTGGAAGCCTGCACCCAGCTCACCCAGGAATTCGCCGGTAACCCGGGGACGTTGCCTACCACGTTGGCCCACGTCTTGCCGTCGTCACGCGTGAGCTGGAGGTTGCCATCATCGGTGCCGACCCAAATCAGTCCAGCCGCCTTGGGCGACTCGGAGATCGAGTAGATCGTCGTGTGCATCTCCGCCGCGGAGTTATCCACCGTGACGCCGCCGGATTGCTCCTGCTTCTGTTTCTCGGGGTCGTTCGTCGTCAGGTCGGGGGAGATGCGGTCCCACGTCTGGCCATGGTCGCGGGTGCGAAAAAGGAACTGCGCACCGATGTAGACCGTCCCTTTTTCGTTGGGTGAGAGCGCGATGGGCGAATTCCAGTTGAAACGCAGTTTCTCCTTGTAATTGGCCCTCGGCTGGATGTCGCGCGTCTCGTGGGTAAGGCGGTTGATGCGTCCGACGGCACCGCCCTGCGACTCGGCGTAGAGGTAATCAGGATCGGCGGGATCGGCGAACACCCAAAAACCGTCCCCGTTGTACACGTTCTCCCACTGCCCGTTGCCGATGCCGCCCGGATACTGCGATTGGCCAACCCAGTCGGAGTTGTCCTGCAACCCGCCGTAGACACGGAACGGGTCAGCGTCATCCACGCTGACGTGGTAGAATTGCGACACCGGCAAATTGCCGCCCTTCCACCACTTGCTGCCGCCGTTGTACGAATACCACATGCCGCCGTCGTCCCCGGCAAGGACCGTCTGTGGGTTGGTCGGATCCATCCACACGTCATGGACGTCACCGTGCATCCCGTAAAAGCCGCCGATGGTGGCAAAGCTGCGGCCCGCATCCTCGCTCATGATGAGCGCGCCATCGGTCTTGAACAGCCGGTCAGGATTTTTGGGATCGACGATCAGATTGGCGAAATAGAATGGTCGCCAGACCATCGGGCTGCTCTTGTCGCGCTTGTCCCAGGTCTTGCCGCCGTCGTCGGAAACAAACAACGCGCTATCCGTGGATTCCACGAACGCATAGACGCGTTTCGCGTTCGATGGAGCGAAGGCAAGAGCGAGCCGACCGTAGGGCTTCTTGGGAAAGCCGGGGCTGTTCTCCGGGGTGACTTCGGACCACGTCGCGCCGCCGTCCGCCGACCGGAACAGGCCACTGCCCGACGGCTGGTCGGGCCCACTGCCGCCGGAACGGAAAGTCCAGCCCTGGCGGCGAAAATCCCACATCCCCGCGAGCAGGACGTTGGGGTCCGACGGATCCAGCGCCACCGTCGAACAGCCCGTCGAGAGGTTTGCCCCCTTGAGGATGAGGTTCCACGTTTTGCCGCCGTCCGTCGTTTTGTACAACCCGCGGTCGGGTGAATCGCTCCACAGCTGGCCTGCGACGGCGGCGTACACGGTGTCGGAATTGACCGGGCTGACGACGATCTTCGCAATGCGCTCGGAATTGGGTAGTCCAACGTTGGCCCAGGTGTTGCCGCCGTCCGTCGATTTGTAGATGCCGTCACCGATCGAGACGCTGTTGCGCGTCCACGCCTCGCCGCTGCCTACCCAGACATTCTCGGCGTTGCTCGGGTCAAGCGCGATGGCGCCGATGGACTGGACCGGCTGTTCGTCCAGCACCGGTTTGTAGAGCGTGCCACCATCCTCGGATTTCCAGACGCCGCCGCTGGCCGCTCCAACGTAGAGCGTGATCTTGCCGGACGGGGTTTTCGTCGCCGCGAGGGCCGAAATGCGCCCGCTCATCGTGGCCGAACCGATGTTGCGCGCGTTCAGCCCGGAGACCGTCGCCGAACTGTACGGCGCGGGGCCCTCAGCCCGTGCCGAGGTTGAACCGACCGCGAAAAGCGCGGACAGGAAAAGTTGCAGGGCGAAGCGCATGGTGGGTAGAGAGGGATTCATTTGGCCGCGGTCTTCTCCGGAAAGTGGAACAGGGCATCGTCGAGCGGCACGTTGGCCTCGACCTTTTCGAGAATGATCTTTTGCCGATCCGTCGAACCGCGAGCGCCGGACTCGATCGAGAAGGGAACGAAGACGCCGCCGATCTTTTCGTAATCGCCGAGGTCGGTCTCGATCTCCACCTTCGCACCGTGTTCCGTGCGCTGGCTGACAGTGCGGATCTCCAGAAAGTGATCGGGGTCGAGGTAAACGAGGAGCACGTCGCCGTTCTTGCGCTTGACCTTCAGTTTGTAAGCTGGCGTGCCGTCCACGTCCTCGGTCCCGAGTGATTCGACACTGCTTCCCTTCGCCAGCCAATCGACCAGCGGCCCGTCGAGGTCGGCATCCTCGGCCAATGACTTCGCCTCGTCGGTCGAGAGTTTTTCCGGGTCCTTGCGCCCTTGGAACGGTGACACCTGCCAGCCCTGTGCACCGTCCCACGCCTGGACCCCAGTGAGACCTTGCAGCGTGGCCTCAATGCGGATTTCGGCCGGGTGCTTTTTCAGTTGCAGGTAGGCGAGTTGCAACTGCCCCCCATTGACCAGGAGCCGGCCCTGTGAACGCAGGGACTGGAGTGCATGCAACGCATCGGCGCCACCCTTGGCCTCGACGTTTTTGGCGACCAGCTCAGAGACGGTA
Source organism: uncultured Chthoniobacterales bacterium (assembly GCA_964236475.1). Taxonomy (GTDB): domain Bacteria; phylum Verrucomicrobiota; class Verrucomicrobiia; order Chthoniobacterales; family SZAS-18; genus CAHJWO01. Next base: position 4,595 of record CAXSED010000012.1, read on the forward strand.
AGCGATTGGGGTTGCTGAGCGTAATTGATCAATGGCCAGCAGAGCACACCGGCGGCGACAAAGGCGGCAAATCGGTAGGGGTACATCGGTGATTAATCGGGAATCAGCCGCCATGCATCGGCGGTGGCATTCTCGCAAGGATCGTAGCACTTTGCTTGACGACGTAAAGTGGAACCGGGCAGTCGAAAAATGCCATCCAGATATTCAGAAACCGAGGCACTCACCCGTGCTTCCTTCCTACCGCTTGCGGAAGGCTAAAAAGGTGAGTCAGCAGTTCCTCGGGAAATGCATGATGGTGTTTAAGTCTGTGTTGAGTATCTGAGGCGCAGGATGTGGGTGGAGATGAAAAGGTGTGTGGCTTCCGAGTAGCACGCCACACTCTAGAAAAAGCGTGCGACCGGCACACCAAGCGGCTGACCCGTGCACGCAGCGTGCCAAACCAGTGTTCCGCGTGGTTGGTCTCGCCTTTGTCTCTGCCGCTGAAGTGATGCGTGCGTTGTGGGAAGACACTCTCAGAGGCCAGCCAGAAGTCTCTGCGGGTGGAACGTCGGCGGTAACCCGACACCTGCTCTGGACTCCATTGCTGACGTAACAGCGTCTCGACGCGGCCCATCTCGGCGCGGCCGAGCTGGGAACAAATATGCGCCAGCCGCATGATCGTCCGGGAGACGCAGCCGCGCCTGTTTTATTCCGCATGGATTGGGACGGCTACACCCGCACCGCCCTTCTTTTGCTCCCAGAACAACACGCCTTCGGCCAGATCCACTTGGCTCCATCGCAAGTCGGCCAAATCTCTCATCCGTTGACCGGTGTGGAATGCCATCAGGACGAAGCAGCGCCACTGGTCGTTCGGCGACGCGGCGAGGATGCTTTTGACTTGTTCAAGCGGGAAGGTTTCCGCTTCCGTGTGGATTTTCTTCAATGGTCCAACGGCGGCGCAGAGATTGACGGGGATGTATCCGAGACGGACCGCCTTGGCGAAGGGAGTGGAGAGCACCTTAGCGAAGGTCTGATTCACAGTGGATGCCGAGCGACCCTCCGCGCGAAGCAGGTCACGAAAAGCGCGGATGTCCGTAGGCCGGATGTCAGCCCAACCCTTCTGCGCATGATGCCCGAGGTGATCGAAGAATCGTTTTATGACTTGGCCGTATTTCTCGGTCGTAGTCGCTTCGCGCGCACCTTCCTTGTCGGCCAGCCATTCAGCAAACCATTCCTGCACTTTGTAGAAAACGACGATTTCTTGGCCAGCATGCTCCAAGATTGAGTTGATCACCGCTCGCGCTTGGCTCTCTGTGAACCTACCAGTGGCTGCACGCATCGCGGCGCTTTCCCATTCGACGGCCATTTTGAGCGCCCGTCCCTGCTCCGCAGTTTTGGTGCTACGGGTAGTTCGGACCCCATTGGAGTCACGGAAGCAGGTAAACCAAAGGGACTGCAAGGATGTTTCCTGATGCTGGGCATTAAAATTGACAACATTTGCCTATGTCAATAATGTTCGGGTGTGAACAAAATGAACAACTTATAGATTGCACGGGGCAATGCACAGACACGAGGGTTCGATTCCCTTCACCCGCTCCCGCTTCTCTTTAACGAGCGTGGCACTTCCGTTGGCGTCCATGAATCCTTAAAATCTCGTCCGGTGCAGCAGCCGGGCGATTTCGCGGCCTTCCCTGCCGGGGAAGGCCCGGGTGGGTGACCATTCGTCGACCACACGGAAACGCTCGGCGAACAGCGTGTCCAGTTCCTGTACGGTCGTGCCGAAAGGTGGGCCACCATCGGGTGGCCGTGCTTCGCCGCCCGACCATGGGCGCAGGTAAAAAATGGCGAGCAACTGGCCGTCAGGTCTCAGCACGTCCGCAACCGCCCGGACGTACTCTGCCCGGCGCACCGGGTCGATGGCGCAAAAACAAGTGTGCTCGAACACCCAATCAAACCGCCCGCCCCATCCGGGTGGCAAGGTAAACAAATCCGCCTCCACATAAGTTTCGCCGCCCGCCGCCGGGAACGCTCGAGCCTGTGCCACCGCGGCTCCGGAAAGGTCGAGACCCACCACCTGCCGGACCTGCCCGGCTGCCACGATGGCCCGGACATCGTGGCCGGAGCCGCAACCGGGCACCAGCACGTCGCCCGCGAAACCCTTGGATGACCCTGTGAGCCATTCGAGCAGAGGCGGGGCCGCCGAACCCTTGTCCCAGGGCGTTTGTCCGGCACGATAACAGGCTTCCCAATCGGTCGTCATGCGTGGAAACGGTTAATGGGTCGGTGTTGCTGCCGAGGTATGGTCCGCCACGATCCGCCACCGGGCCTCTGTCTTACGCAACAACAGCGTGAACAGCCCGCCCGAATTCCCCTTTTCGCTGCGGAGTTGCCAATGGCCGAAAACCAGCGCGGCATCCGCCGAAAGCACCGTGGTGTCGAGGTCCGAGAAAGCCAGCGTGCCCATGGTAGCCCGGTCGGGGTAGTGATTCTTATAGCGGTCGAGGGTTTCCTGCCATCCATAGGTCACGTTGCCGCCCGAAGCGAAACGCAACGTCGGGATTTTCGCGTATCCCTCCATGAATCCGTCGATATTTCCCTCGTTCCAGTCCCGGGCTTGCTCGGCCAGAACTTGTTCTACTTGCTGCTTTGCCGTGGGTTGGGTCGGCTCTTGGGCGGGCGTTTCCCTGGTCAGACAAAGGCAGAGGATGGAAAAAAATAGCAGGCGCGGGCATTTCATGGACGGTCCCTTCGGTTGGCGCAGCATACCAACTTTTTGTCGCACCGCACCGGATTGTGCCGGTCGAATTTTGCGCCGGAGACGTAATTGGATTACTCGTTGTCTCTCATGCGACCTTCCGGTGACTCCCAGAACATAGCCTGTCAGGATTGTGACACGCTCTTCGAGGCACCGACGATGCACGAGGGGGAGCGTATCCTCTGCCCGGTGTGTCGCGCTTCGATCTTTACCTATCAACCCAACTCCTTGCACCGCGCCGCCGCTTACGTCGTGGCGTCGGCGGTATTGTTCTTCGTTGCCAACATCTTCCCGTTCATGACGCTCAAGAAAGACCTGCGTCAGAACGAGATGCTCCTGTACGAGAGCGTTTCCGGTCTCGTCGATCAGGGGTACGCCTATCTGGCGGTGGCGGTGGCGATCTTTACCTTGGTTGCTCCCTGCGTGCTCATCGTGAGCCTGTTGTACCTCCTGCTGCCGCTGTTGCGGGAGCGCCGTCTGCCTGGCGCGATTGGCCTCTGCCGCTGGGTTTCGACGGCGCGTCGTTGGCAGATGCTTGATGTCTACCTGCTCGGTGTGCTCGTCAGCCTCCTCAAATTGGGCAAGCTGGCAACGCTGACCCTGGGCACTTCGTTCTGGGCGTTTGTGGCGTTGATCGTTTGCCTGACCCTGTCGGTCTCGTCGATCCACATCCGCGATTTATGGTCCCGGTTGGACCAGGCCCGATGAACGCGGAATACGACCCCACCACGGCGGCAGCCCGCGATCTGGCGCTCTGCCACTCCTGCGGTCGGGTGGAACCGGTCAAACTCGCCGTCTGCCCGCGGTGTGGCGCGCACCTGCACCTGCGCAAACCCGAATCCATTCAGCGTACCCTGGCTTTCGCGGTGGCAGCGGTCATCCTCTACATCCCCGCCAACCTGCTGCCCGTCCTGCGTCTGGACGGGATCACCGGCGCGCAGCAGAACACCATTGTGGGCGGCGTAATCCAGTTTTGGGAACAGGCCGATTATCCGGTGGCCATCATTATTTTCGTCGCCAGCGTCATGATTCCCATCCTCAAGTTGCTGGCCATCGGCGTGCTGTGCTTCGCCTCTCGCACAGGGGGCAGCCCGCAGTCCATGACCCGGCTCTATCGCGTGACGGAATTCATCGGGCGCTGGTCCATGGTCGATGTGTTCGTGGTGGCGATCCTGGTGGCAGTCGTTCAGCTTGGCGCGATCATGTCGATTCACCCCGGCCCGGGAGCGGTCTCGTTCGCCGCCGTGGTCGTGTTGACAATTTTCGCCGCCGAGTCGTTTGACCCCCGCCTGATCTGGGATGCCCATTCCCGCGCCAAACGCTCCGCCCGCTAACCCATTTCTCTATGCCTGAAGACGACGCTCCCGATCCCACCCCGCCGCCCGCGCCGGTCACGCCTCCGCGCCGTGGCCTGTCTCCCATCTGGATCATTCCCGTGGTCGCCGCGCTGCTGGGCCTCTGGCTTGCTTACAAACATTTTTCCGAAAAAGGCCCGGAAGTGATCGTCACGTTCGAGGATGCCGAGGGGATCATCGGCGGGAAAACCCCCGTGCTGTGCCGCAACGTCAACATCGGCACTGTGGGCAGCGTGGAACTCACGAAAAACACCAAAGGCGTGATCGTCGAGTTGAACATGACCCGCGAATCGGTCGATCTGCTCAAAACGGACACCCAAATCTGGGTGGTGAAACCGCGTTACGGCGGGTCGGGCATCTCGGGGTTGGGCACCATCGTTTCCGGCAGCTACCTTGAACTGGAACCCGGCATCAGGAAGACCGAGCGTCGCAATTTCGTCGGCCTGGAAAATCCCCCGGTCACTCCGCCGGGGGTCCCCGGCCTACACCTCAAGCTCATTGCAGAGCAGGCAGGGGGGGTCAACCCCGGGTCGTCGATCATCTACAAGGGCCTCGGTGTCGGCAAGATCGAGACCCGCACTTTCCACCCCGAAAATGGCCAGGTGGAGTTCGGCGCCTTCGTCACCGGCGATTACGCGCGTTTGATCAGCAAGAAAACGCGTTTCTGGAATCTCAGCGGCATCGACCTGCAAGTCGGCGCGAACGGTTTCCAGTTGCGCTCGGGCACGCTGGAATCCTTAATTTCCGGTGGCGTGACCTTCAGCGAACCCGAGGACAAGAAAACCGCGTCGGCTCCCGTCGCCGATGGATCGGCCTACACACTTTTCGACAGCTATTCCGACGCCACCCGCGAACGCCTGAACCCGATCCTGCCGTACCTGCTCCTCTTCACTGAGAGCGTACGCGGTTTGAGCAACGACGCGCCCGTGGAATTTCGAGGCATCCGTATCGGCACGGTCATGGGCGTTTCTTTCAAATACCTGCCCGATGACCCCGAGCACCGCGTGCCGGTGTACATTAAACTAGACCCCAATCTCCTGGTGGACCTCCCGTCCGACGATTTCACCGAGGCCCGCAATTTTATGGCGCGCAACGTGCAGAATGGTCTGCGTGCCAGTCTGAAAACGGGCAGCTACCTGACCGGCCAGCTCTACGTGGACCTGGATTTTGTGAAGGACGCGCCCCCCGCGGCGGTCGTGGAGACCCAAGGGTACTACATGCTGCCGACCACCGGGTCCGGCCTGGGCCAGATCGAGGAAAAAGTCAGCGCGTTGCTCGACAAGTTCAAGGCGTTGCCGTTGGAAGCGACCGTGGCCAACGCCAACGATTTGCTGACCCAATTCAAGGGGGTCGCGCAGCATCTCGACACCATCCTGGCATCGAAGGACACGCAAAACCTGCCGACTGCCCTGCGCGCGGACCTGGGCGAACTGCAAAAAACACTCGCCGGTTACAACGACAAGTCGGACTTCTACCAGGGGCTTTCTGGCACCCTGCGTCAACTCGACGATACCCTGCGCTCGTTGCGGGGCCTGACCGAAACCCTGGAACGCAAGCCCAACTCGCTCCTTTTCGGAAAACCAAGCGGCGGGGAGGTTCCCAAGGGCAGCCGCTGAACACGACCGATCCATCTCCATCATGAAAATAATATCTCCTTTGCGCGCGGGCCTGGCGCTCGTTGCGTGTGCCTGCCTGACAGCCTGCGGTGGCGCGGCGCAAAAGTATTACCAACTGAATGCCGATGGCGCGGCACCGACCGGGACGACCGGGTTGAGCGTGGGCGTTGGTCCCGTGAGCCTGCCCAGCTACGTGGATCGTGCCGAACTGGTTTTCCAGAGCGGCCCGAACGAATACCAGGTGCCGGCAGACGCTCACTGGGCCGGCGGCTTGAAGGAAAACATCAGCCGGGTTTTGGCGGAGGACCTGGGGCGGCGGCTGCACTCGGGCAACGTGTTGTCGTTCCCCTGGAATCCCGGTGCGAAACTGCGCTACCAGGTCGCGGTGGATGTCGGCAAGTTTCACGCGATCAGCGGACAGGGGGCCGTGCTCGAAGTTTCCTGGCGCGTCCTGAACTCCGACGGGTCGAGCACGATCCGGCGCGGCAACGGCGCGTTTCATGAACCCATCGTCGGCGACGGCTACGACGCGGTGGTCACGGCGGAAAACAATCTCCTGGCGCAGTTGGCCGACTCGATGGCCGGGTCGTTGCGGGAACGCTGATTCATCCTCGGCCCGGGAAAACGCACACGTTCGCCGGTTCGATGTGGACGAGCACGTCGGCCACCCGCGCGTCGGCTTCCTGCACCGCGTCCTTGACCCGGTGGGCGATGTTGTGCCCGGCAGCCACCGAGATCAATCCGTCGACGCCCACGTGCAGATCCACGTAATACTCCAGACCCATCTTGCGCACCCGGCATTTCTCGATGCCATCGACCCCGGTGACCGATGCCGCCGCCGCCCGCACGCGGGACTCGATCTCCGGCCCGGGCGCCGTGTCCATGATCTCCGCCACCGCCGGGACCAGCAGTCGGTAGCCGTTGAAGCCGATCACCGCGCACGCGAACAACGCAGCCCAGGCGTCGGCCCGTTCCCAACCGGGACCACCGAGCCGCGCAACGAGAATCCCGCCGAAAGCCGCCGCCGAGGTGACGGCGTCCGCGCGGTGGTGCCACGCGTCGGTTTTGACCGCCGTGCTCTCGATCTGTTCCCCGGCGGTGATCACGCGCCGGAAAAGCACTTCCTTGCTCACGATCACTCCCAGCAATACGATCAGGGTGCTCCACGCCGGGGTCTCACGGCTCGGCTGGAGGATTTGCTGCACGCTCAGCCAGGCAAGGAGTAGCGCGGCAACCGACAACGTCGCGGAAACGATCAGGGCGCTGATCGGCTCGGCTTTGCCGTGGCCGTAGGGATGGTCCGGGTCCGGTTCCTTGGTGGCATACTTCAACCCGCCCCAGATGACGAGCGAACTGGCCACGTCGAGGCCGCTTTCCATTCCGTCGGCGATCAGCGCGTAGGAATGACCGAACACGCCCGCCAGAACCTTCGCGGTCGAAAGCGCCACGTTCACCAACGCGCCGAAGAGCACGAGGCGTTGTGCTCCCTGCGCGTTCAACATCCCGGGAGCGTCGCGTTTGGTAAGTCGGTTCATGCGTGCGGCCAAATGTTCATCCTACCTACAAAACAAACAGCATCCCAGTGATTTCCGTTATTCGCCTTCGTCCTTGCCCGTCCCGACCGGCTGCGCAATCGCTTGGTCGAATTTTTTCGCCACGTTGGCATAAAAGGGGTATTCCCGCCTGGCGTCCTTGGGTTTGTATCTCCAGTGACGGTAATTCCAGAGCCACAGCTCGGGCCGTTCACGGATGAACGGCTCCATGAGGTCCCAGCAACCCTGCGTGATCTCCTGGTAGGATGCCCCCGGAGGAAAGCTGACCGGCGGGTGCACCGTGACGGTGCAAGTGCCGTCAGGGTGGGGGACGTTGGTGAGCGGAACCATGGGGATGCCGGTGCGCGCGTGCAGGAGCGCGTGCAGGAACGTGGCGTACATTTTCATCCCCAGCGCGTCGATGGCCACGCCCGGACGATCCAGCTTGAGGGCAAGGTCGATGAGCATTCCCGCGCCGCCGCGTTTGCGCACGGCGCGCAACAGTTTGAGCATGGACTGGTTCTGACCGATGAGCGTGTGCCCGGAGTGCTCGCGGATTTCGCGGAACACGTTGTCCAGCCGGGGATTTTTGAAATCGAGCGACACGATCTGCACCGGCAGCCCCGCAAATCCGCAGCTCAGGCTAAGCCACTCGTACGAACCGTGGTGCAGTGTGATGAAGATGACGCTGCCGTGTTCGGCGAAGACTTTGTGCGCGTGCTCGAACCCTTGCGGATTGGTATAATGCGCGTGGTTCGCGGGCGTCAGGTTCCGCGCCCAGAACAGATCAACCATGGCGCGCGAAAAATTCAAAAAAGAGGCGCGCGCTACTCGTTCCCGTGCGACATCACCTAGGGAATCTCCCAGGGTGAGACGCAAGTTTTCGAGCGCAACCGCGCGAGTCTTGCGGTCAAACCGGTAGTAGAGCGTGCCCAGCCCGTGAGCCAGGGACAACGACAGCCGCCTGGACAGGCGCGGGATCGTTCCGGCTAGCAAGCGGAGTCCAACGTACTCAAGACGGTATCGAACCTGCTTCCAGAGATTTCTCATCCACACACTGTCATTACCCTAGCCGCCGCCATGCACAAGGAAAGGATATTGGACATCGCGCAAGCGATCCTTTCGCGCCCGACTGCCCCGTTCCACGAGGCGGAAGTGCGTGCGGAGATTGTCCGTCTGCTCGGCGGTTGTACCCGGGTGTCGATGCGGGAGGATGCTTTCGGTAATCTGATCGCCCGTTATCATGGCCGTGGCCCGTCCACCGCGCCCGTTTACGCCTTTTGCGCGCACATGGACCACCCGGGCTGGGTCACGCCAGATTCTGCTGCCACGGACGAGACGCCCGCGCGTCACTTTCTCGGCGGCGTGCCCGAAGCATATCTCGAAGCGAATCGGGAGCGCGTCAGGGATTTCGGCCCGTTTGCAATGTGGGATTTGCCCGAATGCGAACTACGCGCTGGCCGCATCTATTCCCGGGCCTGCGACGATTTGATCGGCTGCGCCGTGATCGTGGCGACGTTGCTGGCTCTGGAACGGGCCGATTTCGCCGGTGAATGCTACGGCCTGTTTACCCGCGCCGAGGAAATTGGCTTCGGCGGTGCCATTGAGTTGGCCCGGGACGGATGGCTGCGTGAGGGGGACATCACGGTGATCTCCCTGGAAACCAGCGCCGAGCGGCTTCCGGCCACGATGGGCGCGGGACCGATCATCCGGGTCGGCGACAAGCAATCGGTTTTCGATCACAACGTTACCGCCGAACTGGTGGCCGCGGCCTCCGAGGCGAACATCGCCGCCCAACGTTGCCTGATGAGCGGCGGCACCTGTGAGGCGACCGCCTTCCGCCTTTACGGCGTGCGCTGCGGCGCGATGTGCGTCGCGCTGGGTAATTATCATAACTGCGGCCCGGACAATCGCATCGAAGCGGAATTCGTATCCCTCGAAGACGTGGAGGGATTGGCGGCTCTCTGCACGCGCCTCGTCCAGCGTCCCGGCCCCGGCCCCGAGAGCGACGCCGCCCTGCGCGAACGCCTAGAGAAAAAGCTCACGCTGTACCAACCCTATTATGGCCGTGATCGTGCGGCCCTGCCATCATGAACGACATTATTCGTTTGCCGAGTTTGCACCCGATGAAGAAAATTTTGATCCTCGACGATAATTTCGACATCCTCGTCCTGTACAAAACGCTCGTCAGCCACATGGGCCTATCCGTGCGCACGACGACCGATGCCTTCGAGGCGTTGAACTGGCTCGACGAGGAGCGCTTCGACCTCATCATGACCGACATGCGCATGCCGACCATGGGTGGCGCGGAATTTATCCGCCAGGCCCGCGCCAAGGGAGTGCGTAGTAAGATCATCGCCATCACCGCCTTCCAGAATCTCGCCAATGCCAACCAACTGGCGCGCCTGGAGGTCTACTGCTGCCTGATCAAACCCGTTTTGTTGACGAAGCTGGAGGAAACGGTCACCCGCGCGCTGGAGGAAGGCGACGAACCGCCCCGCCTCGAAGCGAACGGCAAAGCAGCCTGACCGGAAAGAAGCCCGGGGCTTGCCACCGACTTTCGCTGTGAGCGGCCCTTGATTTCATTCAATCGTGGGCGATGGTGAACCTCGCAGCGCAGGTAAGTCCCTTAGGTCATTGGTGGATTGTCGGTTGACAGTTTGAAATCCGATGAGCGGAAACAGTACCGAGAGCCTCTGTCAGTCTGCCTTAGAATTCGATAATCCAGATGCCCACTAAACTCTACGTTGGCAATTTGTCCTTCAACACGACCGAAAACGATCTCCAAGATCTGTTTGCCACGGTCGGCCCGGTCACCGAAGTCCTGCTCATGCAGGATCGTGTCACCGGCAAATCGCGCGGCTTCGGCTTCGTGACCATGGCCACCGAACAGGATGCCGCCAACGCGGTCAGCCAGTTCCACGGCAAATCCGTCGAGGGCCGCGCCCTGACCGTTAACGAAGCCCGCCCGCGTGAAGAACGCTCGGGTGGCGGCGGCGGCGGTAGCCGTGGTGGCTACGGCGGCGGCGGCGGCGGTGGCTACAGCGGCGGTGGCGGCGGTGGCTACAGCGGCGGTGGCGGCGGTGGCCGCAGCAGCGGTGGCGGCGGTGGTTACGGCGGTGGCGGCGGCGGCGGCGGTAGCCGTGGTGGCGACCGCGGCGGCGACCGTGGCGGTCGTTCCTCGCGCTACTAGTTCCATTCGGTGTTGAAGGTGTTCCTAGCTAGCAAAATGAGCTAGCAAGATGCCTGACTTTTGCTCCCATCGCTGTAAGGCGGTGGGAGCTTCTCTTTTGGACAAGCGCGCCTCCGCGCCGCCTGCCGTCTCCAGAGGAGACGCCGCTGCCTGAAACCTCCCGGATGGCGGGTCGATGTGCGCGGAAATCGTGCCGAAACCCACTGGGAATTTCTATCTCGTTATCAAGGGGGAGCAATCACCGGTGGCAGAAATCGACTGGTCCCTCGTTTACGCCTTCAAATAGTCGGGAGTCGGTGCCGTGCCGGGAACTTGACCCCGCCCGGACGGATGCGGCATCCTTCGACTCCGCCGAAGCCGAAAAACAATCTGTGATGAACATGCAACGTCTACCCACCGTCGTGATCGAAAACATCAGCCCTGTGGTCGATGAGGGGCGTCTCCCGCTCAAGCGCGTGGTTGGCGAGGAACTCACCGTCGAAGCCGACGTTTTCAAAGACGGCCACGACATCACGGCAGCAGTGCTCAAATGGCGTCCCGTTGGGCCAAAGAACCCGTGGATCGAGACGCCGATGCAGTTCTTGGTGAACGACCGCTGGCGAGCGAACTGCCGCTTTCTGGCCAACGGCCCGCACGAGTTCACCATCGAGGCTTGGCAAGACACGTTCCTGAGTTGGCAGCACGAGTTCGACAAAAAATTCCAGGCAGGCATCACCGATCTGGCCACCGAGATCGAAGAAGGCGCGCTGCTGCTGGACGGCGCATCCGCCCGGGCCAAAAAATCTTCGGCCGATGCGGGCCGCCTGCGCGACCTCGCCACCGCGATCCGCGCCGGTGCCCCGGGCGAGGTGGACCGTTTGGCGCATGACCGCGAGCTCACCGTCCTGATGGAAACCTACGTCGACCGCAGCGTGTCCACCGAGATGACTCCGGCGGTGCCCGTCTACGTGGATCGGCCCGGCGCACGTTTCGCCGCTTGGTACGAATTCTTTCCCCGCTGTGCCGAGGGCAAGCCGGACCGCACTTCTACCTTCCGCGATTGCCTGGACCGCATCGACGACGCGGCGGCCATGGGTTTCGACGTGATCTATTTCCCGCCGATCCACCCCATCGGTTTCACCAAGCGCAAGGGCCGCAACAATTCCGTCACCAGCGAACCCGGCGAACCCGGCAGCCCCTATGCCATCGGCGGTCCGGCAGGCGGTCACAAGATGGTCGAGCCGACCCTCGGCACGCTCAAGGATTTCGATTGGCTCGTGAAAAAAGTCCACGCCAAGGGCATGGAAATCGCGCTGGATTTTGCCATCAACTGTTCGCCGGATCATCCCTACGTCCGGGATCATCCAGACTGGTTTTACCAGCGGCCCGACGGCTCGATCAAATACGCCGAAAATCCCCCCAAACGGTATGAGGACATCTACCCGCTCAATTTTCATTGCGCGGATTGGCAGTCGCTCTGGCAGGAGATGAAGAGCATCATCCTGTTCTGGTGCGCCCGTGGGGTGCGTATCTTCCGCGTGGATAATCCGCATACCAAGCCGGTCGCTTTCTGGGGCTGGCTGATCGAAGGCGTCCAGTCGGAGTATCCCGACGCCATTTTCTTGTCGGAAGCGTTCACGAAACCCAAGATGATGAAGGCGCTCGCCAAGGCTGGGTTCACCCAGAGCTACTCGTACTTTACCTGGCGAAACACGAAGGCGGAACTCATCGAATACTTCACCGAGCTGACGCAGACCGAGATGAAGGATTACTACCGCGCCAACCTCTTCCCGAACACGCCCGACATCCTGCCCTTTTTCCTCCAGCAAGGCGGGCGTTCGGCCTTCATGATCCGGGCGACGCTGGCCGCGACGCTTTCCTCTGTCTACGGCATCTACAGTGGCTTCGAGCTGTGCGAAAACGCCGCCCTGCCGGGCCGCGAGGAATACGACGACAGCGAAAAGTACCAGTTCAAAGGCCGCGACTGGAACGCCCCCGGCAACATCAAGGAGCACATCACCGCGCTCAACCGCATCCGCCGCGAGAACCGCGCTCTGCATTTCTACGACAACTTGCGGTTTCTACCTTCGGACAACGACCAGGTCCTCTGGTACATGAAGACGACGCCCGCGATGGACAACATCATCCTCATCGCCGTGAACGTGGACCCCTACAACGCCCAGAGCGGCTATGTCGAAGTGCCGTTCGAGGAATTCGGTTTCCTGGAACGAGGCGACGTTTACACCGTGCGTGACCTCCTGACCGGCGAACGCTTCGACTGGCGCGGACGCCGCAACTACGTCGCGCTCGATCCGCATTCCCGGCCCGCACACGTCTTCCGTGTCGAACGCTGAGCCGTTCTCCTTCGTGGCTGCATCCGCATGTCGGCGGCACTCGTCTCTCCTGGGAAGATGCCATCGGCCCGTTGCGTGCTGAATTGTGCTAGGTTCCTTGCCCGATGAAGCTGCCCACGTTTCTCCAACCGCTCGTGTTGTTTCCGCGTGGGCCGCTGGTTGGGCTGGCGGTGGCGATCAGTCTCTTGCTGGCGCTGGGAGCCTACAGCTTTCACAATCTCGGGCAGCAGTCGGAAGCCGCCGACTGGGTGACGCACACCTACCAGGTAATCTCCTCGCTCGAGGGGATCTTCTCCAGCGTCCAAGACACCGAGAGCGCGCAGCGGGCGTTCATGATATCCGGCAACGAGACCTACCTCGAACCCTGCAACAACGCGATGCGCGCGCTGCCCGCACAACTGGATTTCGTGGGGCACCTCACCCGCGATAACCCTCGCCAGCAGGCGTTATTGAGCAAACTCCGCCGGGACATCGACGCCCGCGTGTCGATGGTTCGCACGCGCATCGACCAGCGGCGTCAACTCGGCATCAACGCTCTGGACCCCAAAATCCTCACGGGTTCCGGGGTGCGGTTGATGGATGCGGTTCGCGCCGACATTGACGCGATGACTGGTGCGGAAAAGGCGCTCCTTCTGGAGCGTCGTGCAGTCTTGGGCCGGGCGCGCACTCGATCCACTGTTCTGCAATCGTTGGTCGGTGCGATCAGTCTCGCCCTGCTGACGGCGGTCTTCGTCGGGCTGGCCAAGCAGATGGCGCGGGCCCACCGGGCGGAAAAGGAGACGGAAAAGAGCAACGTGTTGCTACGGGACGCCAATAACGAGTTGCGCGCTTTTTCTTACTCGGTTGCCCATGATCTGCGCGCGCCGTTGCGCGCGATCAACGGGTTCGCGCAGATCATCGAAGAAGATTGCCAGGGGCAGCTCGACGAACCCGGCCGCCGGGCGGTTGGCCGCATCACCGCCAACTCCGCGAAGATGTCCACGCTCATCGACGCCCTCCTGGAGCTTTCCAGGGTGAGCATGCAGACCGTGCGGCAGGACAAGGTGGAAATGAACGAGTTGGTTCGCGGGGCTTACCAGGAACTCCTCGAAATGCAGAAAGGGCGCGTGATCGAATGCGAGATCGCCCCCTTGCCGCCAGCTTCGGGTGATCCGTCACTACTGCGTCAGGTCTGGCTGAATCTGATCGGCAACGCGTTGAAGTTCACCCGTGACCGGGAACACGTGCGCATCGAAATCGGCGGCAACGTGGCCGGGCCGGAGTTCGCCACCTACTTCATCCGCGACAACGGCGCGGGCTTTGACATGCGGTATGCCGACAAGCTCTTCGGCGCGTTCCAGCGGTTGCACCTCCCGGCGGATTTTGAGGGCACGGGCATCGGTTTGGCGCTGGTGCAACGCATCATCCAGCGCCACGGCGGCACCATTTGGGCCGAGGGCGAGGAGAACCAGGGGGCGCGCTTCGCCTTCACCCTGCCCGAATGGAACGAAAATTAAGGCGGGGATCCCTCTTCGAGCCGAGGCGTGACGCTCCTGTAAAACTCATGCGCTGCCCACGAGGAGGTCTTGCGGACGCACCATCGGTCCCGGTCGGCAGATGCTCTCGACGCATCCTTTCCAGCCTTCGTGCCCGCGCAGGATCTCGATTTCCACCCGCAGCAGGTACACGGGCACTTCGAGTTCCAGCCGCCGGGGAAAACGCACCGCATCCTTTTCGGTGGTGAGGATCATGTCCACGCCGCGCCGTTGACAGCGGGTGGCGAACGCACGGATTTCCGGCTCGCGGAACCGATGGTGATCGGTGAACCGCCGCGACAGTTCCACGGTCGCCCCGAGACTCGCCAGTGCCGCCTCAAAACTCTCCGGCGCGGCGATGGCGCTGAACGCTCCCACCATGGCCCCCTTGAGCGCGTCGAGCGGCCGGTGTTCCCGTGTAAAAACCTCCTGCAAGTGCTTTGGCCGGTGCATGCACTCGATGATCTCCGCCGTCCGGTTGTAACGCCGGATGCGCGCGGTCAGTTCCGCGTTGTCCGCGCCTTCGCTCTTGGTGATGAAGATATGGGTGGCGCGCCGCAGGTTGCGCGGCGGTTCCCGCAGCGTCCCGCGCGGCAACAGGTATTCGTTGCCGAAGGGGGCCTGCCGGTCGATCAGCACGAGGTCGAGCCGGTGTTGCAGGTGGAGGTATTGCAGCCCGTCGTCGAGGATGAGCGTGTCCGCGCCGAACTGTTCCACCGCGTACCGTCCGGCCTTGACGCGGTCTTTGTCCACCACCACGAACACCCCGGGCAGGTTCTGCGCGAGCATGTACGGCTCGTCCCCGGCCTCGCGTGAACCCATCAGGACGTGCTGGCCGTTGCTGACCACGCGTGGGATGGATCGGTCGGTCTGCCCGGTCAGCCGCGCGTGCCAGCGTTTCAACAGTGGCGGACGGCGGCTCTTGTAACCCCGGCTCAGGATCGCCACCCGGCGGCCTTCCTGTTGCAGCGTGCGCGCCAGGCTTTCCACGACCGGCGTTTTGCCCGTGCCGCCCACGGTGAGATTGCCCACGCTGATCACCATGCAGCCCAGCGGCTGGTTGCGCAGGAACCTCTTCCGGTAAAGCCAGAGCCGCAACTGCACGACTTGTTGGAACACCAGCGAGAGCACGAACAGAAACCCCCGCAGCAACGACGCGCGTTTGCCGTACCGACGTTCCAGAATCACGTCGATGGCAAACTGCTCCAGACTTTCGATCCAGCGGCGCATGGTCAGATCAGCCCGAAATCCGTGCTCCCCGGTTATCCGCTTGGGTAACCACCGTCCGCGCTCCGGGCAATCCCGCCGCTTCCGCCATGGCCGCCGCGACCGCTTCCGGCTCCGTCAGCGTGACGCAAGCCACCGTCGAACCGGACCCGCTCAAGAATCCCCCCAATGCCCCCGCCGCCCGTCCCGCCAGCAGCACCTTGGACAGGAACGGCACCAGTGGCAGCCGGTGCGGCTGGTGAAACGCGCTGTCCTCGAACCCGTCGCGCAAAAGGTCGTACTTGCGGGCTGCGAACGCCGCCGTGATCCGGCACGCCCGCGCGCTGCTCGCCACCGCCGCTCGCCGCGAAACCTCTTCCGGTAGGATGCGGCGCGCATCCACCGTGCGCACCTCGAAATCCGGGATCAGCAGCACAAACTGCAACTTGGGATCGACCGCAAAGCGCAGCGGCATCGCGCCTTCGCCCCCGCCCGCCACCGTGAACCCGCCGAACTGCGCCGGGGCGGCGTTGTCCGGGTGTCCCTCCAGCCCGGCGCAAATCTCAAAAACCTGCCGCCGGGAAAGTGGCTTGCCTGCCAGGAAGTTCAACCCGGTGACCACGCCCATCCGCAGCGTCACGCTGCTCCCGAGACCGCGCGACATCGGCACTTCGCCGGTGATCTCGCACGAAAAGGCAAACGGCTCCCGCCCGGCCCGCGCGAAGAAAGCATCCGCTGCCTCCTGTGCCATCGGCAACACTGCGCCGCTGCCACCCCGAGTGACGGTCACCCGGTTCGCCAGCCCCAACGCCACGCCCAGGCAATCGTAACCCGGCCCGAGGTTCGAGGTAGTGGCGGGAATTTCGACGGTGACGGTTCGCATGAACAGGCAAGCTATACGAAGATAAGAAGGAAAGCCCGGCGAAGCGCAAGGAACATTGCATCCCTCTGCCTTCATCCCTCAACCTTCATCCTTCATCCTTTTCTTCCCATGCCCCGACACGATGGCCGCGCCGACGACCAACTCCGCCCCCTGTCTTTCACCCCCGGCATCGCGCCTCATGCCGCCGGGTCCGTGCTCGTCGCCGCCGGGAACACGCGGGTCATCTGCGCCGCATCCATCGAGGAAGGCGTGCCGCGCTGGATGAAGGAGCAGGGCGTCACCGGCGGTTGGATCACCTCCGAATATTCGATGCTGCCGTACTCGACTCTCGGGCGCAAACCGCGCGACATTGCCAAAGGCAAACAGGACGGACGCGGCGTGGAAATCCAGCGTCTCATTGGCCGCGCGCTTCGCAACACCGTCGATCTCGAACTGCTCGGGCCGCGCACACTCTGGATCGACTGCGACGTGCTCCAGGCCGACGGCGGCACGCGCACCGCGTCGATCACCGGCGGTTGCGTCGCCATCGCCATGGCTTGCCGGAAACTCGTCGAAAGCGGCAAAGTGGCGCGCTCGCCGCTGCACCAACTCGTTGCTGCCGTCAGTGTCGGCATGGTCGGAGGCCGCCCGGTACTCGATCTGGACTACATTGAGGACAAAGACGCGGCGGTGGATTTCAACGTGGTGCTCACCGAGGAAGGCCGCTTCGTCGAGGTCCAAGGGGCGGGGGAGGAGTCCACGTTTTCCCATGAAGAGTTTCAATCCTTGGTCGCCTTGGGGAGCGAAGGTGTGCGCACATTGATCGACCGGCAGCGCGCCGCTCTCTCGGAGTAAATTCTCAGATTATATTTAGAATTGTTCTTGATACGCCGGGAAGTTGGGCCAGATTGCCCCTCCCGATGACCGCCGAAATTCCATCCGATGCCCCGCACTACGATGAGTCCATCGCGTCGGGCGGTTTTCGTCTGACCCGCCAGCGCCGCGAAGTTTACGAGGTCCTGCTTGAAACGCGGGACCATCCCAGCGCCGTGCAGGTGTTCAACCGCGTGCAGCAGAAGATGCCCACGATCTCGCTGGCTACGGTCTACAACTGCCTGGAAACACTCACGCAGTGCGGCTTGGTCCAGCAGGTCAACTTGGATCGCGGCCCGTCGCGCTTCTGCCCGAACACCGAACGCCACGCGCACTTCTTTTGCACCCAATGCGGCGGCGTCCACGACGTGGACCTGCCCGATGCCGCCGAACTTGCGCGGGTCTGGCACCTGCCCGACGCCTACGTCGTCAGCCATTACGAATTTTCTCTGCGCGGCCTGTGCCGCCAGTGCGCGGAAAACCCCGCCCCGATTTCCACACCATGAATCAATCGCTCGTCATCAAGGACCTCTGTGTCAGCATCCAGGGCACGCCCATCGTCAAAAGTCTCAGCCTGGAAATCCCCAAGGGCGAGGTTCACGCCATCATGGGCCTGAACGGTTCCGGCAAGAGCACGCTGGCTAAGGCGATCAGCGGCCACCCGGATTACGAGATTACCGGCGGCAGCGTGCTGCTCGATGGCGAGGAGATCCTTGGCCTCGAAGCCGACCAGCGCGCCCGCAAAGGTCTTTTTCTTGCCTTCCAGTACCCGATGGAAATCCCCGGTGTGAGCAACGCCAATTTCATCCGCGCTGCCCTCCAAGCCCGCCTCGGCGAAGGCGAGGAACTCGAAGCCGTCGAGTATTACCATCGTCTCTACGAGAAGATGGACCTCCTCGACATGCGCCGCGAATTTACCTCGCGTTCGGTCAACGAAGGTTTCTCCGGCGGCGAGAAGAAGCGCAACGAAATCCTGCAAATGGCCATGCTCGAACCGAGCTACGCCGTGCTTGACGAAACCGACAGTGGCCTGGACATCGACGCCCTCAAGATCGTCGCTAACGGCGTCAACGCCCTGCGCGGTCCGAACCTCGGCGTGCTTCTCATCACCCATTACCAGCGTTTGCTCGACTACATCGTGCCCGACAAGGTCCACGTCATGATGGCGGGGCAGATCGTCCTCACCGGCGACAAATCCCTGGCACACGAACTCGACGAAAAGGGCTACGATTGGGTCAATTCTTCCAAGCTCGCCACCGCCTGAAGCGCGAAAAACGTGCCACACCTGCAAACTAAATTTCTGACCTTCTGACTTATGGCCGCACCTAAAGCTGACATCGGCATCGACCGCAGCGCCGGGGACTTTTCTTACCCGGAAGCCCACACCTTCGACGCAGGCACCGGCCTGACGCCGCAAACCATCGACTACATCGCCGATGTCAAAGGCGAGCCGGACTGGATTCGTGAGTTCCGGCACAAGGCCCTCGCCGTCTTCAACAAGAAGGCGATGCCCACCCATTGGGCGACGAAGGACCTCGAAAACATCATCTTCGACAACATCCGTTACTACCTGAGCCGGGGCACCAAGCCCAGCCGCAG
Organism: uncultured Chthoniobacterales bacterium; assembly: GCA_964236475.1. GTDB lineage: Bacteria > Verrucomicrobiota > Verrucomicrobiia > Chthoniobacterales > SZAS-18 > CAHJWO01. The sequence goes on from CAXSED010000012.1 coordinate 23,412, forward strand.
TTGGGACGACGTGCCCGACGACATGAAGCGTACCTTCGAGCGGCTCGGCATCCCCGAGCAGGAGCGCAAGTTCCTCGCCGGGGTCGAAGCCCAGTTCGATAGCGAGGCCGCCTACTCCAACATCAAGGCCGCCGTCGGCGAGCAGGGCGTCATTTTCGTCGGCAGCACCGAGGGCCTGAAAGAGCACCCGGAGATCTTCCGCAAGTGGTTCGGCAAGGTCATCCCTACCGCCGACAACAAGTTCAGCGCGCTCAACTCCGCCGTGTTCAGCGGCGGTTCATTCATCTACGTGCCTCCGGGCGTGAAGGTGAAGCATCCTCTCCAGGCATACTTCCGCATCAATTCGGAAAACTTCGGTCAGTTCGAGCGCACGCTCATCATCGCCGACGAAGGCGCGGAAGTGATGTACATGGAAGGTTGCACCGCCCCGAAGTTCGAGACGGCCACGCTGCACAGCGCGGTCGTCGAACTGGTCGCGCTCAAGGGCGCAAAAATCCAGTATGTCACCGTCCAGAATTGGAGCAACAACGTGTTCAACCTCGTCACTAAGCGCGGCTTGGCGATGGAGGACGCCGAGGTCAAATGGATCGACTGTAATATCGGCAGCCGCCTGACGATGAAGTACCCGGGTGTCGTGATGAAGGGGCCGCGTGCCCGTGGCGAGGTCATTTCCATTGCGCTCGCGGGCAACGGCCAGCATCAGGACACCGGTGCCAAGATGATCCACGCCGCCGACGACACGACGAGCAATGTCATCAGCAAGAGCATTAGCGTCGGCACCGGGCGGGCCACCTACCGTGGGCAGGTCACCGTGCCGAAGCACCTCAAGAACTGCAAGAATAACACCGAGTGCGACGCGCTGCTCATCAATCCGACAAGCCGCACGGACACATATCCCGCCATCACCGTACGCGGGACCAAGAATGCCATGCAGCACGAGGCGAGCGTCAGCAAGGTCAGCGCGGAGCAAATCTTCTACATGATGCAGCGCGGCCTGACGGAAGGCCAGGCAATGAGCCTGACGGTCAACGGTTTCGTCAACGATCTGGTGCGTCAGTTTCCGATGGAGTACAGCGTGGAACTCAAACGCCTAATCGACCTCGAAATGGAAGGCTCGGTGGGTTGATACCAGGGGAATTCATGAGCGATCAGACCGACACTCTTCTCACGGCGGATTACGCCGACACGGCGGAAGCCACCGAAGCCGCGCGCATCACCGCCGAGCCGGAAATCATCGGCGCGCATGGCGGTTTGCTGTCCATGCCCGATCCGCAGGCCGCGCACGGTCTGCCCGAGTGGTTTCAGCAAGCGCGCGTCCAAGCGTGGCAGGATTTCGATTCCCAGGCGATGCCCGCCCGCACGGAACAAGCGTGGCGTTTTGCCACGATTGGCAAGGTCGCACTGGATCGCTACTCGCCACCGCAGCCCATCGACGCCGGGACGCACGAACGTCTAGTCAGTCGCTCAATTGGCAACGAGAAAATCGCTGGCAAGATGGTCTTTGCCAATGACACGCTGCTGGATCGCCGCGTGCAGACCGACGACCTGACGGCCCAAGGTGTCATCTGGAAACCGCTCGAAGCTGCCATCGCCGAACACGCCGACCTGTTCCGCCAGCATTTTATGGCGCAGGAAACCGTCCTTGGCTCGAAGAAATTCGCGGCCTTGCACCGGGCGCACGTCCGCACCGGCACGTTCCTATACGTGCCGAAAAACGTGGTGATCGCCTTGCCGTTGGAAACGTTCCATTGGCTCTCCGGCGAGCAAGGTTCGACGTTCCCGCACACGCTGATCATCGCCGAAGCTGGCAGCAAGGTGACGCTCGTCGATTATTACGAGTCCGACCGGGCCGAAGACCCGGGATTTGCCTGCGCGGTCAACGATCTGATCGTTGGTCCCGGGGCGCAGGTCACTTATCTCTGCGCACAAAACTGGGGTGAAAAAGTCGTTTCCTTCCAGATCAACTCTACCTCCGTCGAGCGCGACGCGGCGGCCTTGAGCCTGCATTTGAATCTGGGCGCGTCTTACGCCCGGCTGGAGAGCCTGAGCCGCCTGGCTGGCGCGGGCGGGCGCAGCGACATGCTGGCTGCAACGGTTTCCAACGGTAATCAGGAGTTCGACCAACGCACGCTGCAAGACCACATTGCGCCCCACACGACGAGCGATCTGCTCTACAAGAATTCGCTTTCCGACACGGCGAAAACGATCTTCGCCGGTCTAATTCGGGTGCAGCCGGAAGCGCAGCACACCGATGCTTACCAAAAGGTGCGCAACCTGATGCTCAGCGACGAGGCAGAGGCCAATTCTATGCCAGGCCTGGAAATTCTGGCCGATGAGGTTCGCTGCACGCACGGCGCGACTTCGGGGCACGTTGATCAGGAGGAGATGTTCTATCTGCTCGCACGCGGGATCGACCCCAAGTCTGCGCAGGAACTCATCGTCCATGGATTCCTCACCGAAGTGCTGGAACGTTTACCGGACGCCAACGCGACCCCTAAGCTCGGCTCGTTGCTCGCGGGGAAGTTTGCCAGCATGAAGCGTCACTCGCGCGCCGCCGTGTGAGGCGAGTTTCTTGTTAGGGAGACGCAAACTTTACGCTCGCGCGTCTCGCCGCGATTCCGTAAAAGCAAGATTACCCATGCGAATCCGGTTCCGTCCTTTGCTTGTAGGCTCTCTGGCGCTGTGCACTTCCCTGGCGGCTAGGGCGCAGGACCCGGTGCCGGCGCCCGGCCCGTCGCCATCCGCCAGCCAGGGATCATATCCCGACATCGAATCCCTGCGTGAGCCTGGTTCCAGCGCGAAACTCTTTCCGGCCCAAACGCCCAGTCCGACACCGGCAATCCCGGGGGCGGAGGGAACCGCCCAGACCGGGAACCGGAACAACCCGTTGCTGAATAATAATCAGCACCATCGCAACGGACGCACCAACGACATGCTCGGGGACCTTGCCGACAGCGATCCGCTGGAAGTACGTGTCGCTTACCGCCGCGCCAAGACCGTTGCCATGGCCCGTGATCCCGGGTTGGCGGAATTGCTGCACGAGGCCAACGCTGCCCGCACCGACGTACAGAAACGCGCTATTCTCAAAATCTATTACACGCGGCTTTTCGACGAGGTACGCAAGGTGGATCGGTCGCCCGAGATGAAAAAGCACGTCGACTTGCTCAGCCAAGTTTCGCAACAGCGTTACGATCCGCAGCGTCGGGCCGTTGGCGGCGAGGAAGACATCGTCCGTGGCGGCGGCGGTAGACGGCAACGTGCGCAGTAAACCGGGGTTCACCTGGTTTTCGTGGACCCGAAGAAGTCACTTGCCGGGATAATCAATTTGGGGCATCGTCGCGTGTCAAACGGCGCTATCGACTAGTGGTTAGGTCACGGCCCTCTCAAGGCTGGGGCACGGGTTCGAACCCCGTTAGCGCTACCAGTTCCCATCGCCGGACGCCTCTTGCCGGATGCTTGGCCGCCAAGCCGGGAGTGTTCCCTGCGCCCGAAGTTGACACGGGAAATCCCTGCGGGATACGTTGTGACTCCGTCGAGCGCCTCCATGGCATTTCCCCCCCAACTTTTACTCCCCCCCACGCGTAGCGGGCGGACGTTTTTCATCGCGTTGACCGTGCTCGGCGCGGGTGCGCTGGTGCAATTGTTGGTCTTGGGCGGCTACCTTGTGCGGAGCGGCATCTCGGCGCGCCCGGCGGCGGAAATCCATTTTGCCGAAAGTATGTCTGCTGCCGGTTCGACCTCGCCGGGCATGCCTGGCCTTTCGCAACCGGCGTTACCCACGCCTGCTCCGGTCCCCGGCGTGCCCACTGCCCCGGACGCCGATGCTGTCGGCTCGGCGGTGGCGCGTCCGACCCCGGCCCTCGTTGCCCGGTACCAGGCGGGTTCCGGTGATTTGCTGGAACAAGCGCGCCAGTTACGCACGCGCGGCGATATGAATTCTGCGCTTGCCCGACTCCGTGAAGCCCAGGTGGCGGAACCCGATAACCCGCAGACCATCGCCGAAATGGCGCTGACCTACGAGGCCATGCAAATTCCCGACCGCGCTTTCGAGCACTGGCAGCGCCTCTACAATCAAGGCGAAGGCATCGGCGCACTTTATTATCTGGCGGACTCCAAGTTACACGCGGCCCCGGTGCATCCGACGGATGCGGCGACCCCGACGGCATTCGGCAGGGAAGGTACGACGGCGGCAAACGATTCCGTCATCCTCAAGCTGACGGACATCCACGCGCAGGACCTGACCGACTCCTCGGTCGAGCAAAAGGTTTCGTTGAAGATCGTGGTCAAAAACCGGCCCGGAACGGTGATCGACCCTATGAAGGTGCGTATTTTGACGTACTTCTACGATCTCGTGGATGGGAAAGACACGGTGCTCACCGACGCGCAGACGGACTTTGCTTGGCTCACCCCCCCGCCGGTCAATTGGGCTAACGATAAGTCCGAAGTGCTCGAAACGACTTACACCCGGCCCAAGGCGTCTCCGACACCCGTTCCGGCGAAAGAAACCGAACTCGCTCCTCGTGGTGGGAAGGGACATTCCCGGCGCGGGAAGGGAGACGCAACCGAAACTACCATGGCGGCTGCAGCCACGCCTGCCTCGGTGCGCGTGTATCGCGGCTACACGGTGCGTCTCTACTATGATCGTCAGTTGCAGGACGCGCAGGCGGACCCCATCACTCTGCTGCAACAGTTCCCTCCGCCCGTGACGCTTCCCAACGAGTAATCGACCGATGCCGCCGAGCGTTCCAGCCAAGCTCCTCCCTATGAAAATCCTCGTTGTAGACGATCAGGCTGATTCGGCTGGTTCGCTGGCCCGGAGTCTGCGCGATCTCACCGGCCACGATGTGATCCCGGTGGCGGACGCTCAACAGGCGTTGACGCTTTTCCACGACAATCCGCCGGATGTCCTGATTACCGAGGTGGTCCTCGAAGGCATGGACGGTTTCAACCTGCGTGAGTCCCTGCGGGCGGAGCGACCCGACCTCCGCACGATCTTCATCACCGGCTACGACCTGAGTGAATACGAGTCTTACATCGACGGAACTCCTGTTTTCTATAAACCGGTGGACCCGCAGGCTCTGGTGGACGCACTTTCCGCTTCGTCCTCCGAAGTGATAAAAGCCGTGCCCGTTGAGCACGAGGAAAAACCGGTTTCGCCGCAAAAGCAACGCTCGTTGACGGACGAGTTGCCCCTAGATCAGCGCTCGCAATCCTCGCGCCTGCGTCATCTGGTCGGCAAGCAGGGATTCACCGGCAAACTGGACCAGTTCGACCTCGTGGACATCATCCAGCTTTGCTGCATCAGCAAGCGCACCGGTTGCCTGCAAATTTCCCGTCGCAACGAGCGCGGCGTCCTCTACCTGCGTGGCGGGCAGGTGATCCAGGCGGTCAGCGGGGCTTTGGAGGGAGAGGCAGCTGCCTACGAGATCATCGGCTGGTCGTCGGGACAGTTTTCCTTCGAGGACGGTGTGCAGCCGGACAGTCACAGCATTTATTCCGGTTGGGAGCATCTGGTGATGGAGGGCGTGCGCCGCCGCGACGAAAAAGCGGGCGCACACCCGGTGCCGTTAGAAACCGGCACGGCAGGGGAGGCGCAATCCATCGGGCCGTACCAGATCCGGCGCAAGATCGGCGTGGGCAGCCACAGCGAGGTTTTCGAGGCAATGCAGGTTTCGATGGACCGGGTCGTCGCGCTCAAGGTGCTCGCCGTCGAGTCCCAACAAGACGAGGCCGCCGTGCAGACGTTTCTCGCTCAGGCTAGTGCGAAGGCAAACGTCCAGCATCCTTCCATCCTGGCCGTCTACGAGGCCGGCCAGCACGAAGGCGTCTTTTATTACACCCGCGAGTATGTAGACGGCGCGAATCTCGCGGCCTTGCGCAACCAGGGCCGGACCATTGACGACTCGACCGCGCTGCAATGCATCAAGGTCGCCGCCGAAGCGTTGAGTTACCTCAACCAGCAGAAAATTCCCCACCCGCTGTTGACGGCGGAGGACGTGTACCTGGGCCGGGATGGCCGGGCGCGGCTGAACAACCTGGCCGCGCTGGCGGATGGGCGCGCCTCGACGACACAACAGGACATCCGGGCGTTGTCCCGGATGATCTCGGACTGCCTGCCCGACCGCACGGCGGGCACCCCCGGGCTGCGCGAGCTGCTGGGTCGGATGCTGCTCGACGGCAGCATGGGCTTTCTGAGTTGGGGCGCGCTGTTGCAGGCGGTCAAAACGCTGGAGCCGAAGGTGGTGCCCGAAGATGCGTTCAAGCTCAGCGCGCGTGATGCGGCTGCCCTCGCCGCCGTCAACGAAGCCAAGCGCCGTCAGAAACGCGCCATGGTCTTTTCCACGATCGGCATGTTCGCGCTGATCTGGCTCGTGGCGGCGGCGGTTTACGTCCGGTTTTTCCGCGCTCCTGCGGCGCAGTCTTTCGACCGAATGATCGCCGTTCCGGCGGGCGAATTCATTTATCAGAAAGACGAACGCGTCACACTGCCTGCTTTCTGGATCGACGAGTACGAGGTGACCATCGGCCAGTACGCGCAGTTTCTCGACGCGATCAAAGCGAACCCCGCCGCCACGCAGGAAAGCCCCGACGCGCCGAAGACCCACCGGCACGACAACGTGCAGTGGATCCAGCTCTATACCGTGGCAAAAAGCGGTAGTCTTTACAACGGGGCACCCGTCGATTTGAATTGCCCGGCGGTGTTTGTCGATTGGTTCGATGCGTACGCCTATGCCCGGTGGAAAGGTCACCGCCTGCCGACGCAGCAGGAATGGGAAAAAGCGGCCCGTGGCACCGATGGCCGGACGTTTCCTTGGGGCAACGATGCGACGCAGATTTCCAAGGTCAATACCAGCGCGGACTATCACCCGGAGAACGGCGCGATCAAAGGCCAGGTCGACGGCTATAACCGCTGGGCACCCGTGGACGCGATGACGGGCGACCGCAGCCCATACGGCGTCATGGGCATGGCAGGCAACGTCAGCGAATGGACCGCGTCGGTCACGTCCCGGGGGCCGCTGAGATATCCGGTGGTCTGCGGCGGGAATTTCGGCTCGACCGGCGTCGAGGTCACCCGCCGCACGACGAGCGTGGCCGACGTCCAAACCAGCGAGCGCGTCGGTTTCCGCACGGTTTCCGATTCCCCGCCGCCCACGAAGTAATTTTTTCGGTTTTCTCCCAACATCCCCATGACTCTTTCTCACTCTTCTGCTGGTTTTCGGCGTTGTCCGGCCTGGACGGCTGCGTCGCTAGTGACCGTCGCCTGTCTGCTCGGCGTCATGACCGCCCGGGCACAGATCGAGGTGGACCTCACGCTGGCCCGTCATGCGTACATCCTCTACGAGCCGGTCATCGCCACCATCACGGTCACCAACAACACCGGACGCGACGTGACGTTCGAGGACACGGGAGCCAAGCAATGGTTCAACCTCGACGTGGCCCGGCTCGATGGCTCGATCCTCCAGCCTTACGATCCGGATTATAAACTCCGACCGCTGATGATCCGCGCCGGGGAGACCTTGCGCCGACAGATCGACATGACGCCACTTTTTCCGATCCGCGAGCAGGGGACACACCGGGTCCGGGCAAATATCTATTACAACGAGGCGGACAAGTTTTTCTACTCGAATTACGTGACGTTTGAACTGACCGACGGCAAGCTGCTCTGGCGGCAGAATGTCGGCTCGCCCACGGATGTCGGCAATACCCGCCAGGTCTCCCTGCTCACCCACACACTGCTCGACAAGATGTTGCTCTACGTGCGCGTGCGCGACGAGAACGGCAACACCGTGTACACCACGCAATCCCTCGGGCGGGTCATCACCAGCGGACGCGAGCCGGAGGAATCTTTCGACCGCAACAACGTGCTGCACGTTTTGCACGAGTCGTTTCCCGGGGCGTACCTGTACACGGAAATCAACATGGACGGGGAACGGTTGAACCAGGTGGCCTATCGTCGGGTGGGAACGAGCCGACCCACGTTGGTCAAATCGCCGTCCGGCAACGTCGAGGTGCATGGCGGGCAGCTCCAAGAGCCGCGTGCGGCGGGTGGACCGGCCCGTGAGCCGAAGCTTTCCGACCGGCCTGCCGGGCTGCCGAATTCACCCGGCACGAAATATCAGAACAACGGCGGTCTCTAGCGTTGCCGGGACAAGGGGCACCGGCGCAGAGACATCCGTTCGACAACGCCCAGCAGCGAGGCGCGACGGACGCCGCTATTGATGCATCGGCTTTTGACGGTGGCTTTTCTCGCGGTAATATCCCCCCGCCATGCCGTGCTTCGCTGCCACCCGACGCTTCCCTCCGCTGCTTCGCCTGTCGCTGCTGATCGTCGGAATATGGGCGGCGGTCGCTGACCGGGCTTTCGCATACGGTCCCCGGGGTTTCGATACCGTGATCATCGACGCCGGGCACGGCGGGTTGGACCGCGGTGGGGGACCGGGTCAGGCCATCCCGGAAAAGCCTTACACGCTCGACACCGCGTTACGCCTGGAGCGCGCTTTGCAGCGGAGGGGGTTGCGCACGGTGATGACGCGCACCGACGATGTTTTTGTGTCGCTGCCGGAGCGGGTGGCGATTGCCAACTCTTACCGCAACGCGATTTTTGTGAGCGTGCATTACAACAGCGCGCCGCGCGTCGACGCCCACGGCTACGAGACGTATTATTATCGCGGTGACAGCTTCGGGTTGGCGACGCGTCTGCACCGCGCGCAGTTGGCGTCGCTCGACACGGAGGATCGCCATGTGCGGCGGCGCGGATTCTACGTCGTGCGTCGCCCCGCGATCCCCGCCGTGCTCTGCGAAGGCGGCTTCCTGACCAATCCGACCGAGAGCCGGATTGTGTTGAATGCTTCCTATCGGCAACGCTGGGCGGAAAACATCGCCGACGCCATTGCTGCCCAGCGCCGCGAGGGTGACCCGTATGATACCGGCTACCAGCCGCCGGTGACGACCGAACGGCTCGTCGTCCATCACTCCAGCCGGTCGCACGGGCGTTCGCGCGGGAGTTCGCACAGCCGGTCGCATGGGAGTAGTTCGCGCGGGCGCTCGCATGGTTCTTCGCGTTCCCGGGAAACACACACGAGCCACGGCAATAACCATCGTCGCCGTCACACGAACTGAGGTGGTCGTTCCCGGATACACCCATGCACGTCACGCCAAGCTCCGTCATTGATTCCTTGCGTCAGGCACGAGAGGACTTGGCATGATCGTGACGCCTGATGAGATGCGTGCCGTGGAGCACGCGGTTTTTGCGGCTGGCACCGACGCTGAGACGTTGATGGACGCCGTGGGCCGCCAAGTAGCTCGGCATCTGATTACCCGGCTCTGGCTGGGCGGGGGAACCGTGTTGATTTATGCCGGTAAAGGCAACAACGCCGGGGATGCCCTCGTCGCGGCGCGGGCACTGGCTGACGTGGCGCACGCCTACCACATTCCCGTGGAGATCAAGCTCCGCCTCGCCCTGGAAGACCCGGTCGAAATGGGAGAACTCGCGCAGAAAAAACTGGCGGCGCTGAAGCCGGATCGCTTTACTCGGTTGACGGCAGAACAGGCACGGCAGGTTCCCACCCGCATCGGGCGGCTCTGCGTGCTGGACGGATTGCTCGGCATCGGGGCGCGGGGGGCCTTGCGCGACCCGGTCCTGGCAGCCGCGCGAGAGATCAACGGTCTGCGCCAAACACGCGGCGCGTATGTCTTCGCCATCGACACCCCGACCGGCCTGGACGCCGCGACCGGCGATGCCGATCCTGACGCTGTGGTGGCGGACGAAACGCTGGCCGTGGGATTCACGAAAACAGGTCTGCTCACCGACCAAGCGGCGAATCACGTCGGCAAATTGCACGTCCTGACCCTGCCCGAATTTGCCGATGCTGCCCGGCAGGCTCCTGCCGCTGCCTCGCGCGGCGAAGTCATCACGCGTGCGGGCCTCGCCGGACTGTTGCTGCCGCGTGCGCACGAATCGAACAAAGGCATGTATGGCCGGGTAGGTATCCTGGCCGGGTCGGTCGGCGCGACCGGCGCGGCGGTCATGTGCTCGCACGCCTGCGCGCGGGCAGGGGCGGGTTTGATCACCCTGCTCACGCATCCGGAGATTTATCCCATCGTGGCCGCCACTGCCGCCCCGGAGGTCATGGTCAAACCGCTGGAGTCACCGCTCGACGCGCTCGATATGAACTTCGACGTGCTCGCGCTTGGCCCGGGTCTCGGCCAGACCAGCGCGGATAAAGTGCGTGCGCTGATCGAGCATTGGCCCAAGCCGATGGTCGTCGATGCCGACGGCCTTAACGCCTTGGCGCAGGACATTTCGCCGCTGACCTGTGCCGCCGGACCACGGCTGCTCACCCCGCACCCGGGCGAAATGAAGCGGTTGCTCGACGGCGACGCTGTGGCCCGTGGCGTCCCGGTCGAAAAGCACGTTTCGCGGAAGGACCTCGTGCGTGGATTCACGGATCGCTATCCCGTTGCCCTGCTCCTGAAAGGCGCGCGTACTTTGATTGGCGAACATGGCCGTCCGCTGGCTTACAACTCGACCGGCAACGCCGGGATGGCCACCGGGGGAATGGGTGACGTGCTCACCGGGGTCTGCGCGGCTTTTCTGGGGCAGAAATTTTCGGTTTTCGACGCCGCCCGTCTCGCGGCGTGGCTCCATGGCCGGGCAGCGGACCGGGCAATCTTGCGCGCGCGAGAGTCCGAACAATCCCTGCTGCCGACCGATCTCTTCGCTCATTTCGGCCCGGTGTTCACCGAACTGCGCGCGGGTTGAAGGGCGGCTGCGCCATCCCGATCACCCTCTCTCGTGGACCCGTTCCCTCCTTCCCAAGCCCTGCTTTCCGCCCTTGCGCTTGGGGCCGTCGCCCTCGTAGCTCTTGCGCTAGGACTCGGATTTTATGGCTACATCGCCGATCAAGTTATTTTTGAAGCCGGTGGTCGCTTGCGGACGGAAAAATTCGGCCCAGTGGACGCTTTAGTTGCCTTGTCGCTGACCGCTCTGTTCATGTTCTCGGTCGTCCTTGCGATCCTGTCTCCCGCCGCGCCGGACCAACCGCTGCCGACAGCGAGCCAGATGATCACGGGAATCATTTACAACGTGATGTTCCTCGTGGCGATTGTCGGCGGTTTCTTGGGCGTGCTGTCGCTTCGCCGGATTCGCTGGCGCGAAGTTCTCGGGTTAAATCGGCTCGGTCCGACGGCGGTGGCAGGGTATGCCGTCCTGCTGCTAGCGTTGGCTTGGCCATTGATCACCGGTGGCACGGTGTTGTCGAGATTGCTGCTGGCGGCGGGCGGTAGCGACGATGATTCCCCACAGGAATTGGTGCGTTTTCTGGAAACGAGTGGCTCGCTCACGGCGCGGTGGGTGGTAGCGGTCTCGGCGGTGGTGGCGGCTCCGGTTTTGGAGGAGTTCATCTTTCGCGGATGCCTTTACGGAGTGGTGCGGCGTTACGGCGGGGTGACGGTCGGAATCCTTTTCAACGCCTTGCTCTTCGCCGCCATCCACGCGCACTTGCCGAGCTTCGGCGGTTTGTTTGTGTTGGCGGTCTGTTTGACGCTGGCTTACGAATGGACCGGCTCGATCTTCGTGCCGATCACGATGCACGCGCTTTTCAACTTGGTTTCCGTGGCGTCGTTGCTTCAAGGCGGGGCGAACGGCTGATCTTCTTTATGCTCGCTCAATCCGGGGAAGATAGTCTCGTGGCGGCGTTGCTCGCACAGTTGCCCTCCGTCCGCCGGAAGGATGGAGTTCACACCGGGGCGGGTCAGGACGATTGCGCGGTCGTGCGGCCTGCCAAACACAAACATTGGCAACTGCTGAAGACTGATTGCATCATCGAAGGGGTGCATTTCGCGCCGGAAGCGACACCGGAACAAATCGGTTGGAAGGCACTTTGTCGACCGTTGAGCGATCTCGCCGCCACGGGCGGGAAACCGGCGTACGCGTTGGTGACGCTGGGGTTGAACCGCCATGCCACGCTAGCCTGGGCCACGGGAGTTTACGCGGGAATTGCCTGTGCCGCCCGTGAATTCGAAGTGGCCGTCGTCGGCGGGGAAACGGCATCCACTCCCGGGCCATCCTTCCTTTCGGTCTGCCTCACGGGCACCGTCAAGTGCCGCCGGTGCGTCACGCGCGGTGGGGGGCAACCGGGCGACGCGCTTTATGTCACCGGTACCTTGGGCGGCTCGCTGCCCAGCGGACGCCATCTGACTTTCCGGCCCCGGCTGGACGAAGCCCGCTGGTTAACGGAGCATTTTTCTGTGCATGCCATGATGGACCTCAGCGATGGGCTGGCCGCTGATTTGCCAAGGATGGCGCGGGCCAGCGGTACCGGATTTCGTTTGGAACGCGTCCGGGTGCCGGTCACAGAGGGATGCACCGTTGAGCAAGCTTTGAGCGATGGCGAAGACTACGAACTTCTTTTCGCGCTGAGTCCACGAGCAGCCAACAGACTGGAGAAATCCTGGGCGGATCAGTTCCCGGTATTACCCCTCACAGCCATTGGCAGATTGGATGAACCGTCAACATTGGCTGGTTTAGAGTCCATCGGAGGATACGACCATTTCGTCGGTAGAACCGACGCCTCGTAACTCGGTCAAACCAGAAGCACGCCTCTAGCCTCCCGCCTGTTGTTTCGTGATCTGCGCCAGAACATCCTGCGCCTGCTTTACCAAACCTGGTTCCGAATTGAGTTCGACGATCTTCTGGTAATCCACCTTGGCCTTCTCGTATTCCTTCGTCCGGGCAAAAAGGTTGCCTCTGTTCAAATAGGTAGAAGAATCTTTGGGATTGAGCTGCAAGGACTTGTTGTAATCCGCGAGAGCCTTGTCGTCCTTCGGTGGTTCCATGATGGAATAGACGTACCCCCGAAACTTGTAGGCCTGCGCGTCGTCGGGCTTGAGTTGCAGGATCGTGTCGTAGTCCGCAATCGCTTTGTCCCAAGCTTTTTGTTTGATGTAAGCAACGGCCCGCTGGCGGTAAGGCCGCGTGTCGTTCGGCAGCAACGAAGTGGCATTTGTAAAATCGGCGATGGCCGCTTCGTAGTTTTCCTTGTTGATAAACGCCGACCCTCGGCTCAGAAGCAGCGTGCCGTCGTCGGGCTTGGCTTTGATGGCGTCGTTATACTGCGTGATCAATTTGTCCACATCTCCCGTCTTGGAATAAGCGAAGGCGCGCTGTTGCAACGCCTGTTCATTGTTCGGGTCACGTTCCAGAGTGACGTTATAATCTTCGATGGCTTTCTTGTAATCGTTCTGCTCCCCGAGAAGATAACCGCGCCGGTTGTGCGCCGCCGTGTCGTCCGGTTGGTGTTTGATGACTTCGCCTAAGTCCGCAATGGCCTCGGGGATTTTCTTTTCCGCCTCGAAGGCCGTCGAGCGATCCTTGTAGTTGCTTGCATCGTCCGGTTTGAGACGGATGGCTTCCGTGTAATCGGCAACCGCTTTGTCATATTGCTTGAGCTTGAAATAAGTATCCGCGCGGCGGTTAAGCGTCCCTGCATCCGTGGGTTTGTCCTTCAAAATGGCGTTGAGATCGGCAAGGGCTTTGTCAGCTTGCCCGGTCTGGGCATAAGCGAACGCACGCAGGCGGCGCACCTCCATATCCTTCGGTTTTGCTTCAACGACCTCGTTAAGGTCCACGAGCGCGCCTTTGTAGTCCAACGTGGCCAACAGGGCAGACCCCCGGCCCAGGTGGCTCGGCACGTCATCAGGCGAAATTTCTAGAGCCTGCGTGAAATCGGCGACCGCTTTGGCCCGGTCTCCCTTTTTGCTCCAGACGATGCCCCGATTGCGGTAATTGTTGGCATCCTTCGGGTCAAGCTTTAGTGCCTCGTCGAACTGTTTGATGGCTTCGTCGTACTTGCCTGCCTTGTAGGCTTCGATACCTTGCCGTCCGGCGGCGACACTTTGCTCTGATTGCGCGTTAGCGGTGACGGCAACCCCCGCGAGCAGCAGCACGGTGAGGCATGGAATAAGACGTTTTTTCATACGGCGACGAATGGACAGATGTGATGGAGACCCTAATGACCCGAAATATATTCCTCACGCCCGCCTCTTGGTCAAAACAATGAACCGCTGACTGCCGGTGAGCGGAAGGAACGTCACGCTGGATTCGACTCAACGGGTCAAGGTGGCCGGACAGGGAAGCGAAAAATTGTCGCGTGATCCTTGGCGTTTTGCATCGGTGCTGATAAAATCGGCACCGCTCGGAACCACTGCAACGGTCTTCCACTTCGCAGAACTGCGTGGTGGCGTGGCCATAGGGATTGTGCTAGATGTTGCGTGTAGCAGGGCAAATCTTCTACCGGTAGACCTTTTATGCAAATTTTGACTCTGAAAGAACTCAAAAGCATGGTCACTCCTGGCGAGATGCTCGAGAGCCTCCTCCATGTGCAGGTAGCGACCATCCATTCGAAAACAACGAAGGAGGGCAAGCCATACTACGAGGTTCATTTTATTGACCACAGTGACAAGATCCTCTTACGTGCTTGGAGCGGTGGAGATGTTTATGTGCTGTGCGATTTATTGGAGGACGGACACTGTGTGGAGTTGACCGGGGAATTCAACCATCATCCATCCTTCGGCCTTGATTCTAAAAACTGGAAATTTCGTGCGTTGAACGCCGCCGAGCGCACCGCGCTGATGGGCGGGCCGCGCGAAATCCGGGTACGGCAGGAGGCGGATTTTCAGTTCATCGCGGAAACCGTCCAGTCGCTGGTTGATCCCCGGTTACGGATTCTGTGCGAGATGTTTCTGGTCGAAAATGGCGACCGCTTTCGGCGGACGGCGGCGGCCCGGTCATTTCACCATGCGCGACGGGGTGGCTTAGTCGAGCACACCGCGCAGATGATGCGCTCGGCGTGCGCGTTGGCAGGGGTCTATCAGAAGCTCAACCGCGATTTGCTCGTGGCCGGTGTGTTGTTTCACGACTCCGGCAAGCTGTGGGAAAACCACGTCGCCGAAGACGCTTTCAGCATTGAACATTGCGAACGCGGCGAACTGCTCGGGCACATCAACATGGGCATCGAGATCGTCAACAGCTTGTGGCGGCAACTCAAGGCGGACGACGCGTTTGCCACCTGGAAAGGCATCGTGCCCTCCACCGAAAGCGTACGCCTGCACCTGTTGCACCTGATCGCTAGCCATCACGGCGAGATGGCCTTCGGTTCACCCGTGGTGCCCAAAACACCGGAGGCCTGCGCGTTGCACTACATCGACAATCTCGACGCGAAGATGGAAATGGTGTTCAACGGATATACCACCGCGCAAAAAGTCGCGCCGAACATTTACGACAAGGTCCGTCCGCTGCCCGGCTACCTCATTGAACCGCTGAAACCATTTCCCGCCGACACCGACCAGACCGGCGGATGGATGGCGCCCTCCGAGCCGACGCCCGAGCCTGCGAACTGACGCCGCTACCCGCACCGGACCGGCAGCGAACGATTCCACTTTTGCCATGCCATCGAATTCTCCCGCTGCCAAGTTTATTGAAGAATCCGTCAACCATTCCGAATGGTTGAAAACCATCGAAGCCGGTCAAGCCGATGCTGTCCTCGCGCTGGCGAAAGAACATGGATTCGAGTGCTCGCTGGATGATTTGAAGCAGGCCGCGCAGGAGCTGCTACCAGGCACCCAGGAAAGCGATGGAGAAAGACAAGCCGACAAAGCGGAGATCGACGAAGCGGCCTCCGGGATGAGCAAGCTAGAGACCGACACCGGCTACGGCAATGATACCGGCTACGCCGCTCTGTACGGCGTGGCAGGCATCATCCTAAGAATGTGAGGGCCGTCAGGCTTTTGCCGCTTTCGCTAGCTTGGCGATTTCCGCGAATTCACGCGGGTCCAGGCTGGCTCCGCCGACGAGCGCGCCGTCAATATCCGGCTCTGCCATCAGAGCAGCGGCGTTGGATGCCTTGACGCTGCCGCCGTATTGCAGTCGCACGCGTTCCGCCACATGCTCATCCGTGATAGCCGCCACCTCCTGGCGGATGTAAGCGTGTGCGCTCTGGGCCTGGTCAGGGGTGGCGTGGCGTCCGGTGCCGATGGCCCAGACCGGCTCGTAGGCGATCACCGTTTCCTGAACGGCCTTGGCGTCGAGACCAGCCAGCCCTGCGCGCAACTGTCGGGAAAGCACCTCCTCGACCTGGTTGGCGTCGCGTTCGGCAAGGGTCTCGCCCACGCAGAAAATCGGCTTCAAGGTCGCCTCGTGGGCGGCGTGAATTTTCTGGTTGATGACCGCATCCGTCTCGCCGAAAAGCTGCCGGCGTTCGCTGTGTCCGAGCACCACGTACCGCACGAACAATTCGCGCAGCATCGACGCACTAACCTCGCCCGTGAACGCACCGGACTTAGCGGCATTCATGTTCTGCGCACCCAGTTTGAGCGAGTAGGACTCCGAGATCAGTTCCGACGCCTTCGGCAGCGCGGTAAATGGCGGGATGATAACCACGTCCACATCGGTATCATCACCGGACTCGGCCAGGAAGGTTTTGATGTACGCCGCCGTCTCCGCGACGGTCATATTCATCTTCCAATTGGCGGCGAGGATGAGCTTGCGCATATCAGGCTTCTTTGTCCGACAACGCAGCCACGCCCGGCAGCACCTTGCCTTCGAGCAGTTCAAGCGACGCGCCGCCGCCGGTGGAGATAAACGTCATCTTGTCGGCCAATCCGGCCTGCTTGACGGCAGTCACGCTGTCCCCGCCGCCGATGATCGTCGTGGCGTTTGATGACGCCAGCGCCTTGGCGAGGCTGATCGTGCCGTTGGCAAAATCGGGTATCTCGAAGATGCCGACCGGACCGTTCCAGAGAATCGTCTTGGCCCCGGAAATTTCCTTCTGATAGGTTTCGATGGTTTCCCGGCCGATATCGACGGCCTCGTAGTCCTCGGTGATCCCGTGCTCCGGGCTCAGGCGGCCCGTGTTCCGTGCGGTCGTGGTCCCGGCTTTGATTTCCTGCGTTTCGATGTTGTCCACGGGCAACAGGAATTTGACGCCTTTTTCCTTGGCCAACGCGAGGATTTCAGTGGCCAGATCGACCTTGTCTTTTTCGACGCGGCTGTTGCCGGTGCCGATGCCTAACGCCCGGTAAAAGGTATACGCCATCGCGCCACCGATGAGGAACGTGTCGGCTTTCTCCATCAAGGCCTTGATGACCCCAATTTTGTCCGACACTTTCGAGCCGCCCAGAATAACGACGAACGGCCGGGCGGGATCAGTGAGTTCACCCTGGAGATACTTGAGTTCCTTCTCCATCAGCAGGCCGGAAACCGCTTCATCGATGTAATCGGCCACCCCGGCGGTCGAAGCGTGGGCACGGTGAGCCGCGCCGAACGCGTCGTTAACGTACACCTCGCCCAGACGTGCCAACGCCTGCGAAAACATCGGATCGTTGGCCTCTTCCTCGTTGTGGAAGCGCATGTTTTCGAGCAGAAGCACCTCGCCTAGTGCAAGCGCGGACGCCTGTTTTTCGACGGCTTCGCCGATGCTTTGGGGGCTGAACTGCACAGGGGTTCCCAGTAGCTCCGCCAAACGCTCCGCCACGGGTTTGAGCGAATACTTCGGCACCGGCGCGCCCTTGGGGCGGCCAAAATGCGCCATCAGAATGACGCTTGCGCCGTGGTCGCGCAGGTACTGGATGGTCGGCAGCGTTTCGCGGATGCGAGTGTCATCAGTGATCGCAATGGTCCCGTCTTTTTCCTCGGTAGGGACGTTGAAATCCACCCGGACGAGCACCTTGCGGTTGCTGAAATTGATGTCTTTGATGGAAAGCTTGGGCATGGCAGTGGAGCGAAGTCGGAGGACGAAAAAGGACGAGGTGTGGGTACGATCCTCGTCCTTAGCCGGTGTAGAGGTTGATTACTTGGCGAGCAGTTCCAGCAGCGCGACGCAACGGTTGCTGTAGCCCCACTCGTTGTCATACCAGCCCACGATTTTCACGAAACGCGCGCCGAGCGCCAGCGTCAACCCGCTGTCGAAAATGCAGGAGTGCGGGTTATCTACGATGTCCTGCAACACCAGAGGTTCGTCGCTGTACTCCAAGATGCCCTGGAAATGTGCGGCGGCAGCGGCTTCCTTGAAGGCGGCGTTCACGCTTTCAGCGGTGGCATCTTTCTTGAGGGTCACCGTGAAATCCGTCACCGAGCCGCAGGGCGTCGGCACGCGAAATGCACCGCCATTGAGCTTGCCCTTGAGTTCCGGGATGACCTCGCCGATGGCCTTGGCCGCGCCAGTCGAGCTGGGCACGATGTTGACCGCCGCCGCCCGCGCCCGGCGTAGGTCTTCGTGCGGGAGATCAAGGATACGTTGGTCGTTTGTGTAGCTGTGGATCGTGCTCATGAACCCGGCCTCAATGCCGAAGGTGTCGTTGAGCACCTTAGCCATCGGGGCGAGGCAATTGGTCGTGCAACTCGCGTTGGACACGACGAAGTGCTTGGCCGGGTCGTATACGTCGTCGTTGACGCCGAGCACGATGGTCGCATCGGGATTCTTGGCGGGGGCTGAAATGAGAACCTTTTTCGCGCCGCCCTTGGTGATGTGCAGTTCCGCCTTATCGCGGCTGGTGAAAAAGCCGGTCGATTCCAGCACGACTTCCACTCCGAGCGTCCCCCAGGGCAGGGCGGCGGGGTCGCGCTCCTTGAGAATTTTGATCGAATGGCCGCGCACGATGATGTTTTGTTCGTCATGACCGATTTCCCCGTCGAAGCGGCCGTGGGAACTGTCCCACTTGAGCAAATGGGCGAGGGTCGTGGTGTCTGTCAGATCATTGATGGCGACAACCTGCTCGACCTGGGCTTGGCTCATGGCACGCAGAACGTTGCGTCCGATGCGTCCGAAGCCATTGATTCCGAATTTTGGCATAGCGTGATGGGGTGACTGAGGTGAAAGCAACTTTATCGAGAGAGACTATTTGAGAGGACCCGCAACGCGTCAATCGTTTTTGAAAACGTCGGGGCCTCGCTGGTGGGGAATCGTGCCGAAAAAAAGGCGGCTCCCGGTGGAAGCCGCCCTTGAATCTGACGGTGCCTTGGCAGAAGCCTGTCAGGCGCCAGCGGGGGCTTCGGTCAGGCCGGACGGATAATCCGGGGCGATGACCACGCCGTTGTCCGGCTCCTTGACCGGGATTTTCGGCGGGGGGGGCACCGGCGAAGCGGCACTCAAGCCCGTTTTCGGTGGGTTGAGCATCCGACCTGTGTCAATGAGCTCTTTAACGTGATCACCGCTAAGCGTTTCGTACTCCAGCAACGCTTTGGCAATAGACACCAGCTTCTCGCGGTTCGTGCTGAGAATGTCTTTTGCCTTGGCATAGGCACCATCGCAGAGTTGTTTGACCTCACGGTCAATCTCTTGGGCGGTCGCCTCACTGTAATCGCGCGAACTCCCCATATCACGCCCGAAAAACATCGGCTCGTCGGTGTTGCCGTAATTGACCATACCGAGATTCTCGCTCATGCCGTAATGACAGATCATGGAGCGGGTCATGTTGGTCGCCATGCGGATATCGCCGGATGCACCGCTAGTGACATCACCGAAGATGAGTTCCTCGGCGACGCGTCCACCCATGATCACCACCAAGCGGTCCAGCATCTCCTGCTTGCGCTCGGTGATCCGATCCTGAGTCGGCAGAAACATCGTGGACCCCAACGACGGGCCACGCGGAATAATTGTCACTTTATGCAGAGGGTCGGTGTACGGCAGCACTACGTTCAAAAAGGCATGACCCGCCTCATGGTACGCGGTATTCTCCTTTTCCTTTTCGGAGAGCGCCATGCTGCGACGTTCCTTACCCCAGCGCACTTTGTCGCGAGCTTCTTCCAGTTCAGAAAGCGTGATGGCTTTTAATCCACGCCGGGCCGCGAGCAATGCCGCCTCGTTGATGACGTTCGCCAATTCGGCCCCCGAGTAACCCGGTGTACCGCGAGCTACGGTGTCCATTTCAACGCCCTCCGCGATTTTCACGCGCTTGGCGTGAACCTTCAAAATTTGCTCGCGGCCCTTCACATCAGGGAGCGGCACGTTCACCTGCCGGTCAAAACGGCCCGGGCGCAAGAGCGCAGGGTCGAGCACATCGGGCCGATTGGTAGCGGCGATGATGATGATGCCTTCCTGCGTGTCGAAGCCATCCATTTCAACGAGAAGCGCATTGAGCGTTTGTTCGCGCTCATCGTGCCCGCCGCCAACGCCGTGGCCGCGATGGCGTCCAACCGCATCAATTTCGTCGATGAAGATCAGGCAAGGCGCACTCTTGCGGCCCTGCTCGAACATATCTCGCACGCGGCTGGCACCCACGCCGACAAACATTTCCACGAAGTCCGAGCCGCTGATCGAGAAAAACGGCACGTCGGCTTCACCGGCAATGGCGCGGGCGAGGAGCGTCTTGCCCGTGCCGGGCGAACCGATCATCAGCACGCCCTTGGGAATACGTCCGCCGAGTTTCTGGAAGCGTTTCGGGTCCTTGAGGAATTCCACGAGTTCCTGCACCTCGTCCTTGGCCTCATCCACCCCGGCCACATCCTTAAAGGTGATCTTGTTTTTATCCCGCGCCATCATGCGCGCCTTGCTCTTTCCGAAGTTCATCGCACCCTTGCCAGCCATGCGAATCTGTTGACGAAAGAGCAGATAGAGGATCACCAGAAAGACCAGAATCGGCAGGAAACTAATGATCGTGGTGGCGACCAGATTTGAATTTTTCAGGATGTTCGGGGTCCGGTCGTGGGCCTTGAGCACCGCTTGCAAATCTTTATCGTAATCCAGCGAGATCGTCGTGTGGAACGGGTGGATGTCCGACGGCTGCTTCGGGGGAATCAGGTCCGAATGGTAGCCGGTGAGCATTTGTGTGCTGCTGCCCTCTTCGATCAGGAGATTGAGGGGATGATCCTGATCCTTGATGATCTGGTTGTTGTTCAACGCCGCGATGAATTGATCGTAGGGCAAATCGCGCGAGTTCGCGGCCACATTGCTGCGCACGAGCAGGTATGCAGCCACCAGACTAATGGCGATGGCGACGAGAATCAGCGAGCGCCAGTTAAAGTTTGGGTCTCCGCCGACGCCGGGGCGGGGGGGCTTGCCATCTTTCGGGGAGCGGTTGTCAGAGTCCATGTGCAGGCTTGTAACGCAACGCGCGGAAGGTTCGGGCGCGCTCTAAGGTTTTAATTTACCACGCAAGGGAACGATAGCAATCGAAGCGTCAGTCATCGCGCCGGTATTCCACCGAGCCGAGGTTTTCCCAGTGGAAGGCGATTCGGTCGGGCTGGAGGATCTCTAGGTGGCCAGGCACGAAACGCGGTCGGCGAAACTCCTGGTCCGCGATCTGACCCTCGCCGCGCAACGCCACGAGGTCGAAGCGCCAGGTGATTTCCCCGGCGGGAACGTGGTCGTCGCCGGTCACCTTGACGGCTTCGAGCCGGGAGCCGTTCTGCCGGATAAGCACGGTCTCGTCAAAATGCCCGGGGTAGCGGCCGATCCATTCGCCGGTGAGATCGGGCACGGCAGCGGAAAGGTCCACGACTGGGCGAGAAAGATTTTCCGGAGGGTTCATGTCGGTGGCAGGCGAGATTCGATGAGGTGCAGAAGCTGCCGGTTGGCGGGCGAGTGTGGTTGGAGGCGCAACGATTCCCGCACCGCCCGGAGCGCCAGCGTCCAATCCTCGATCTGGACCGCGCAGAGCGTCAGGCCATTCCAAGCACCGAAGTGGTCGGGTTTCAGCGCAACCACTTGTCGACAAAGCTCGATGGAAGCTTCCGGCTTGTTTTGCAAATAAAGCACTGTGGCGAGCTTGTTGATCGCCTCAGCCCAGTCGGGATAACGATCCGCGACGTGGGCAAACGTTTCGGCTGCCGATTGAAAGTTACCATCGTTCATGGAGTCGATGCCGAGTTCCAGTTCCTCGCGGGCCGTAGGGCCTGCTTGGTCAAGCCAGCATTCCCACAATCCTGATAAGGCAAGCTGCACAACGGTCGGATTGACCGAGGCGACACAGCGGGTAAGCACCTCCTCAGCGCCCGCCCCAACGAGTTGCTGGAGCGCCGCCCTTCGTTCCTGTGCCGAGCCGTGCTCCAGGGCCACGCCCCAGCGGGCCAGGTCCGCCGCTATGTCGAGCGACTGGTCAGGCCGGTCGCCCGTTGTGCGTTGATTAATGTAATATCCCATGGCCTGCGGACAGGTTTTTTAGTAGTGGTTGAACCCCTCCAGACGGATTTGTGCAAACGGCAGCTTGCCAGAACGGACTCGCCCGCCGAAAAATACCTATCGTGTATAAGGACGATACGCAACGCCGATCCCGGTGGACGGCCCACCCCCATTTTTTCCCCTAAATTCTTGTCTATGAACCACGAAGGCGAACCGGCGGTCGGTGTCATCGGCGGCAGCGGCCTCTACCAGATGGAGGCGCTGACTGACGTGCGCGAGATCACCGTCGATACCCCGTTCGGCGCGCCTTCGGACGTGATTTTCGCTGGCAAGCTTGCAGGCCGCAGCGTGTATTTCCTGCCCCGGCATGCAAGGGGTCATCGACTGCTACCCACGGAAATCCCGCATCGCGCCAATATTTACGCGCTACGCTCCTTGGGCGTGCGCTGGCTGCTGAGCGTGGGTGCGGTGGGCAGTCTGAAGGAGGAATTTCCCCCGCGACACCTCGTCCTGCCCGACCAGTTCTTCGACCGCACGAGCCGCCGGAGCGAGCACACGTTTTTCGGCGCGGGTATCGTCGCGCACATCGGGTTTGCGGAGCCGACCAGCGTGGCCCTGCGGCGGCTAGTGCGCGACGCAGCGCAGGAACTGGGGCTGCCCGTCCACGACGGCGGCACCTATGTCAACATGGACGGCCCCGCGTTCTCCACCCGCGCCGAGTCGAACGCCAACCGGCAGCTCGGCTTCGATGTCATCGGCATGACAAACCTGCCCGAGGCCAAGCTGGCGCGCGAGGCCGAAATAGCCATGGCGTCGGTGTCGTTCGTAACGGATTACGATTGTTGGAAGACCGACGAGGAGCCGGTGAGCGTGGAAACGGTCGTGGGGCACCTACTCGCCAACGCCGAAACAGCCAAGAGCATCCTGGCAAAAGTGGTCCCCCGGCTGCCCACCTTGGCGGACTGGCCCGAGCACCGTGCGCTGGATACGGCGATCATCACCCCGCGCTGCTTGTGGCCTGATCTGACGCGGGACAAACTTGCCGTCATTTTGGAGCGCGTCGAAAATCGGGAATAACGAAGTTTTGACTCCCGGGCGACCAAGCAAGCAGCGGCGGCAGCAGGTTAACGCTCCGCACCGCTGGCCGCTTGCTTTAGGTTCCCAATCTGCTACTAAAGACACGATTTCATGAGCGCCTTTCCTATCCGCTGGCTGCCGGTTGCGTTGGTGTGCTGGAGCGTGTTGTTGCCCGCCCACGCGCAGCAACCGTCCGCCGCCCCGAGTCCCGCGCCGGTCGTCGCCCCTGCCAGCCCCGCGCCGGAGGTCGGCAAACCGTCTGCGCCGCCCGAGCCGAAATTTCTGTGGAGCGATGTCCACGTCAACGGCCAGTACATTGCCATGACCTTTGACGACGGCCCCAGCGCCAAGCTGACGCCGCACCTGCTCGACATTCTCAAGGAGCGCAACATGCACGTCACGTTTTTCGTGCTGGGCGAGATGGTCAAACCGCACCCGGAAATCATCAAACGCGCTGTTGCCGAGGGCCACGAAATAGGCAACCACAGTTGGGATCACCCGGACCTCGCCAAGAAGTCGGACGATTTCGTGCGCTCGGAACTCGACCGGACGAAAGACGAGATCACCGCCGCCATCGGTAAGCCGGTGACGCTGATGCGCCCGCCCTACGGCAGCCTGTCCAAGGAGCAACGCCGCTGGATTCATGACGATCTGGGCTACACCATTATCCTCTGGGACGTCGACCCGCTGGACTGGAAGCGGCCCGGGCCGTCGGTGGTCGAGCAGCGCATTCTGGAGGGCACGCGCAACGGGTCGATCATCCTTTCGCATGACATTCATCCTGGCACGGTCGAAGCGATGCCCGACACGTTCGACAAGCTGCTGGCCAAGGGTTATAAATTCGTGACGGTTTCCGAGTTGATCGCCATGAATCAACCCGAACCGCCGAAACCCGGCAAGAAGTCCGGCGCGAGCACGACCGCAGCGGCCTCGGACCACCCGGCGCACCCGACGCCGAAAGGCGCGCCCACCCCTGTCCTGCCGGACAAGATCACCGGGGCACCCGGACAGTGAGCGAACCCGCTTCACCCGATATGGGGACCACCTACAAAACCCCCATCGCCAGCGATTACCTCGAACTGCGGGCCGAGTTGGGCACCGCGTTGTATACGCTGATCACGCTGGCCAACGACTCCCACGCCGCGCCGGAATTGCTGCGCACGCTCCAGGACCTGCAGTCGGGGTTGAAGGAACCGTTCCTCTTCGTGGTGGCGGGAGAGGTGAAAGCGGGCAAAAGCTCGTTACTAAACGCATTGTTCGGCAAGGATTTCTGCCGCGTAGACGTACTTCCGGCGACGGATCGAGTCAACATCTTCAAGTACGGCGAGCAGGCGCGCGACGTGCCGATTTCGCCCAGCCTGATCGAGCGTTACCAGCCGATCAACTTCCTGCGGGACTTCAACATCGTCGATACGCCTGGGACGAACACCATCGTTTCGGACCACCAGACAATCACCGAGCAATTCGTGCCGCAGGCGGACCTCATCATCTTTGTTTTTTCGGTGGTGAACCCGTGGGGAGCGAGCGCGTGGCAATTCCTCGAACTGCTGCAAAAACGCTGGCTCAAGAACGTGATCTTCGTGTTGCAGCAACAGGATTTGCGTGAGGAAACCGAGGTGCAGGCGGTGATCCAACACTTGCGCCAGACCGCGATGACGCGCTTCGGCCAGTCGTTCCCCATTTTTCCGGTTTCCGCGAAAAAAGCGTTCATGTCCAAGACGAGCGGCGTGGACAAGGAACGGCTCTGGGAAGAAAGTAAGTTCGGCCCGCTGGAGGATTACATCAACGAAACGGTCGGCACCGGCGAGGCGCGCCGCACCAAGCTCAAGAGCGTGGCGCAGACGGCGCAGGTCGTGTTGAAAGACCTTTCCGAACAGGCGCGCAGCAGCCAGAAGATTATCGCCGCCGACCGCGAACAACTCACCCGGCTGAACGCAACCGTTGTCCAGATGCGCAAACACAGCGATCTCCAGGTGGAAGGATTCCTGCGTGGCATCGACACCGCATACAGTCGCGTGCAAAAGGAAGGTGAGAAAGAACTGGGTGACCACCTGCAATTCGGGGTGCTCTTTAAGCAGGTCTTTGGCCGGGATGCCAAGTGGCAGGCCGAGTTCCAGCGCGGCGTAGAGGAGAAACTGCGCGCGGCCATTACTAAACAGATGGAGCACGTGTTGGGACTGCTGGAAAGCGAGTTGAAGGGCGTGTGGACACAGATGCATGAAAAGCTGCAACTCAACTTCGGCGACGAAGCGCGCCGTCAACTCGGACCGGGCATGGCCGAGTTCGCCGAGCAGCGCAAGCGTCTGCTCGAACGCATCGATCTGACCCTGATCGAAAACTCGGCGGACCCGGCGATTGAACGGCTGCTGCGGGAAATGTTCACTGAGACCGTCTCCTGGGCGCGACTGCCGATTGGGGCCGGAGTGGTGGGTGGCGGAATTCTGGCGGCGGTAGCGTTGCACGTAGCCGCCGCTGCCGTGGTGGACATCACCGGCACCTTGGCCGTCGTGACGGCGGCAGTCGGGATCGTGGGTGTCGTGGGCAAGCGGCGCAGAGTGCTCGAACGCTACCGCGAGCAGATGGCCGCCAAGGAGGTGGAATTGACCCAGGCTATCGGCGACCTGATCCGCCAGGCCATCGACGTTTTTTACCAGAAGCTTTCGCAGGTCTACAAGCCGCTTGAGGTGTTCTGCAACGTGCAGGAAGAGCGTTACAAACCCGTGCTGGAACGGGTGGACACGCTGGAAAAATCGTTCAACCACATTTCCGCCCGGCTCTGAGGAAGTCCCATGATCGACGGAGATGCCCGCTCGCAACCGCCTCCTTCCGCCGGGTCCGCCGCCGCGCCGGTGGTGCGGAGTAAACGAGCGGTTTTCCTGCGCCGGGGGCTGAGCAGCGTGGTCATGTGGTCGCTGCTGTTGGGGGTGCTCTTGTCTGGCAAGCCGATCGCTTACTTCTTGCTGACGGCCAGCTTCGGGCTGGCGGGGCTGTGGGAGTTCTATGGGATGCTCGACCACGGCAAGCGGCCCAATTTCAAGATTTTCGGGATGCTGTGCGCGGCGGTCTTTTTCGTCGGCAGCTTTTACGTGTTAGCGCATCACCCGGGCGTACCGCCTTCGAGTAATTTCGAGGTGGCGATCCTGCTGGTTTTCCTGCTCGGCGTTTTCGGGAGGCAACTTTTTACGCGGGCAGCGGAAAATATTCCCCCGCTGGAAACGATGGCCTACACCGTTTTCGGCCTCATGTACGTGCCGTGGCTTTTCAACTTCATTAGCAAGTTGATCTACCTGATCCCGACGGTGAACGGGCAACTGCAGGGGCAGTATTACGTTTTGTTTCTGATCGCCGTGTCAAAATTCAGCGATATGGGGGCGTACCTGACGGGGAGTATCATCGGCAAGCACAAGATGGTGCCTCACATCAGCCCTGCGAAAACGTGGGAGGGGTTCGGCGGCGCGCTGGCGTTCTCGCTCCTTGCCAGCTTTGGATTGCGCGCCCTGATGCCGGTGAAGCTCGGTCTGCTGCACGGTCTGGATTTGTTGGTGCTCGGACTTGGGTTGAGCGTGGCGGCGGTTATCGGCGACCTGGCCGAATCCATCCTCAAGCGCAGCACGGGAGTCAAGGATTCCGGCAACATGCTCCCCGGGATCGGCGGCGTGCTCGACCTGATCGACAGCCTGCTGTTCACCGCGCCGCTGTTGTTCTTTTACCTGCGGATTTTCGTGGTCCCGTTTTGAGTCTGTTTCTAGCATGAGAAAGCGTCGCATGATCGTTTTGGGAGCCACCGGCTCCATCGGCCAGAGCGCGGCCAAGGTGGTGGCTGACCTGCCGGACCGGCTGGAAATAGCGGGGCTGGCCGCCAATCAAAACGCCGGCGGGCTGGCCGCGCAGGCGAACCGTTTTCGCCCCGAAGCACTGTGTCTGGTGGACGCTTCCAAGGAAGATGAACTCCGGGCCCGGCTCGATGCGGGATATCGTCCCCGGTTGCTCTTCGGCGAAGAGGGACTGGTGGAACTGGCGGCCACGGCCACGGACGCCGACCTTGTACTGGTTGCTATCGTGGGCACGGGAGGACTCCGCCCCGCACTGGCGGCCATCGAAGCCGGGCGCGACCTAGCGGTGGCCAGCAAGGAAATCCTCGTCATGGCAGGCGAAACGGTTATGCGCGCGGCGGCGGCGCGCGGCGTGAAAGTCCTGCCAGTGGACAGCGAGCACAACGCCATTTTCCAGTGTCTCGAAGGCCGGGACCCCGACACGGTGCGGAGGCTGATTCTCACGGCGTCCGGCGGACCCTTCCGCCAATGGACTGTCGAGCAAATCGCCGCGGCCACGCCTGCCCAGGCGCTCAAACACCCCACCTGGGACATGGGACAAAAAATCTCCATCGACTCGGCGACACTCTTCAACAAAGGCTTGGAAATGATTGAGGCACGTTGGCTCTTCGACGTGCGGATGTCCAAGGTGGACGTGGTCGTCCATCCGCAGAGTATCGTGCATTCGATGGTCGAATTCATCGACAGCAGCGTGTTGGCACAACTTAGCCACTCGGATATGTGTTTCCCGATCCAGTACGCGGCGACGTTCCCCGAACGAGTGGCCAACCGGCTGCCGCCGCTGGA
The DNA here is from genome assembly GCA_964236475.1 of uncultured Chthoniobacterales bacterium. GTDB lineage: Bacteria > Verrucomicrobiota > Verrucomicrobiia > Chthoniobacterales > SZAS-18 > CAHJWO01. The sequence continues at coordinate 51,223 of CAXSED010000012.1, forward strand.
TTTCGACACGTTGCGCGCGCTGGAATTCGAGCCGCCACGCCTCGCGGATTTTCCTGCGCTCAACCTGGCCCGCGCCGCCGGAGAAGCGGGCGGCACGCTGCCCGCCGTGCTCAACGCCGCCAACGAGGTTGCCGTCGCCGCTTTCCTGGCGGGCCGCATCCCGTTTCCGCGTATTTGGGGAGTCGTTGACGAGGTCATGGCCGCGCACCGGCACGTTGCAGCACCCGATCTCGATGCTATATTAGCTGCCGATGTCGACGCTCGCTCCCGGGCGACCGACGCCTTGTAATATTGAGTGGTTCGCCTCTTGGCGTTGCTTCCCGATTCCGACCCCCGTTTTCCATGGAGATTGCCCGTCTTGTCCTGAACTTCCTGGTTGTTCTCCTCGAAGTCATTCTCATCTTCAACCTGCTCATCGTCGTGCATGAGTTGGGCCATTTCCTCGCCGCACGCTGGCGCGGATTGGTGGTTGAGCAGTTTGCAGTCTGGTTCGGCAAACCGATCTGGAAACGCACGTACAACGGCGTGGTTTACAGCTTGGGGTCGATTCCGTTTGGGGGGTTCGTCAAACTGCCGCAGATGGCTCCGATGGACGCCGTCGAAGGCGAGTCCGCCACCGACCGCACAGCTCTTCCGACGGTTTCACCGCTGGACAAAATCATTGTCGCGCTAGCCGGTCCGGTGTTTTCGTTCGGTTTGGCATTCATTTTTGCGGTGATCGTCTGGGCGGTCGGCAGGCCCGTTAGCGAGGCGGAAACCAGCCTCAAAATCGGTTACGTCGTGCCGGATTCTCCGGCAGCCAATGCCCCTTGTGACGACTCGAGCATTCCGAAAGGCTTGCACGCGGGCGACGAGATTCTCGCTGTCGATGGTCACCCTGTCAGCCGCTTCAACGGGATGAACGGCAGCGTTACCTGGTATGTGGTTCGCAGCGAAGGCAACAGCATTCCCTTCAAGGTGCAAAGAGGCGACAAAACATTGACGTTCCAGCCGGTTCCTTCTGCCCCCGAAGCGGTTAGCGTCTGGAGACGCAAGGGATTCCGTGAGGTGATGATAGACCCGGCATTCACGACCATTGTAGCCGAAGTCAAACCGAACAGCCCGGGAGCCAAAGCCGGGTTGCGGGAAAATGATGTCATCACGGCGGTCAACGATCAGCCTTTGTACAACCCGTTAAACCTGTCGGACGCAGAGCAAAACAGTTATGGGCAGTCCCTCGATCTGACCGTCGAACGCGACGGCAAAATGTTGCCATTGATCCTGCCAGCGATGCCGTTCATCATCGACGACGTTTATGCCGACAGTCCCGCCGACCGCGCCGGGATCAAAAAAGGCGACATCATCGAATCAGTCAACGGTGTCCGCGCCACGAAATTCGGCGACCTGAAAATGGCGATTCGGGCGCATCCCGGTCAGGCCATTAACTTGGCGGTGTCACACCAGGGAATTTCGCGTACCGTTAGCATCACGCCGCTGGTTCCGAAAACCAAGACGGACCCGGTCATCGGCATCGGGCAGTCCTTCGACAACGACGGGATCAGTTTGAACAGCGGAGGCAAAAGCAAGATCGTCAGCGAACCACCAGTGGATCAACTTCGCAGCAGCGTTGTCAACATTGGTAATACGCTCGGGGCCGTGCTCGCGCCGAAATCTCATATCGGTGTGCAACATTTGGGCGGGCCCGTCATGATCGGGCGCACCTATTTTGCGTTGTTTTCTAGCAAGGAAGGCTGGCGGCTCGCGTTGTGGTTCAGCGTCATTCTCAACGTGAACTTGGCGTTGTTGAACATGTTACCCATCCCGGTGCTAGACGGCGGGCACATCCTTCTCGCGTTGATCGAAACGGTGCGCCGCAAGCCGGTAAATATCCGTTTACTGGAGGTGATCCAAACGGCGTGTTTCTTTTTGATCGCGGGCTACATGCTCTATGTCAGTTTCTTCGACGTGGGGGATTTGGCTCTGGGCCACAAGAACCGGCGCGAGTTAGAATTTCCCGCCGCCACGGCTACCCCGGCCCAGCCGTAAAAACGGGTCGCCGAAATTTTTCCTGCCGATGGTTATTTCGACGGCACGTACACCGTGCCGGTTTCGTCCGCTTTAGCGGGCGTTCCGATGTATCGTCCGTGCTCAGGCACGGCAATATGGTTAAAATTACGCGCCAGTTGGTGCAGTGCCCGGCGCAATTCCTGGCCCTGCATCGCCTGACCATGCCCTGTGACGGCGAGTTCAGGCTCCAGAGCCGACAACGTCTCGACCGAGACGCGGGCCGAATCCCAATCCGGCGTGAAATACATCGGCGGACCGTGCAGTTCCGGCTTTTGTGAAGCGACTGAGTACGCCGACTCCTGATCCGTCGTGATGAACGCATCCGCCGCGATGAGCGTCCGATCCGACTCGCGCCAGAGCGCCACCTGTCCCGGAGTATGCCCGGGCGTGTGCAGCCAGCGCCAACCCGGCATTTCCGGCACCGAGCCGTTTTCGGGCAGCGGTTTCAGCCACTGACTCACGTCGATGGGATCACTCGGGTACAGCGGCGAAAGCCAGGCCATCAGGCCGCCGCCGACCGTGGGATCGGGCGGTGGGTAGGCAGACTGCCCGTTCAGATAAGGCAATTCCAGCCGGTGAGCGTAGACCGGCACATTCCAGCGTTCGGCGAGAGTTTTGAGCGCGCCGACGTGGTCGAAGTGCCCATGCGTCAGGATGATCGCTCGAGGTGGGTTGTTTTCTCCGAACCGGCTCTCCGCCGCGCTGGCAATGAATGACGCGCTGCCGGGCACCCCGGCGTCGATGAGCACCCACGGGTCGCCGACGGGCGTGCCGTAAAACAGGACGTTGACGATGGCAAGCCGCTTGTAGGCAAGATCTGGCGCGACTTCCTGGGTTTTGTGATCGTCCGAGAGATGACCAGCATGAGCCGAGGGATCAAGAGGGATTTGCTGAGCCATAATCAAAAGCGTGCGGCGGGAAAGCTGCCACCACCGGAAACGACCAAATCCTTTTTGCTGGATGGAAGGATTGTTGCTTCCCTGGTTTTCGGTACGCCCGCCGGATGACAAAACCCGGCGATTGATCTAAGATTCGGCAAAGCCCTGTCGATTCGCCGCGTTTTTCCGAGCCATGACTTCTTCCCTTCGTTTGCAAATTTCCGGTCCTTTCAGCCGTCGGCGCACCCGCGAGGTGAAGGTTGGCAGCGTGGGCATCGGTGGCGAAAACCCGATTCGCGTCCAGTCGATGATCACCTGTGACACGATGGACACGGCGGCGAGCATCCAGCAAACGCTCGAACTGGCGGAGGTGGGCTGCGAAATCGTGCGGATCACCGCGCCGACGATCAAGGACGCGCGCAATCTGGAATTCATCAAAGCCGGGCTGGCCGAGCGTGGATGTGGCGTCCCGTTGGTGGCGGACATTCACTTCAAGCCCGATGCGGCGATGGAAGCGGCGCGTTGGGTGGAAAAGGTGCGGGTCAACCCGGGGAACTTCGCGGATTCCAAGAAGTTTGCCGTCAAGGAGTACACCGACGAACAATACGCGGCAGAACTGGAGCGCATCCGCGAGCGGTTCACGCCGCTGGTGAAGCTTTGCCAGGAGCGCGGGGTTTCGATCCGCATCGGCACCAACCACGGTTCGCTTAGCGACCGCATCATGAACCGCTATGGCGACACGCCGCTGGGCATGGTGGAAAGCGCGCTGGAATTTGCGCACATCGCACGGGACAACGGCTTTCACGACTTCATTTTTTCGATGAAGGCCAGCAATCCGAAGGTCATGATCGCGGCCTATCGCCTGCTTGTGGACCGGCTGGCGAAGGAGGGAGATGACTGGAATTATCCCGTTCACCTTGGAGTAACCGAAGCGGGCGACGGCGAGGACGGGCGTATTAAGAGTGCCATCGGCATCGGGTCGCTGCTCAACGATGGCATCGGCGACACGGTGCGCGTTTCGCTGACGGAAGACAGTGTGCACGAGGTGCCAGTCGCGCGAGCCTTGGTGGGGCTCTACGGCGGAAAGGGCGCGGACACAGGCACCTCCGAGGAGGCCGTGATGTCGTTCGACCCATTTTCGTACCGGCGGCGGTCGGCGGCGCGCACGGTGATCGGCGACGTGCCGCTTGGTTTGGGTGAGGTGCCCCGTGTGGTGGTCCGGCAGGCGACGCTCGACAAGATCGCGCACAAGCTCGATCGGATGGGAGATTTTCAACCGGAGATCGCGTACGAGCAGGCCGGGGTGCGGGAAATCGACCCACGCGATGCAAACGCCATCGAGAGTCTCAATCGGGCACCGGGTCCACGGGTGGTGACAGTGCGTGACGGGCTGGACCTGCCGGTGGTCGCAGCCTTCCGCCTGCTCGCCGCCCGGCTCGACGAGCGGCATCCCATTCTTCTCAAGGACACGCTGTCGCCGTCCGCCGAAGCGGGGAAAGATTTTCTCCACACCCTGCTCGTTGCAGCGACGAACATCGGCGCACTGCTCTGCGACGGTATCGGCGACGCCGTGCTCGTCCAAGGCGAGGAAGCCCCCGGCCAGAGCCTGCGGCTCGCGTACAATATTCTCCAAGCGGCGGGTTCGCGGGTCTTCAAAACGGACTATGTGGCTTGCCCGTCGTGCGGGCGGACACTCTTTAATTTGCAGGACACCACGGCAAAAATCCGGGCGGCCACCGGGCATTTGAAAGGTGTAAAAATCGCCATCATGGGCTGCATCGTCAATGGACCCGGCGAAATGGCGGACGCAGATTTCGGCTACGTCGGTGGCGCGCCGAGCAAGGTCAATCTGTACGTCGGCAAGCAAGCCGTGCGTTTCAATATCCCTGAGGGCGAGGCAGTTGCCCGCTTGACGGACCTCATCCGCGAGCACGGCCGCTGGATCGACGCGCCCGCCGCCGTCCCGGTGCAAGAAGAACCGGCACCGGATGCCGTGGCTTTTTAACCAGGGTTTTCACACGAAGTTGCTTTCTCTACCGGGCGAAACGCGCCCACTCGTTTGCTTGACTTTTCGACGATTTCTACCACAATACCGCCCGATGAAATCCTCCTGCTTGTTGCTCCGTTACGCGTTGGCCACTGCCCTCGGCTGCTTTGCTTCGTCCGTCGTGGTCGCTCAAGACACCACGCCGCCATACGTGGCAAAGCCGATCAGCGATCTCACTGTTTCCGCGAACGCTGCGCCGACGGTCATCAACCTCAAGAAGACGTTTGCGCTGCAAAATGTGACCGGTAGCCTCGTTCGCTTTGCTACGAGTGAAGGCAACATCGACGTGGAACTGCTCGCCAGCGCGGCACCTGCCAGTGTGGCAAATTTTCTGAGTTACGCCAACGCCGGAAGCTATAACAACAGCTTCATTCACCGGTCAGTGCCGGGTTTTGTGATTCAAGGCGGCGGCTACGCCATCGCTAACGGCAAGGAAATCACGATCCCCGAGAATGCCGCTGTCACCGGTGAGCACACATTTTCCAACACACGCGGGACGCTTTCCTACGCATTGAGCACCGGCCCAAACAGCGCGACAGATCAGTGGTTTTTTAATCTGGCTGACAATACCGAACTCGACGACACCTCCGATGGCGGGCCGTTCACGGTGTTTGGCCGCATCACCGGCGATGGTCTGAAGGTAGTGGACGCCATCGCCGGTCTGCAAATTGTGAATCTCGGTTCGCCCTTGGATGAGTTGCCGGTTCTTCCGAGCTATAACCAATCCACGGTGCAGCTGGCCGACCTCGTTTACGTCAACTCGATCACCGCGCTGCCGTTGACGCCCAAGGCGACGGGCGATGCAGCGGTCTTTATCCTCAAAGCCAAGAACAGCAATCCCGACCTCGTCACGGCGACATTCACCGGTCAGAAGATGACGCTGACCTACGCCGCAAGCAAAACGGGTTCGGCGAACATCGTGGTGGTGGCGAAAGATCCGGCGGGCACGAAGGCGAAAGCAACGTTCACCGTGACGGTGCAGTAGAGATTGCCGGGGGTCGCTCGTCGGGTTGGGGGAGCGCTGCACCCGGAGCGAGGTGCAGTCTGGCGGCTTGGGTCAACGGTTCGTTGAGGATAAAAACTCGCGCGCCCTTGCCGACTTCTTCGTAGAGCGCCGCCACGTCGCGCGAACGCATTCTCACGCAGCCGTAGCTGGCCGGTTGGCCGACGTTGCGCTCCTCGGGCGTACCGTGAATGTAAATGTAGCGTTCGTAAGCATGGGCATTCCCGGCGTCCAAGCCGCGCAGCCACAGGATGCGCGTCACCACGGGATCGCGTCCGGGAGCATCGACGGGCACGATCTCGCCGGTGGGGATGCGGCTCTTGAACTTCATCCCGAGTGGCGCGCCACCGCCGATTTTCTCGGCGATTTCCAGTTCGCCCAAGGGAGTGGCGTTCGAGCCGGGGGCGTCGCCGAGGCCGAAGCGCGAGGTGGACACCGGGTAAAAAGCGACGGGAACGCCATCGTCGAGCAGCACCATGCGTTGCTCCGGCACGCTGACGACGATTTGATGGCGCTGGTCCGCGCAGCCGACGGCCAGCAGCGTCCCGGCCAAGCCAAGGAAGCCGCCGCGCAACAAAGAAACCGCCGCCCGTGCAGGGCGGCGGTTGATGAGCGGCAACCAGGGTGTCGAGGTCATGAGGCGCACGCGTCAACTTTCCATGCGGCGGTCCCAATCGTACTGACGGTCCGTCACGATGGTTTCCATGCGCTGGATGCGGCGGTCGAGGCTGTCGAGTTGACGGTCGAGCTGCATCAGGTCTACGCGCTCCGCCGGTCGTGGCACCTGGTAGGAAGGAACCGCTGCCGGTCGTTCCCGGCGCCAGAAAGGAATGGGCGGCGGTTGGAAGACATCCTCGTCGCTGTTGCTGCGGCTGCTCGCAACACCCAGCTTGCGCGGCGGCTGCATGACCATGGCCAAGAGCAGGTAGAAAAATCCCGCGACGAGCAAGTGAGTTTTTAACCCGTCCGCCCCGGCGGAACCGGCGATGCCCAAGAGGACGATGACGCCGACAACTCGCGTCCACCGGACGCAGAATCCGAGGCTTTCGGCGATCCCGCTGAAGACGCCCAGGATTTTGCCGTGGTCCGAGCGGTAGAGCCGCTGGCGGAATTTGCCCAGGTTGCGGCGGAGTTCAGATTTGATGTCCATACTTTTCCTTGGTGCGATGTTCGTCGATGAGGATGGTTTCGAGAGACTCGATGCGGCGTTCCATCTGCACGATGGTACGCTGGAGTTTGCTGAGCACCGCCTGCTCTTCTTCGCTGAGGACTTGCGTGCCATCAGTCGGTCCCTGCCGACGCCGGGTGGCGCGCTGAGTGAACGGTGCCATCAACGCCTTCACGATCAGCCACAGGAAGACGAAGACGATGGCAACGATTGGCACAAAGGTTCCCACGTCAACGTCCGCATCGGCATGGTGATGCTTGGACGGGGTGCCGGTGTGGGAGGTCGTCGGGGAAGAATCGCCATCCGACGTGTCGGAAGAACCGTCACTGTTGATGTCCACCGTCGACCCGTCTTTTTTGACCACGTGGACGGAACTGGCAATGAAAGGCGCCATAAGGATGGATAGATTTTGTATCACTTGGCCGGCAGGAACACACGGTTTTTCTGCGTGCCGGGTGTCGCCTCAGTGTGACTGGCCATCGGTTTTTTGCGACGCGTTTTTCAGGGCGTTGAGTTCCTTCTCGATGTCTTCGTCGCGCTCCAGTTGGGCGAATTGTTCCTCCAGAGAAGGTTTGCGACCGTAGTTGACCATGTCGGCGTCGGCCTCCATGCGCTCGATGCGCGCCTCGAATTGCTCGTAGCGCAGGAGCGCATCGCTGGTCTCCGAGCGGCGGATGGTCTGCTGCGCGCGGGTCTTGTGTTGGGCGTGGATGTGGCGCTGGACGAGCACACGCTGTTTCTCGCGGGCGGTGGAGAGCTTTTCCTCCAACTGGGTGATATCTCCCTGATAATTGCGGATGACCTCGTCGAGCTGGAGCGTTTCCTTTTCCAGCGCGCCGGTACCTTCGTTGGCGCGCCGCTTTTCGAGCAACGCCTCGCGGGCGAGTTCCTCGCGGCCTTTTTCGATGGCCAGCCTCGCCTTGCTCTCCCAGTTGTTCACGCGGCCCACCAGTTCGTCCAGGCTGCGGCCTACTTTCTTGCGGGCGGCGATGGCCCCGGCGCAGGAGGCTTTGAGGTCGATGAGGGTGTCCTCCATCTCCTGGATCATCAGACGCACGAGTTTCTCGGGGTCTTCGGCCTGATCGAGCATGGAATTGATGTTGGAGTTTACGATGTCGCGGAAGC